>NZ_JBEXYN010000001.1:0-452294 GCF_040630935.1 Streptomyces sp. NPDC005722
CCGGCCGCGCGACGGCGGCCTCAGCGGGCGCGGCTCGAGCCGCGCCCGCGCCGCCGCGCGTCCCCCCGGGCGGCGGCCGTACGCTGCGGCAGCGGGCGGCGCCTGATCGCCAGGACGAACGCCGCCACGGCCGCCACCAGCACGGTCTCCACGGCCGGTCCGACCCACGAGGACCCCTTCGACCCGTCGGCCGCCGCGGCAGGCCGCGGGCCGGGGCCGTCGGCCGGCGGCCCGCCGGCCATCGCGCGCGCCTGGCTCAGCGTCGGCACCAGCTCCCCGACCGGCTCCACGCGGCCCACGGCGTCGAAGCCCCAGTCGAGCAGGTCGGCCGCCTCCTGGTACACCTCGTCGTAGCCGGACTCCGGGTGCATCACGGTCACCAGCAACGTCCGCCCGTCGCGTTCCGCGGCGCCCGTGAAGGTGTTCCCGGCGTTGGTGGTGTAGCCGTTCTTCACCCCGATCATGCCGTCGTAGTCGCCGAGCAGCCGGTTGGTGTTCTGGATCTCGAAGCTCGCGCCCTTCTCCCCGGGGAAGCGGGCGACGCGCGTGGCGCAGTAGTGCCGGAAGTCGGGGTTCCGCAGCCCCGCGCGGGCGAAGAGCGTCAGGTCGTACGCCGAGGAGAGCTGGCCGGGCGTGTCGTAGCCGTCCGGGCTCACCACGTGAGTGTCGTTCGCCTGCAGCTCCCGCGCCCGCGCCCGCATGTCCCGGACGGTCTTCTCGACGCCGCCGTTCATCGAGCACAGCACGTGCACCGCGTCGTTCCCCGAGCGCAGGAACACCCCGAGCCACAGCTGCTCGACCGTGTAGCTGATCCCCGCCTCGATCCCGACCAGACTGCTCCCGGCCCCCATGTCCGCCAGGTCCGCGTGCGTCACCTGGTGCCGGGACCGCCGGTCGAAGAGCGGCAGCAGCGTGTCCGCGAAGAGCATCTTCAGCGTGCTGGCCGGGGGCAGCCGCCGGTGCGCGTTGTACGACGCCAGGACCTCACCGGAGTCGGCGTCCGCCACGATCCACGCCAGGGAGTTCGTCTCCGGCAGCTTCGGCGCCCCCACGGCCACCTGCACCCCGTGCAGCCCCAGCCGCTCGCCCCCGACCACGGATCTGCCGGCGGCCACCGCCTTTCCGGCGGGGAGCAGCGCGGCAGCCACGCCGAGCCCGAGGACGGCACGTCGCGGCGGTGTGGGGGGTGTCGCGGCCATGGGGGGACGGTACAAGCTGCGACCCCCCACGGCCGAACCGGGGCCACCCCCGTGCACACCGGTCGGCCCAGCGCACGGGGGGTGCTTGCGCCGGACGGGGGAAGCGCGGGGCGCTGTCAGAGGGCGGTCCTACGCTCGGTCGGGACGGGGAACGTGGGGTCGCCGCATGGGGGTGGACGGTGAGCGTGGTCGTGTGGGGGGACGCCGGGGGGCCGGCCGTGCCCGGGTACGGGCTCGGGGTGGCGCAGCCGCTGGGCGGGGTCACCGCGCAGCTGGGCATCCGGGACGGGCGGGCCGTGCTGGGGTGGCGGAACGCGGCGGGCAAGGCGCTGAAGGGCGCCCCGGCGGCCGTACGGCGGGAGCACGCCGGGGAGTTGACGCGGCTCAGGACCGCCGTCAGGGACATCGACCGGACGCTGGCCGCCGAGGCCGGCCGGCTGGACGGGCTGTTCCCGGAGCGGCCCGCGTGGCCGTACGCCGTCTGGCGGGACGGGTTCGCCGGCCACCCGCTGCTCGGCACCCTCGCCCGGCGGTTGCTGTGGACGGTCGACGGGGTCGCCTGCGGCTGGGCCGGGGGCGGCCTGCGCACGCTCGACGGCGCGCCGGTCCCGGCCGGCACAGAGGGCGCCGTCGCGCTGTGGCACCCCCTGGGGCGCGAGCGCGCGGAGGTCACGGCCTGGCGGGAGTGGCTGGAGCGGCACGGCGTCACCCAGCCCTTCCGGCAGGCCCACCGCGAGGTGTACGGCCCCGCCGACGCCGGACGCCTCTTCGCCACCCCGCACGTCCTGAGGCGGCGGCGGCTCGCCGCGCTGGCCACCGCCCGGGGCTGGCGCCACCTCCCGCTCCCGCCGGCCGGGGACGGCCTCCCGCCCGCCACGCGCGAACTCCCGCAGTGGGGACTGCGCGTGGAACTGCCCCTCCAGGGCCTCGACGGCGACGGCGACGACCCGGCCCTCTGCGGCGGCCCCGCGCTCGTCGCGGCGGACCGGGTGCGCTTCCTCCCGCTGGACGCCCCCGCCGGGCGGTCCGACCCGCTGCCGCTCACCGGCGTCCCGCCGCTGGTCCTCAGCGAAGTCCTGCGCGACGTCGACCTGTTCGTCGGAGCCGCCGGCATCGGCAACGACCCCACCTGGCAGGACGGAGGCCCCGACGGCCGGTTCCGCGCCTACTGGACGTCCTACGGCTCCGGTGAGCTGACCCCCTGCGCCGAGACCCGCCGCGACGTGCTGGCCCGCCTCGTGCCGCGCCTGGCCGTCGCCGGGCGCTGCGCCGTGGACGGCCGCTTCCTGCACGTCCGCGGCGACCGGCACACGTACCGGATCCACCTCGGCTCGGGCAACGTCCTGATGTCCCCGGGCGACCGCCACCTGTGCGTCGTCCCGCCCGCGACCGCCGGCGCGGTCCCGGGCCCCCTGCCCTTCGAGGGCGACCCCATGCTGCCGGTGATCCTCGCCAAGGCGCTGCTCCTGGCCCGCGACACGGAGATCACCGACCCGACGATCGTGAGCCGGCTGTGAGACGCGTACGGACCCTCGAGTACTCGCCCTGGGAGGACCCGGGCCGCATCGACCTCATCGCCCGGCTCACCGCGCGCGGGGACGCGGCCGAGCTGGCCGGGCAGTTGCTGTCGGCGCCGGAGTGCGAGGGGTACGGAGCGGTGTCCCTGCTGAGGGCGATGCCGCAGGAACTGCGGTTCACCCTCGCAGGGCTGCTCGTCGAGCGTGCCAACGCGCCCGGTTCGACGCCCGACCGGTACGAGCGGGTCACGGTGCTGCTGGCCGCGGTGTCCCGGGGCTTCGTGCACGACGCGTGGTGCGCCCTGTGGAACGACATGCTGGAGGGCATCGCCAGGCGGTCCTACTGCTTCGACTACGGCGACGAGATGCCCGTCGTCGCGGAGGCCCTGCTCGACGCGGGACGTCCGTTGTCGGCGGAGGTCGTCGGGATGATCCGCCGGTGCGCGCACCACGGCCTCGACTGGGCGGAACTCCTCCTGGACCGCCTTCCCGAGCCGCCCCTCAACCCCGGCGAGCCCTGGTCCGACCGCGTCCTGGCCGAGCTGCCGGCACTCGGCGCCCGGTGGCGGCGGCTGATCCCGCACCTGCGTACCGCCAAGCCGGGCCCCGGCGCGCGCTGGGACCGGGCGGCCGCCGGGATCCTCGACGGCGTCGGCCCCGAGGCGGTACGCCGCACCGCCACGCCCTGGCTCGCCCTCGCGACCCACGGCGGCAGCGCCGAGGCGGGCGCCCACGACCCCTGGAACGTCTCCGCCGTACGGGGTCTGGCCTGGCTGCTGTCGTCCCCGGCCGTGCCTCCCCACCAGGAGACCGTCCGCGTCCTGGGCGCACTCGTGGAGCGGTCCCCGGTCAAGACCGTCGTCGCCGGTGCCGGCGTACGCGCCCTGGCCCGGCTGGAGCGCGGCGCCGGACGGGAGGAGCTGCGCAGGCTCGCGGGGCGCGTCGACCACACGACCACCCGCAAGCAGATACACCGGGCGCTGGCGCCGTGAACGCCCGAGGGCCCCGCGGCCCGGCGGGAACCGGGTGCGGGGCCCTCGGGGGAGCCTCGGCGGAGGGGATCAGAAGCGACGCGTGATGAGCGCGCGCTTCACCTCCTGGATGGCCTTGGTGACCTCGATGCCACGCGGGCAGGCGTCGGTGCAGTTGAACGTGGTGCGGCAACGCCACACGCCGTCCTTGTCGTTCAGCACCTCGAGCCGCTGCTCGCCCGCCTCGTCACGCGAGTCGAAGATGAAGCGGTGGGCGTTGACGATGGCCGCCGGGCCGAAGTACTGGCCGTCGTTCCAGAAGACCGGGCAGGACGACGTGCACGCGGCGCACAGGATGCACTTGGTGGTGTCGTCGAAGCGCGCACGGTCCTCGGGGGACTGCAGGCGCTCGCGGGTCGGCTCGTTGCCCTTGGTGATCAGGAAGGGCATCACGTCCCGGTAGGCCTGGAAGAACGGGTCCATGTCGACGACCAGGTCCTTCAGCACCGTCAGGCCCTTGATGGGCTCGACGGTGATGGGCTTGTCCGGGTTGATGTCCTTGATCAGGGTCTTGCAGGCCAGCCGGTTGCGGCCGTTGATGCGCATGGCGTCGGAGCCGCAGATGCCGTGGGCGCAGGAACGACGGAACGTCAGCGTGCCGTCCATGTCCCACTTGATCTTGTGGAGGCCGTCGAGGACCCGCTCCTTGGGGTCGATCTCCAGCTCGAAGTCCTGCCAGGTGGCCTCGTCCGAGATCTCCGGGTTGAACCGGCGGATCCGGAAGGTGACCGTGATGTAGGGCGAGGCCTGGGCCTCGGCCTCGACCTTGTCGAGGGTCGCGGTGCTCATCAGTACTTACGCTCCATCGGCTGGTAGCGGGTCTGCACGACCGGCTTGTAGTCGAGCCTGATCGACTCGGTGCCGTCGGCTCCCACCTCGCGGTACGCCATCGTGTGCCGCATGAAGTTGACGTCGTCGCGGTTCGGGTAGTCCTCGCGGTAGTGGCCGCCGCGGGACTCCTTGCGGGCCAGGGCCGAGACCGCCATGACCTCGGCGAGGTCGAGCAGGTTGCCGAGCTCGATCGCCTCGAGCAGGTCGGTGTTGAACCGCTTGCCCTTGTCCTGGATCGACACGTTCTTGTACCGCGCGCGCAGCTCGCCGATCTTCTCGACGGCCGTCTTGATGGTCTGCTCGGTGCGGAACACCATCACGTTGGCGTCCATGGTCTCCTGCAGCTCCTTGCGCAGCTGCGCGACCCGCTCGTTGCCGGTGGAGGCGCGGAGCCGCTCGACCTGGTCCACGACCAGCTGCGCCGGGGCCTCGGGGAGCTCGACGTAGCCGTGGTCCGAGGAGTACTCGGCGGCCGCGATGCCGGCCCGGCGGCCGAAGACGTTGATGTCCAGCAGCGAGTTGGTGCCCAGGCGGTTGGCGCCGTGCACGGAGACGCAGGCGACCTCGCCGGCGGCGTACAGGCCCGGGACGACCGTGGTGTTGTCCGAGAGGACCTCACCCTGGACGTTGGTCGGGATGCCGCCCATGGCGTAGTGCGCGGTCGGCTGGATCGGGATCGGGTCCGTGTAGGGCTCGATGCCGAGGTAGGTCCGCGCGAACTCCGTGATGTCCGGGAGCTTGGCGTCCAGCTGCTCCGGCGGCAGGTGCGTCAGGTCGAGGTAGACGTGGTCGCCCTCGGGACCGCAGCCGCGGCCCTCGCGGATCTCGGTGTAGATCGCGCGGGAGACGACGTCGCGCGAGGCGAGGTCCTTCATGACCGGCGCGTACTTCTCCATGAAGCGCTCGCCGTCCTTGTTGCGGAGGATGCCGCCCTCACCGCGGGCGCCCTCCGTCAGCAGGATGCCCATGCGCCAGATGCCGGTCGGGTGGAACTGGAAGAACTCCATGTCCTCCAGCGGCAGACCGCGGCGGTAGACGGCGGCCTGGCCGTCACCGGTGAGGGTGTGCGCGTTGGAGGTGACCTTGAAGAACTTGCCGGTGCCGCCGGAGGCGTACACGACGGCCTTCGCCTGGAAGACGTGGATCTCGCCGGTGGCCAGCTCGTAGGCGACCACACCGGCGGACTTCTGGACGCCGTCCTCCTCGACGAGGAGCTGGTCGAGGACGTAGAACTCGTTGAAGAACTCCACACCCTCCTTGACGCAGTTCTGGTACAGCGTCTGGAGGATCATGTGGCCGGTGCGGTCGGCCGCGTAGCAGGCACGGCGGACCGGGGCCTCGCCGTGGTTGCGGGAGTGGCCGCCGAAGCGCCGCTGGTCGATCCGGCCCTCGGGGGTGCGGTTGAAGGGCAGGCCCATCTTCTCGAGGTCGAGGACCGCGTCGATGGCCTCCTTCGCCAGGATCTCGGCGGCGTCCTGGTCGACCAGGTAGTCACCACCCTTGATCGTGTCGAAGGTGTGCCACTCCCAGTTGTCCTCCTCGACGTTCGCGAGGGCCGCGGCCATGCCGCCCTGGGCGGCGCCGGTGTGGGAGCGGGTGGGGTAGAGCTTCGTCAGCACGGCGGTGCGGCTGCGCTTCGTCGCCTCGATGGCGGCGCGCATGCCGGCGCCACCGGCGCCGACGATGACGGTGTCGTACTTGTGGATCTGCATGAGGGGTCGCTTCCCTGTCCAGCCCTGGCTAGCGGATGTTCGGGTCGAAGGTGAAGATCACCAGCGTGCCGAGGATGATGGTGAACGCGGTCGCGGTGTAGAGCACCATCTTCAGCCAGAACCGGGTGTTGTCCCGCTCCGCGTAGTCGTTGATCACGGTGCGCAGGCCGTTGCCGCCGTGCAGCATCGCCAGCCACAGCATGACCAGGTCCCAGGTCTGCCAGAACGGCGAGGCCCAGCGGCCGGCGACGAAGGCGAACCCGACCTTGGTCACGCCGCCGTCGAGGACCAGCTGGATCAGCAGGTGGCCGATGACCAGGACGACCAGGACGATGCCGGACAGGCGCATGAACAGCCAGCCGTACAGCTCGAAGTTGGTCCGGGTGCTGCGCGGGGTGCGCTTGGTGCGGGCGCGCGGCGGCTCGATGACCGGGGCCGGGTTGTCGGGGCCGTAGGCGGCGCTGGAGGAGCTGAGCTCCACGTGTTCGGTTGCGGACATGGCTTCGCTCAGCTCCCGAACAGCACTCGTGCGGCGTGGCCGAGGACGGGGTAGATGGCCCCGATCATCAGCACGACCCAGATTCCGACGACGGTCCACAGCATCTGCTTCTGGTACTTGGGGCCCTTGGACCAGAAGTCGACGGCGATGACGCGCAGGCCGTTCAGAGCGTGGAAGAGGACAGCCGCGACCAGCCCGTACTCGAGCAGGCTGACGATGGGCTGCTTGTAGGTGTTGACGACCTTGTCGTAGTCCTCGGGGGAGACACGCACCAGTGCGGTGTCGAGGACGTGGACGAACAGGAAGAAGAAGATGAGGACACCGGTGACTCGATGAGCCACCCATGACCACATGCCTTCCCGGCCGCGGTACAACGTTCCAGCCGGCACGGAAAAAACCCTCCGGGAGCGGATGTGGGGCCTGCCGGCTTCGTTGGTCGGTCGGCCCGGCCGGGTACGGTCCACCGGCCCTGGCCATCGTAGCGACGGCTTGTCGGCTACGTCCTGCCGGGTCCTTCAGGTGTGATCGATCCCGCACGTGTGGGTGTATCGGCCGGGAACCCCGGGCCCGCCCCGTGCGTCCCCGAGGGCCAGTCGCACCAGGCGGGAGCGGGTGACGCGGCGCAGTTCCTCGGCGGCCGTGACCCGTTCCTCGTCCGGGTCGTTGCCCAGACGCTGACGGAGTGACGCCAGCATCCGGTCGAGGGACTCTCCGGGGTGCACGCCGTCGAGGGACAGCACGAAGACATGGCCGAAGCGCGCCTCGTACGCGGCCTGCGCGGCCCGCAGCGCCGTGTGCGCGGCGAGGTGGCCGCGGGTGGGGGCGGAGTCCGGCGGGGCGCCGGACGCCTCGGCGGCCAGCGCATCGGCGAGGTCGGCGGGCGTGAGGTCGTAGGCGGCCTCGTCGGCGGCGGCCAGCAGCGCGTCCAGGTCGGGGTAGGGGCGGTGCGCGGCGACCCGGCGGGCCCAGCGCAGGCTGCCGCAACAGCTCAGCAGGACGGCTTCGGCCGCGCCGGGCGAGGCGTCGTTGAGCCGCCGCAGGCCGTGGGGGAGGCCGGGGCGGATCGCCGGGGCGGGCCGGGGCACGCGGCCGCGCGACTGCGCGGGGAGGTGCGCCGGGGCCCGTGGCGGGACGGCGGGGGTGTCGCTGGACAGCGGTGGGCTCCTGGGAGGGAACGGTGACGGCCGTGGGGGGAACCGCGAGGCGGCTGCGCGGCGTGAACCACAGTGGGACGGCGAGTGACGACCACCGTATCGGCCTATGTTCGGCCCTGTACGACGGATGCGCGAATTTCACTCGTACGGGAACGAAAGTGCACGACTTCTCCAGGTCCGCGCGGCGAGATCCACACAGCGGGCATAAATTCGGATCATGTGGCAGATGCGGGCGAAACGTGCGTCGGCGTACGCGGCGACGGCCGTACTGACCGCCGTGCTCGGGGCGGGCCCGGCGCTCGCCGCGCCCGTGGGGACCACCGCCCCCGGCGCCCCGCGGACGGGGCAGGCGGGCGCGCCCGCCGGGTTCCCGTCGATCCCCGCCGTCCGTTCCTTCACGCCCGCCGCCGGGGACCCCGCCTTCGTCCCGGGACCGGGCTCGCGGGTGGTGGCGCCCGCGGGGAGCGCGGTGGAGGACGAGGCGCGGCTGCTCGCGGGGGAGCTGCGCCGGCCGTACGCCAGCGGACCCGCCGGACCGGGGGACATCTCGCTTTCACTCGAACGGAGTAATTCGGGGCCGGAGTCGTACGAGATGACAAGTTCGGCCGACGGGGTGACAGTACGCGCCGGCACCGACGCCGGGGTCTTCTACGGCACCCGCACCCTCCTCCAGGCGGTCCGTTCCACCGGAAGGGTGCCGGCCGGCACCGTCGAGGACGGTCCGGACCGCCCGGAGCGCGGGCTGATGATCGACATCGGCCGCAAGTACTTCAGCCGCGAGTGGCTGGAGGCCCGGGTCCGCGAGCTCGGCGACCTGAAGTACAACCAGCTCCACCTGCACCTCAGCGACGACCAGGGCTTCCGCGTGCAGAGCGACAGCCACCCCGAGGTCGTCTCGGCCCGGCACCTGTCCAAGGAGGACGTCCGCGCCGTCGTCGAACTCGCCGCGCAGCGGCACATCACCGTCGTCCCCGAGATCGACAGCCCCGGCCACATGGGCGCCGTGCTCGACGCCCACCCGGACCTGCAGCTGCGCTCCGCGAACGGCACGCCCGTGCGCGGGGCGCTCGACGTCTCCCGGCCCGGCGCGGCGGCCGTCGTCGACGACCTGATCAAGGAGTACGCGCCGCTCTTCCCCGGCACCTACTGGCACGTCGGCGGCGACGAGTACGGACCGCTCGTGACGGACGACCCGGAGGCGTCCTTCCCGCAGGTCGCCGCGTACGCGCGCGAGCGCTACGGCCCGGACGCGGGTGTGGCCGACGCGGCGGCCGGCTGGCTCAACGACCGCGCCGGCACGCTGCGCTCGCTCGGCAAACGGGTCGAGGCGTGGAACGACGGCTTCTCCGACGGCGCCCGGGTCGCCGCGGACCCGGACCGGGTGGTGGCCTACTGGTCCAGCAACAAACTGCGCGGACGGCTGCCCGAGGAGTACCTGCGCGAGGGCCGGCAGCTGCTCAACCTCAACTCCTGGTACCTCTACTACGTCCTCGGCGCGCCGGAGAACTTCCCCTACCCCAGCGGGCGGCGCATCTACGAGGAGTGGACCCCGGCCGTCGTCTACCGGGACGACGCCGTGCCCGCGGCGCTGTCGGGGCCGGACCGCATCCTCGGCGCGCGGCTGGCCGTCTGGTGCGACCGGGCGGACGCCCAGACCGAGGAGGAGGTCGCGGCCGGCATCCGGATGCCGCTGCGCGCGCTCACCCAGAAGCTCTGGGACCCCGGTCCGCCCGCCCTGAGCTGGCAGGACTTCAGCGCCCTCGCCGAGCGCGCCGGCTGAACCGGCGCGCTCGGGCGCACACAGGTGAAGCGGCCGAAGTCCGCCTCCCCCCACAGGAGCGTCTCCGGCCGCTTCTGATTGTTAAAGCGCCGGCGCGGCCGAAAACGTCACACCCATCGCCACGCGGCCCGGCAGGTGTGACGATTCAGTGCGAATCCACGCTGTACAGGATGCCGGCGATTCGAGGGGACGGTGTGGCCAGCAACGGGGGGCGCCACGATCCGCGGACCGACCGCGACATGGAGCTCGGGGCCGCGGTCCGGCGCGCCCAGGGCGGGGACGAGCACGCCTTCGCGGTCGTCTACCGGCTCGTCCAGCCGCTGCTGCTCGGCTACGTGCGCGGCCTCGTCGGCGACGAGGCCGAGGACGTCACCTCCGAGGCCTGGCTCGAAATCGCCCGCGACCTCGGCCGGTTCCGCGGCGACGGGGCGGGCTTCCGCGGCTGGGCGGCGACCATAGCCCGGCACCGCGCCCTGGACCACCTGCGGCGTCAGGACACCAGGCCCCGCGCCCGGCCCTTCGACGCCGAACTGCTGGACCTCCCCGCGGCCGAGGACACCGCCGAGCGCGCGCTGGAGGCGCTCGCCACACGACGCGCGCTCTCCCTGATCGCCTCGCTGCCCCCCGACCAGGCGGAGGCGGTCCTGCTGCGCGTCGTCGTCGGGCTCGACGGGGGCTCCGCGGCCCGGGTGCTGGGCAAACGGGCGGGAGCGGTCCGCACGGCGGCGCACCGCGGCCTCAAGCGGCTCGCCAGGCTGCTGTCCTGACCCTTGGTGACCGGCCGGTAACCGCCCCGGGGACCCTGCGGCCGCCCACCATGCGGCAGTATGGTGCGCGATTCCGAGGGGGAGGCTCGAACGTGGATTTGGCGACCGCGGTACGCGCGGCGCAGGAGGGGGACGAGGACGGCTTCCGGTTCGTGTACCGAGCGGTGCAGCCGCAACTGCTGCAGTACGTACGCTCACTGGTCGGTGCGGGGGACGCCGAGGACGTGGCGTCGGAGGCGTGGTTGCAGATAGCGCGCGACCTGCCGGGCTTCAGCGGCGACGGGGACGCGGTACGCG
Source organism: Streptomyces sp. NPDC005722 (assembly GCF_040630935.1). Classification (NCBI taxonomy): domain Bacteria; kingdom Bacillati; phylum Actinomycetota; class Actinomycetes; order Kitasatosporales; family Streptomycetaceae; genus Streptomyces; species Streptomyces sp. NPDC005722. The sequence continues at coordinate 10,788 of NZ_JBEXYN010000001.1, forward strand.
GCTGGGCCGCCCGGGTCGCCCGCAACCGCGCGCTGGACCACCTGCGGGCGGTGGGCCGCCGGCCGCTGGCCGCCGCCGGCGTGGAGGAACTGGTCGACCGTCCGTCCGTCTCGGACACCGCCGAGGAGGCGGTCGCCGCGGTGGGCACCGGTGCCGCGCTGGCGGCCATCGCCGCCCTTCCCCAGGACCAGGCCGAGGCGGTACTGCTGCGCGTGGTGATGGGCCTGGACTCCCGGTCGGCGGCCGAGGTCGTCGGCAAGAGGCCCGGTGCGATGCGCATGGCCACCAGTCGCGGCCTGCGCCGTCTCGCCGAGCTGCTGGATTCCGACGGCGGCTCGTCGAGTGTGACGTTTTCGGCGCCCCGAACGCTTGAGGACATGAGATGAGCGATAACCGAGGACACGACTGGCTGGACGACGCCACCGCGGAGCGGTTGCTGCGGGGTGCCCACGGTGACGACCCCGCCGGGCGGGCCTGGCGCGACGAGCGTGCCGCCGCCCTCGCGGGGCTGCTGTCCGCCGCCGCGGAGCCCGCGGCCCTCGACCCGGAACGCGAGGAGGCGGCCGTCGCCGCCTTCCGCGCCGCGCGTGACGACCGGGCGCTCACGGCGGACCCCGCGGACGTCCGCCTGGGCGCGTCCGACGACTGGTCGCCCGGCGCGGGCGCGGGCGGGGTGTCCCGCAGCGTCCGCAACCGTACGGCCCGTCAGACCAGGTCGCTGACCGGGTCGCTGATCGCGACCGCGGCGGTGGCGGGGGTGAGCGTGGCGGCCGCCGCGGGCGCGCTGCCCGCCCTGCTCGGCCACGGTGTCCCGGACCCGACCCCGGTCCACACCCAGGGCGCGGCCACGGCCGCCTCGGACAGCGGCTCGCCGTCCCCGGGCCGTACCGCCCCGCCCGTCTCCTCCCGCCCCGGCTCCGGCAGCGACCGCCCGGCGGGCGGCACCGGCGGCACCCACGGCACGGTCGTCCCCGGCCGGCCCGCCGGTACGCCGTCCTCCACGGCGCCGGTCACGGCGGCCCTGGACCACAAGGCGCTGTGCCGCGCCTACGCCGCGGCCGGCCGGCACCGCAAGGGCGTGGACGAGCAGGCCTACAAGCAGCTGCGCACGGCGGCGGGCGGCGGCGGCCAGCAGCAGGTCCGCCGCTACTGTGCCGGACTGCTCGGCTGGAACGCCGGTGACGGCGGGAACGCCGGGAACGGCGCGAACGGCGGCAAGGCCCGGAGAGGTGCCGAGTCGGGCGACAACGACTCCCAGGACAGCCGCGGCCGTTGGAAGAATCGTTCCGGCGGACCCCACCGCCACGGGGGCCGCGCCCCGCGCGGCACCGCCGGGGGCCCTCCAGCCTTCCGGGCGGGTCCGTCCGTACCGACGTCCCGCCCGGCGGCGACCTCCCGTCCCGCACCGGCCGACGGGAGGCCGGGACCGCGTTCCGGACACGGCACGCACGGCTCGCACGGCGCCCACGGCTCGCACGGCACCCATGGGGAGTGACACTTCCCGGCCGCCGTGCGCTTCTGAGGAGGGGCCGACTGGTCATCGGCCCCGCGGATCCGGGCCTTTCCGTGCCCAGGGATCCGCACCCGAGCGCGGCCGGGCGGCTCCCCTCTCCCGGCCGCGCTCCTGGGCGCGGCGGGTCCGGGGTGTGACACTTTCGGCCCCCAGGGCGCTTTAACCAGTAGACCGACTGGTCATCGGTCGAGGGGTCGCCCGGTCCCCCCGTATCGGGCCCCCAACGAGGGACGCGGGCGGAGCGCTTTCCCCCCGCTCCGCCCGCGTCCTCACGTACCGCCCCGGGGACGGCGGCGTAGGGTCGATTCCGTGATCTTCCGGATCGAGCGGCACTGCCCGCTCCCCGCCGCCGAGGCCTGGCGCCGGGTCACCGACTGGGAACGCCACGCCGAGCTGGTGCCGTTCACCACCGCCGTCGTGACGGGGGAGCGGTCGTTCACGGCGCGCACCGGGATCGGGCGGGCGGTCGTCGACGACCCCATGGACGTCGTGCGATGGGAGCCGCCGGAGGCGGGCCGCCCCGGGCGCTGCCGGCTGGAGAAGCGCGGCCGGACCGTGCTCGGCTGGGCCGAGGTCGAGGTGTGGCCGCGCGAGGGCGGGGGCTCGTGGGTGGTGTGGCGCGAGGACCTGCGGGTGCGCCCGCTGCCGGGGGTGTTCGACCGGCCCACCGCGTGGGCCGGCCGGTTGCTGTTCGGGCGGGCGCTGGACGGGCTCCTGGCCCGGGCTCACCAGTAGACGACGACCTTGTCGCCGATCCGCACCTGGTCGAAGAGCGCCGAGATCCTGGCCCGGTCGCGCACGTTGACGCAGCCGTGCGAGGCCCCCGCGTAGCCGCGGGCCGCGAAGTCGGCGGAGTAGTGCACCGCCTGGCCGCCGCTGAAGAACATCGCGTACGGCATGGGCGTGTGGTAGATCGTCGACACGTGGTTGCGGCTCTTGGCGAAGACGCTGAAGGTGCCCTCGCGGGTCGGCGTGTACTGGGAGCCGAAGCGGACGTCCATCGCCGAGACGACCCTGCCGTTCACGACCCAGGCCAGGGTGCGGCTGGTCTTGCTGACGCACAGCACGCGGCCCGTCATGCAGCGCGGGTCCAGCTTGGCCACCGTGTTGGCGGTCGGCGGGTACATGGCGTCGTGGGTGGGCTGCCGGGTGACCGAACGCAGCTTCGCCCAGGTCTTGTCGGTGACGGTGCCCGTGACCGGCAGCTTGTTGCGGGACTGGAAGGCGCGGACGGCGGAGACGGTGACGTCCCCGTAGTAGCCGGTGGGGTTGCGGCCGAAGAAGCCCAGCTGCTTCAGCCGGGCCTGCAGCTCGCGGACCCGGGCGCTGGTGCTGCCCCGCGCGATGACGACGACCGGCCGGGGGGTGCGGTCGGCCTTCGGCTTCTTCGTGGCCGAGGCGGAAGCGGAGGCCGTCGGGGAGGCGGAGCCGGTGGACGGCGCCGTGCTCGGGCTCGTGCTCGGGCTCGCGGAGGGGCTCGCCGTGCCGGACGGGGCGTCCGGTGCCACGGAGCCCCTGGCGCTGGGCTCGCTCGCCTGGGCCGTGCAGCCGGCGAGGAGGGCCGCGGTGAGAAGCGCGGCGGCCGCTGCCGCCGCGCGCGGTCTTGCGACGGATATGAGTGCCACGTGGTCCCCCTGGTGATGGGTCGGTACACCCTTTGACTGATTTCCCCGGCATGTAGTTGCACCGGCGCGGGCACCGATCGCCGCACACTGAGGAAAGGGGCCCCGAGTCGCTGGAGGCACGAGACATGGCACGCGAGTCCGAATCCGGTCTGCCGATCGAGCCCGTCTACGGCCCCGGTGCCCTGGACGGCTGGGACCCGGCCGAACGGCTCGGTGAGCCGGGCGGCTACCCGTACACCCGCGGCGTCCACCCGGCCATGTACACCACGCGGCCCTGGACGATGCGCCAGTACGCGGGCTTCGGCACCGCCGCCGAGTCCAACGCGCGCTACCGGCAGCTGATCGCCCACGGCACCACCGGCCTGTCCGTCGCCTTCGACCTGCCGACCCAGATGGGCCACGACAGCGACGCGCCCCTCGCCCACGGCGAGGTCGGCAAGGTCGGCGTGGCCGTCGACTCGGTCGAGGACATGCGGGTGCTGTTCGACGGCATCCCGCTCGACCGGGTCTCCACCTCGATGACGATCAACGCGCCCGCGGCCCTGCTGCTCCTGATGTACCAGCTGGTCGGCGAGGAGCAGGGGGTCCCCGCGGACCGGCTCACCGGCACGATCCAGAACGACGTGCTCAAGGAGTACATCGCCCGCGGGACCTACATCTTCCCGCCCAAGCCCTCGCTCCGGCTGGTCGCGGACCTCTTCCGCTACTGCCGCGCCGAGATCCCGCGCTGGAACACCATCTCCATCTCCGGCTACCACATGGCCGAGGCCGGCGCCTCGCCCGCGCAGGAGATCGCCTTCACGCTCGCCGACGGCGTCGAGTACGTCCGTACCGCCCTCGCCGCCGGCATGGACGTCGACGACTTCGCGCCGCGGCTGTCCTTCTTCTTCGTCTCGCGCACGACCCTCCTGGAGGAGGTGGCCAAGTTCCGTGCCGCCCGCCGCATCTGGGCCCGGGTCATGCGCGAGGAGTTCGGGGCGAGGAACCCCAGGTCGCAGATGCTGCGCTTCCACACCCAGACCGCGGGCGTGCAACTCACCGCCCAGCAGCCGGAGGTGAACCTGGTGCGGGTCGCCGTCCAGGGGCTGGCCGCCGTGCTCGGCGGCACCCAGTCGCTGCACACCAACTCCTTCGACGAGGCGATCGCGCTCCCCACCGAGAAGTCCGCCCGGCTCGCGCTGCGCACCCAGCAGGTCCTGGCGTACGAGACCGACGTGACGGCGACCGTGGACCCCTTCGCCGGGTCCTACGTCGTGGAGTCGATGACCGACGCCGTCGAGGCGGCCGCACTGGACCTGATGGCCAGGGTGGAGGAGCTCGGCGGGGCGGTGAGCGCGATCGAACGCGGCTTCCAGAAGGCCGAGATCGAGCGCAACGCGTACCGGATCGCCCGGGAGACCGACTCCGGGGAGCGGGTGGTCGTCGGCGTCAACCGCTTCCGGCTGGCGGAGGAGGAACCGTACGAGCCGCTGCGCGTCGACCCGGCGATCGAGGCGGCGCAGGTGGCGCGGCTGGCCGCGCTGCGGGCCGGGCGCGACCGGCGGGCCGTGGACTCGGCGCTGTCCGCGCTGCGGAAGGCCGCCGAGGGCACGGAGGACGTCCTGTACCCGATGAGGGACGCGCTGCGCGCCCGTGCCACGGTGGGCGAGGTCTGCGACGCGCTCCGCGAGGTCTGGGGGACGTACGTCCCCTCGGAGGTGTTCTGAGTCATCCGGCGAAGCGGGCGAGCCAGGCGGTGACGCGCTCCGCGTCGTGCGTGGCGAGGCCGAGGTAGCCGTCCGGGCGGACGACGAACAGGCCCTCGCCGTACTCCCGGTGGACCGGGTCGCCGGGCCGGGCGCGGTGCGTGCGGACGAAGCCCGGCAGGTCCGCGGGCGGCTCGGCGCCGACCGCCAGCACGGTGAAGTGGGGGCCGCGCAGGACGTCGAAGAGCCGCCGCCCGCCGTCGAGCGGCGCGTCCGGTGCGCGGTCCCCGGCCCGCGGCCCCTCCTCGCCGAGGCCTTCGCGGGTCTCGGCGGTGAGCGGGCCGCCCCGGTAGCCGAGTCCGAGCTGGTGCACCTCGGCGCCGCGCTGGCTGCTCGCGCGGGAGTCGCCGACGGTGCCTCGGTGCAGCCGGGTGCTCATGCCGAGGACGTCCGCCGCGACCGGCCGCCGTTCCCGCTCGTAGCTGTCCAGCAGCGTGTCGTCCGCTCCGTGCCGCAGCACCTGGCCGAGTTTCCAGCCGAGGTTGTAGGCGTCCTGGACACCGGTGTTGAGGCCCTGGCCGCCGGCGGGGGAGTGGATGTGGGCGGCGTCGCCCGCGAGCAGCACCCGGCCGTCCCGGAAGCGGTCGGCGAGGGCCGCACGCGGCCGGAAGTCGGAGGTCCACATGACCTCGCGGACGTCGCCGGCCGTGAGGTGGGTGCGCTGCTCCACGAGCTTGCGCACGCCGTCCGGTGAAGTGTCGGGGCGCTCCGCGTCGTCCGGGTAGGTCGCGACGAGCTGGACGTCCTCGGTGGTGCCGCCCAGGGGGAAGGCGACCAGACCGCTCCGGTCCCGGCCCCGCCACACGTGGATGTGGTCGCGGTCCAGGCCGCTCAGGCGCACGTCGGCGACGAGCATCGGGGCGGGGTCGACGGTCTCGCCGCGCATCGCGACGCCGAGTAGCCCGCGGACGGTGCTGCGGCCTCCGTCGGCGGCGACCAGGTAGGACGCCCGCAGGGCCGTACCGTCGGCCAGTTCGGCCGTCACGCCGTCCGCGTCCTGGGCGACGCCGGTCAGCCCGGCGCCGAACCGGACGGAGCCGCCGAGTTCCCGCAGCCGTGCGTGCAGGATCTCCTGGGTGCGCCACTGGGCGAGCATCCAGGTCGTGCCGTAGGGGGCGCCGGGGGTGGCCGGGACCCGCTCGAACATGTCCCAGTCGCGGACCGGGCGGCCGTCCTGCCAGAGCCGTCCCTGCGGGTAGGGGGTGCCGGCGGCCAGTACGGTCCCGATCACGCCGAGGTCGTCCAGGACCTCCAGCGAGCGGGGCTGCAGTCCCTTGCCGCGGGAGCCGGGGAAGAGCCCGTCGGAGCGTTCCAGCACGACCGCGGGCACGCCGCGCCGGGCGAGGTCGACGGCGAGGACCAGGCCGGTGGGGCCGGCTCCCACGATCAGGACGTCGGTTTCCTTAACGCTGTTAAGTTCCATGACCGGAGGGTCTCCTTAACAGTGTTAAATTGTCAAGGGGCACCGACGGACGGACAGGATGGGCACGTGGCAGCGACGCGACTGGACCGCGACAAGGTGGTGGAGACCGCCCTCGGCCTGCTGAACGAGGAGGGGCTGGAAGGGCTGACCCTGCGTCGGCTCGCCAAGGAGCTCCAGGTACAGGCACCCGCCCTGTACTGGCACTTCGCCAACAAACAGGCCCTGCTCGACGCCATGGCCACCCGCATGCTGCGGCAGATGCTGGAGAGCGGCACGGGCCAGGAGGTACCCGGCTCCGACTGGCGGGACTGGATCACCGCGGCCTGCCGCGGCACCCGCCGGGCACTGCTGGCCTACCGCGACGGCGCCAAGGTCTTCAGCGGTACCCACCTCACCGACGACAGCCACGCGGGAGCCCTCGAACGCTACCTGGGGGGCTTCGTCGAACAGGGCTTCCGCGTCGAGGACGCCCTCGACGCGTGGTTCACCGCGTACACCTTCACCATCGGCTTCGTGATCGAGGAGCAGGCCGTGCAGCCGCTGCCCGGCCGGCGCGACCCGCGCTACGACGCCGACGAGCGGCAGGCCCGGCTCGGGGGCGACTTCCCGCTGGTGGGAGCGGCCGGACGGGAGATGTTCGACCACTACGAGGCACGCTTCGAGACCGGCCTGCGGATCCTCGTCGCGGGCATCGCCGCGACCCTCGCCCCGGACCCCGTGCCGTAGTGGCCACGAGGTCGTCCCCGCTGGTCGACGGTACGAGGAAGGGCCGGCGCGAGCCTCCTGGCCGGCCCTTCACGGCTCCGACGGCCTCGGTCAGCGGCGGGACGCGACGTGCCTGAGCCGCCGAGCGACCCTGCGCACGGCCGGGTTGTCCGGCAGGAACGCCAACTGGGACGGCACCGCGCCCGGGAGGGCCAGCGACGCCAGCCGGCGCCGCTTGAAGTAGCGCCAAGTGCCGGTGTCCAGGCTGTCCGTCAAGAAGCGGACGGTGTCGTCCCTCAGATGCGGATACGCCTGGTGCTGCATGCAGTAACCCACGGCGCGCAGCAGGGGGGCGAGCTCACGTTGGACCTGTTCCGCCGTCGGCGGCCGCCAGGCCTGCGTCGCCTCCCGGTCTTCCAGGTCCGGTAGGAGACGGTCGGCGATGGTGACGGGCACGCGGTTGCTGTTCTGGTACGGCGACAGCCGGTCCAGCACCAGGTCCGTTCCCACGCGGGCGACCGGCAGCCCGTACATGGCGGACGCGGTGAACAGCGCGGTGGAGAAGCAGCCCACGACCAGTTGCGGCCGGACCCTTACGAAGAGCACCTCGGCCGGCTCGGTCGCCCCGGCCACGATCAGCTCGGCGCCCAGGGTCCCTGCTTCCCGCTCCATCCGCCGCGACCAGTGGACGGGCGCCGTCGGGTGCGGCTTGAAGACCACCGTCCGGTGCCCCGCCGCGACCGCGGCACGGACCATGCGGACGTGCAGTTCCTCCTCCTCGGCACCGGAGAGGATGTCCAGCGCCGACAGGTACTGGCCGAGCAGCAGCGCGCCGCCCCCAGGGAGCGGGGCCGGGGCCGTGTCGTACTCCGCGATCGCCGCGAGGACGGCGGTGAAGGCGTCCGCGGGGACGAGCCCGGAGGGGACACCGTGCTCCGACAACAGCAGCGGCCGCAGCCCGGGGACCAGGTCCAGGTGCAGCAGTCGGCCCACCCGGGTCGTGACCAGTGTGTCCAGCTTGTCCCGGGTCGGGCCGTAGGCCATCAGGCCGTCCGCGTACACCTCGACGGGCGCGGCGGGGAAGGTGTTCACCAGCGCCAGGGCCGGGTCGACGTGGAGGGACTCGACGATCAGCTCGACCTCGTCCTCTCCGAGGTCCCACAGCCGCCGCAAGTGGCGCTCCCACATGGGCACGTCGTCGGGGCGCGGTGACCAGCCGGAGGGGTGGAGCGGCGAGATCGCGTCGTTCCACGAGAGCACCCGGTCGAAGCGCCCTCGCAGCGCCCCGAAGCCCGGCGCCGCGTCCAGGGCCGGCGAGATCTCGGGGGTGGAGGCGTTGTTGCTGACCAGCAGCAGCCTGCGGTCGGCCGGGGCGAACAGCCCGGCGTCCAGCGCGGCGGCCACCGTGGCGGCGCCGAACAGCGTCGACGCCAGGAACAACTGGGTGCGGGGCATCACGCGGCCACCGTCCCGGCGCCGCCGAGCCGCCTGCGTGTCCGGCGCAGCAGCAGGGCGCGTTTCATGTCCATCGAGTCCAGCGCCTCGTTCAGGACGTCCTGCGGCATCCTCCTCAGGGCGGACGCGCTCATCGACTTCAGCTTCCGTGCGACCTGCGGCTCGTAGCGGCCCATGGCGCCCAGGTGGTGCGCGATCACCGCGCAGTAGGTGCGTACCGCCTTGGGCAGGAAGCGGTCCGCGTCGGGGTCCGCCGCGGTCTCCGCGAGGACCTGGTCGAAGGAGCGGATGAAGTCCAGCTGCCGGACGTCGCCGATCTGCGTGAGCGAGGTGGCCACCCCGCGCCGGTAGAAGACGCCCAGCAGGCCGACCACCGCGAAGGACTTCGCCTCGCGGTGCAGCCGCCAGATCCACGGCCGGTCCTCGGCGGTGCGCAGCCCGTCGGGGAAGTGCAGCAGCCCCGCGTCGGCCAGCCGCCGGTGGTAGATGCCGGCCCAGGCGTACGGGTAGTCCACCGAGGTCGTGCGGTCGGTGGGCAGGATTGCGGCGCGCGGGTCCAGGGCGACCCCGCGACGGCCGTGCGGCACCCGGGCGATGGTGCGCTTGCGTCCGTGGGAGACGACATGGTCGGTGCGCACGAAGTCGGTGCCGATCGTCTCGATGGCGTCCAGCAGGCGGGGCAGGTAGCCCTCGGCCAGCCAGTCGTCGCCGTCGAGGAAGGTCAGGTACTCGCCCCGTGCGGCCTCGATGCCTGTGTTGCGGGCGGTGGCGAGCCCGCCGTTGCGCTCGTGGGAGACGAGTATCGCCCCGGGCAGGTCCGGCAGCGCGCGCTCGAGGATTCCTGGGGTGTCGTCCGTTGCGCAGTCGTTCACGAGAATGAACTCGAAATCCGCGCGGGCATTCGCGCGGAGGCTCCTCAACATGTCAGGAGCGAATGCCTGCACGTTGTAGAACGGGACGATGACGGAGAGCTTAACCACGCCCCGCACCCTATGTGGTGGCCCGTCCCGGGCCCTGACGCTTCCCCTACTCCCAGGTGAACGGAAAATGTCGGAACGGTTAATCCGCTGCCGTGGGTGGCCGATTCGCCATTCGGCGGCGTGTTGTTAACCGTCCGTTGGTGTTGCGTTGGAGACCCGCTCGGAATGCATTCCTAGCGTCTCCGGCGTGCCAGCAAGTACCGCCGACCCGATGAGGGTCACCGTCCTCGCCGACTCGGACACCCGATGGAAATGGGGTGCGCTGACGGCGCGCCGCATCGCCCCGGAGGCGCGGCTCGACGCCCGCCTGCTCCGTGGCCGGGCGACCCCGACCGAGCGCCAGCTCGCGGAGGTCGGCATCCCCGCGGACTCGATGCGCGAGGTCACCGCGGCACAGTTCCTGGCCGGGACCTCCCGTGAAACGGCGGACGTGGTCGTGCTCTCCTGCGTCGGCGGCTCCGTCCAGGCCATGCTGCACGGACTCGCCCGCGCGTGGCAGGGCACCCCCCGCCGTCCGGTCGTCGTGACCGGCTACGTCGGGGTCGTCTACGAGAAGCTCGCCGACGGGCTCCTGCTGCGGGCCGGCGCCGACGCGGTGCTGGCCAACAGCGCCCACGACGCGCGGCGCTTCCGCGAGGTCTACGAGGGCGTCGGCACGGACGCCGGGACGATCGTCGAGACCGCCCTGCCCTTCCTGGAGGGCAAGCCCTACGAGTCCTCCGCGGACCGCCCCTTCACCGTGGTCTTCGCCGTCCAGCCCTCCGTGCCGGACAGCCGCAAGGACCGTACGTACCTGCTGCGCCGCGCGGTGGACCACGCGCGTTTCCACCCGGAGCGCGAGGTCCTGGTCAAGCTGCGCAGCAAGCCCGGTGAGCACACCACGCACATCGAGGAACAGCCGTACCAGAAGCTGGTGTCCAAGCTGGACCCGCCGAAGAACCTCACACTTGTCTACGGGCACATGGGCGAGGTCCTGGACCGCACCGACCTGCTGGTCACCGTGAGCTCGACGGCGGCGCTGGAGTCCATGCACCGCGGCATACCCACGGCCGTCCTCACCGACCTCGGCATCCGCGAGGCGCTGGGCAACCACCACTTCCTCGGTTCCGGTGCCTACGCCTCCTGGGACCAGATCGACTCCGGCGAGGTGCCGAGGGTGCACCCGGAGTGGGCCCGCGCCCAGGGCATCGCCTCCGGCGGCGACCCCTTCCGTACCGTGCGCGAGCGCGTCACGGCGCTGGCCGCCGCCCCCGTGCTCCCGCCGCTGGCGCCGTACTACACGACCGCCACCGCGCCCGGTTACCTGCCCGGCGTCCTCGCCCGCCACGGCCTCGACCCCAAGGGCGAGCCCCTGCCGGGTGCCGCGACCGAGCCCACCGAGCCCAGTCCGCTGCGCCGGGCCGTGCGCGACATCGCGCGCAACTCCGCGCGTGCCGCGTACCGCCAGGGCGTGCAGCGCGTCGCGCCCGTGATCCGCAGGTGGGGACAGCTGTGACCCCGCACCCCAAATCGCAAGGAGCCACCATGCCAACGGTGTTGGCCGTCATTCCCGCCCGCGGCGGCTCGAAGGGCGTACCCGGCAAGAACCTGGCCACGGTCGGCGGCGTGCCGCTGGTCGCCCGCGCCGTGCGGGCCTGCATCGAGGCGGACCTGGTCACCGACGTCGTCGTCTCCACCGACGACCCCGCCATCGCCGACGCGGCCCGCTCCGCCGGCGCCGAGGTCGTCCTGCGACCGGCCGCCATCGCCGGGGACACCGCGACCAGCGAGGCCGCGGTCCTGCACGCGATGGACGCGTACGAGGCGATGACCGGCCGCGGCGCCGACGTGGTGCTGCTCGTCCAGTGCACCAGCCCGTTCATCACCACCGAGGACGTCAACGGCGTGGCCGCCGCGGTCGTCGAGGACGGCGCGGACACCGCCGTGACGGTGGCCCCCTTCCACGGCTTCATCTGGCGCGACGCCGCCGACCAGATCGGCGCCGCCGCCGCGGCCGCCGACGAGGCCGCCGAGGGCGGCAGGGCGGCCCGTACGACGGTGGCCGCCGCGACCGGCGGCTACGGCGTCAACCACGACAAGGCCCACCGCCCGCGCCGCCAGGACCGGCCGCAGGACCTGCTGGAGACCGGCGCCGCCTACGCGATGCGCGTCCCGGGCTTCCGCGAGGCGAAGCACCGTTTCTTCGGCCACACCGCGCTGGTGCGCACCGACCCGGCCAAGGTCCTGGAGGTCGACGAGCCGGACGACCTGGCCCGCGCCCGCGCCCTGGCCCCGCTGCTCGACCCCGCGGCGGACACCGTCCCCGAGGCCCCGGCGCACCCGACCCGCGACGACGTCGACGCGGTCGTACTCGACTTCGACGGCACCCAGACCGACGACACGGTGCTGGTCGACTCCGAAGGACGCGAGGCCGTCACCGTGCACCGCGGTGACGGGCTCGGGATCGCCGCCCTGCGCGACAACGGCCTGCCCGTCCTGATCCTGTCCACGGAGACCAACCCGGTCGTCGCCGCGCGGGCCCGCAAGCTCAAGGTCCCCGTGCTCCACGGCATCGACCGCAAGGACCTCGCACTCAAGCAGTGGTGCGAGGAGCAGGGAATCGCCCCCGAGCGGGTCCTGTACGTCGGCAACGACGTCAACGACCTCGGCTGTTTCGCGCTCGTCGGCTGGCCCACGGCCGTCGCCAACGCGCACGACATCGTCAAGGACGCCGCCCGCTCCATCACCGCAACGCCCGGAGGAAGCGGAGCTATCCGCGAGATCGCCTCGTGGATCCTCGGCCCCTCACTTTCCCGAAGGGAACTCTCGCAGTGACCACCACCAACGCCCGCCTTCGTCCGATCGGCGACCGCCTGGTCGGCCCCGGCCAGCCCGTCTACGTCACCGGCGAGATCGGCATCAACCACAACGGCTCCCTCGAGGACGCCTTCGCCCTGATCGACGCGGCCGTGGAGGCCGGCGCCGACGGTGTGAAGTTCCAGAAGCGCACTCCGGAGATCTGCACCCCGCGCGACCAGTGGGACATCGAGCGCGACACCCCCTGGGGCCGCATGACCTACATCGACTACCGCCACAAGGTGGAGTTCGGTGAGGACGAGTACCGCGCGATCGACGAGTACTGCACCAAGAAGGGCATCGACTGGTTCGCCTCCCCGTGGGACGTCCCCTCGGTCGCGTTCCTGGAGAAGTTCGAGAACGTCCGGGTCCACAAGGTCGCCTCGGCCTCGCTGACCGACGACGAGCTGCTGCGCGCCCTGCGCGCCACCGGCAAGACGGTCATCCTCTCGACCGGCATGTCGACCCCGAAGCAGATCCGCCACGCGGTGGAGGTGCTCGGCAGCGAGAACATCATCCTGTGCCACGCCACGTCGACCTACCCGGCGAAGCACGAGGAGCTCAACCTGCGGATGATCAACACCCTGCAGAACGAGTTCCCGAACGTGCCGGTCGGCTACTCCGGCCACGAGATCGGCCTGCAGACCACCCTCGCGGCCGTCGCCCTGGGCGCCGTCTTCGTCGAGCGCCACATCACCCTCGACCGTGCCAACTGGGGCTCGGACCAGGCCGCCTCCGTCGAGCCGCAGGGCCTGGACCGCCTGGTCCGTGACATCCGCATCATCGAGCAGGCGCTCGGCGACGGTGTCAAGAAGGTCTACGAGGGCGAGCTCGGCCCGATGAAGAAGCTGCGCCGCGTGCCCGGCGTCATCGCCGAGCAGGAGGCGGCCCAGGCGGCCGCCGCCGCCGAGGCCGAGACGGTGTCGGCCTGACCCATGGGCGACAGCGGCACTCTGGCACTCGTAGAGAGCCCCGTTCAGCTGCTCAACGTGCTGGAGTGGGCGCATGTTCACCCGCCCGCGGTGCCCACACCGCGGCCCGGGACGGTCACGGCCGTCCCGGGCCCGGTGGCGTCCGGGCGGCCGCTCACCATCGTCGCCCTCGCCCCGCGTGACCCCATGACGCGTGGCCAGCTCCGTCGCATGACGGAACTGGCGATGGACGAGGGCATCACCGTGCGCTGGTGCGAGGCCCGCTCCTCCCGGGGCTCGTTGCTGCGCACCGCCGCCGAACTGACGCCGGCCCTGCGGGCCGCGCGTCGGATCGTCCTGGGTGACCCCTTCTCCCGGCTGGTGCAGGTGCTCCTGCCGCTCAGCCGGACGAAGGAGATCACCGTCGTGGACGACGGCACGGCGACCATGGAGTTCACCGAACTCCTCACCCAGGGTGCCCGGCTCGTCCGCTGGCACCGCAGCGGCAGGCGGCTCTCGCCGGCGGACGCGGCCTTCGGCGTCTTCGCCTCGGCCGCCCGGCGCCGTCTCACCCCCGGCGCCGGAAGGCGTGTCGAGCTGTTCAGCTCGATGCCCGCCTCGCCTCCTCCCGGGATGGCGTTGCGGACCAACCGCTTCGCCTGGACCCGGGCGCGGTTCGGGCCGCCCAGGGTCAGCGCCGGCACCGACATCGTCGGCACCTCCCTGGTGGAGACCGGGGTCGTCGATCCCGAGCGCTACCTGACCGCGGTCGCGGCCCTGACCCGGGCGCACGGCGCCACCCGCTACTTCGCGCACCGCCGGGAGAGCGCCGACAAGCTGCACCGGCTGTCGGTGGAGACCGGGCTGCAGATCGTGCGGCCCGACCTGCCGCTGGAACTGATCGCGCGTCGTGGCCCGATCGGCCACACGATCCTGAGCTTCCCCTCCACGGTCGTGCACACCCTGCCGCTCGCCCTGGAGGGCACCGGCGTCAGGATCACGGTCTGCGACGTCGACCCGGAGTGGCTGACCGACAAGGCCTCGCCCCGGGCCCAGAGCTTCCTGTCCGGGATCACGGGCAGCGCCCGCGACCTGCACGGCCTGGCCTCGGTGGCCTCGGGCACGGTCCCGGTCAACTGAACCCGGCGAGCCGGGTTCAGTCGACCGGAACCGCCGGGGGTCAGCGCGTCACGGAGACGACCTCCATCTCCGTCGGCAGGCTGCCGCTGCTCAGCTGGGCGGCCAGCCGGCCGGCGGAGCTGCGGGTGTAGTTGCCGGTGATGACGGCTGTGCCGCCGGTGATGGCCGAGTTGACCAGCGGTGCCGACAGCACGGCGCCGTCGAGCACCATCGCGCACTGGTTGGCCGGGCTCAGCCGGGACGCCAGGCTCCTGGTGAGGTCGGCGAACTTCCGTGCGCCGCCGCTGCCGAAGGTCAGCCGGACCTGCCAGCCGGCGGCGTTCTGCGTGTCCAGCACGGCCTCCGCGTCACTGATGTCCGTGCCGCCCAGGGCCACCGGCCCGAGCAGGTACTTCGTCCAGGCACCGCTCTCGGCCCGCTCGGCGCAGGCGACGGCCCGGTCCGTGGTGCCCCGCCGGTGCTCGGCCCGCTGGGCCGGCACCGAGCAGTCCAGGGCGGCGTACTCTGCGCCGCCGGGCGCCGAGGTGTCGCCCGTCGACCCCGGCGGTGGCGCGGGCGAGCCGCGGCCGGAGGCCTCCAGCATCATCACCGGCCGGAAGACCAGGACCGCGGGCTTCCCCAGCGAGGCGATCTCCCGCTCGCTCCCCCCGCGCAGGGAGACCGTGACCCGGCCGGCGTCGGCCTCCGCGGTGACGTCCTCGTAGCCGAAGCCCTCCGCACGCTGCGCCATGAGGCCGGCGATCTGCCGCAGCCGTGCCGCGTCCACGGGCTCGCGCGGGGCGAACACGGCCGTCGTACGCGGTCCTTCGGCGGACCCGCCCGACCCCTTTCCCGCGCCCGGCAGCGAGCACGCCGACGCCATCGCGGCGCAGCACAGCGCCATCGCCGCCGCCGACCGTCCACGGCGTGGCCGCTCATCCACCGGTGACCGCCCGTACGCTCTCGTGGACCGCCGTGACCAGCCCGGTGAGCGCGGTGGCGTCGCCGACGAGGGCCCGCAGCCGGGTCAGCCGCTCGCCCACCCGGTGCCCGTCCACACCGCCGGGCTCCGCCGCCCTGAGGTCCGCCGCCAGGGCGTCGGCCTCCTCCCGGGCGGCGTCGGCGCCCTCCAACCCGTCCAGGCGGCGGCGCAGTTCGCCGATCGCGGCCAGCGCCGCGCGCAGCGTCCCGGCGTCCGCGCCGCCCCTGTGCGCGGACGCCCCGTGCCCGGCGGCCAGGGCGGAGCCGGTGACCCGGGCGTCGCCCCCGATCACGATGCCGTGGTTGATCCGTGGAGCCGGATCCCGGGGGGTCATGCCGCGCTCCCCGTGCCGTCCGCACCGGTCAGGGGCGGGCCGCCGGTGGAGAGGGCCGCGGCGCCGGAGCCCGCCGCGATGCTGCCGCTCATGGAGCCGCCGGTCATCATGATCCCCTGGTTGAGGATGACGTTCCGGTGCCGCGTCAGGTCCCCCCGGTCCAGGCCGTGTTCGGCGAGGAACTCGGCGAGCGTCCCGAGGATCTGCAGCTCGATCTGCTTGCCGATGCGCGTGACGTCCACCTTCTGGAAGAAGTCGCGGTAGGCGTGCGAGGAGGCCAGCTCGCGCAGGCTGATCCGGGCCCCGAAGTCGTGGCGACGGTCGCCGGCGACGGCCGTCCGCTGCGCCTGCAGGGCCCGTTCGCGGCGGGCCGGGGCGCGCAGCTCGCCATAGGCGTTCGGCAGCGCGGACATCAGCACCGAGCGGCTGAGCAGCAGCGCCTCGGCGAGCCCGGGCGCCGTCTCCTCGGCCTCCCCGGGGCGGGAGACGGAGTCGGCGACCCGGTAGGCCTCCCGGACCGGTGTCAGCACCAGGGTGTCGGCCTGCACGTACAGCGTCGCCCCGCTCACCGCGGTCTGGACGAAGACCGACAGCACCAGGTCCGTCCCCCAGCTGCGGACCTGCGCGGCCAGGCAGTGCCGCACGGGGCCGTCGACGACGCCCCGGGCCGCGGCGATGCGCTCCGAGGAGAGCTGGTCGGCCGGCCGGTCCTCGGGCGGCCACCGGCCCGCGGCGCCGGGCCAGAACACCGCCTCCCCGAAGAGAGCGTTCTGCCGTAGCTCCGTGCCGTGGACGAAGACCTTCTCCGTGACCTCCAGGCCGGGGATCCGGTCCACCGGGGAGGCCGCGGCCGCGCGCAGGGCGTCCAGGTCGTCGGCCGTCCGCCGGATCAGGGCGGCCGTGTCGAAGGGCACCGGGGGCGGCTCCTGCCCGGAGCCCGGTTCGTGGCCCTCGGGGATGAGGCGCATCGCGAAGGACCACGAGGTGACCTCGTCGCCCGCCCCCACGAAGGGCCGGTAGCCGCTGTAGACGACCAGGTTCGCGTCGCCGCCCACCGAGGACTGCGGCAGCCCCGCCGCCTCCGGGTCCCGGGGCGGCTCCTGTGCCGGGGAGCCGAAGGCCTCCCGGGTGAGCTGCTCGCGAACGGCCTTCCAGGCCGCGTTGCGCTGCTCCCAGGTGAACAGCCAGGGGCAGCCCACCAGCAGCACCAGCGTCAGCAGGAAGGTCACCACCGGTCCGGCGCCCGGCCAGAACGGCACCAGGGCGCCCAGCCACGAGGCCGCCGCCAGGACGGCGAGCTGCACCGCAAGGGCCCGCAGCACCGTGATGACGGCCGGGTCGCGTCGCCCCTCCCGGACGCGGACCCGTCCCGGCACCACGGGGCCCGTCTGCGCGCCGCCGGGCAGGAAGGCGGTCGCCAGCCAGTAGGCGAGTGTGGTCACGGGGGTGACCAGCAGCGCCAGGACGAAGGCGGCGCCGACGGCCAGGTCCCGCTTGCGCAGGTCGCGCAGGGTCTGCTCGGCGTGGGCGCCGACCCGGTCGAGGTCGACCCCGTACGAAGGGGCGCAGGCCCGGTAGCGCTCGTGACGCAGTTCGTGCACCACCCGGCGCGCGAACCCCTCGTCCAGGCGCGCCCCCGCACACATGTAGCGGGTCGACGCGCTCCAGTCCTCCTCGGCCCCGTACGGCGTCGCGGACACCCCCCGCGGGGCCCGCGGCGCGTGCGCGGGGCGGGGCGGTGGCACCGCGTCCGCGCCCCCGCCATCCGCGCCCCCGTCGTCCACACCCCCGCCGTCCGCGCCGTACGCCGCCGTTCCCGCGGCGGCGCCCGCGCTCCCGGCGCCCGGGTATCGCGATGTCACACGCCCCACCCCATTCCCCTCGTCACACCAGTCTGGAGGCCGGTGACAAGCTCCCGAAAGGCGTGGCAAGGGTGAAAACCGGCCGCGCCGGGGCGTGTTGAAGTGCGGGGGCGCGCAAGAGCGCGCGAGCCGGCGGCTGGTGTCGTTCCGCTCACCGCAAGATCCACTTCACCGAGCGGTCACCCGAACCCGGTTGTCTTGATCCATGGCAACGGCACCGAGGTCCGCGCCGCGCATCGCGGTCCTCGCGGACAGCGCGCTCGACGGTGACTCCCGGGCGCACCGCGTCGCCGCCGCCGCGGCCGCGGCGGGGTACGACGTCACCCTCATCGGCCGCGCCGCCGACGCACCGGTCACCGCTGCCGGCACCGCGCCCGCCGGGGTGCGGCTGATCCGTGTGACCGTCGCCGAGACGCTCCACCGCAGGCGGCTGCAGCGCCCCCGTCCGGGTCTGCGGCACGTCCTGGCCTACCGCAGCGCCGACGCCCACGCCTACCGCACCGCGCTGCTCACCGCCCACGCGTCCCTGCTGGCCTCGCGCGGGGCCGAACTGGACGTGATCCACCGCCCTTTACCGCTGAAGGCCGCCGCCCGCCTGGTCCACGCGGCCGGGCGGTTCCGGCACGTGCTGCGCCGGGCCTGGACGGCGGTGCGCTCGGCGCAGTACCGCGCCGCGGTCCGCCGCCGCGCCACTCCCGGCGGTCCCCTAGAAGGGGCCGCCGCCACCGCGACCCGGCTGCTGCTCGGCAAGCGCTGCTGGCGCCGGCTCGACCCGCTCCTGCTCGACCTGGAGATCGCCTACGGCCCGGTCCTCGACGAACTGCGGCCGCACCTCGTGCACGCCCTGGGCCACCGCACCCTGGGCACCGCCGTGCGGGCCGCGATGCGCGCCGAGGGCACCGGGCACCGGGTGGAGGTGGTCTGGGACACCACCGCCAAGGCCGAGGCCACCCGGCGCGCCGCCGTCGCCCGGGACGCCCACGAGCGCAGCTACGTACCGCTCACCGACGGTGTGGTCACCGTCGCCGACACCTACGCGGACCGCCTCCGCGAGCGCCATCGGCTGCCCGCGCGCCCGGCCGTCGCCCGCAACACCCCGCCGCACGAGCCGCCGCCCTCCCCGGCGCCGCCCGGCGTCCGCGACCGCTGCCACCTCGCCCCCGAGGTCCCGCTGCTGGTCCACAGCGGCTCCGCCGGCCCCGACGGCGGCCTGCTCACGGTCGTCGACGCGCTGCCCAAGCTGTACGACCTGCACGCCGCGCTGATCGTCCCCGACCCGGACGACCCCTGGATCCGCACCCTCACCGGCCGCGCCGCCGAGCTGGGCGTGGCCCGCCGGCTGCACGTGCTGCCCTACGTGCCGCCCGCGGAGATCCCGCGCTTCCTGTCCTCGGCCGACATCGGCGTGCTCCCCATGCACCGCCTCCCCGACCGGCAGGTCGCGCTCCCGGCCCGCTACTTCGAGTACGCGCACGCCCGGCTGCCCGTGGTGGTCAGCGACGTCCGCGTGCAGGCCCGCCCGACCCTGGAGATCGGCAACGGAGAGGTCTTCCGCTCCGGGGACACCGCCGACTTCGTCCGTGCCGTGGGCGCCGTGCTCACCAATCCGCGCCGCTACCGCAAGGCGTACGAGCGCGGGGACGTCCTGCGCGAGTGGTCCTGGCAGAAGCAGTCCGAGCCGCTCCTCGACCTCTACGCC
This sequence comes from Streptomyces sp. NPDC005722, assembly GCF_040630935.1. NCBI lineage: Bacteria > Bacillati > Actinomycetota > Actinomycetes > Kitasatosporales > Streptomycetaceae > Streptomyces > Streptomyces sp. NPDC005722. Next base: position 29,976 of record NZ_JBEXYN010000001.1, read on the forward strand.
CGCCTCCTGGGCCCCCGCCGGCCCTCCCCGGAGCTGTCCGCCTCCGAGGCACCCGTCGCCCTGGCCTGAACCGTCACGGAGTGTCGCCGCGCACCCTCGCTCCGGGCCGTCCGCGGGTCGCCCACGGGCCACGGCGGGGCCGGCTGGGCCGTTCCGGGCCGCTCACAGGGCGTTGCCTCGCGGCCGGGCGATCGTTGCGCCACTATGGAGTGGCGAGGGATAAACCAGGTTGATACCCCTGTACGGGGCGGGGTACGCGCCGAACGGGGGAGTTTTTCTTCCTCGCGCGGCATGAATTTACGGCGATGTAGTGATCGGGAGCACAGATGCGGTCTAGCCTGTCGGAGGTGAACGACTCAGCCTCCGAACCCTCCGAAAATCCCGTGCCAGTGGCGCCCACAGTTCCCGCCGCACCCGAAGGTGCGCTGCTGGGCGTACTGCCCGAGCGCCTCCGGGCCGAGCTCGTGGCGTTCCGGCGGGACGTGCACATGAACCCCGAGCTGGGCCGGCAGGAGTTCCGTACCACCGCCGCGATCAAGGCCCGCCTGGAGCAGGCCGGCCTGCGGCCGCGCGTGATGCCCGGCGGCACCGGTCTGCTGTGCGACATCGGCGCCACCGACCCGGAGCGTCCGCGACTGGCGCTGCGCGCGGACCTCGACGCGCTGCCGATCCCGGACACCAAGCGGGTGGAGTACCGCTCGACCGTGCCCGGCCGGGCGCACGCCTGCGGCCACGACGTGCACACCACGGTGGTGCTCGGCGCCGGCCTGGTGCTGGCGGAGCTGGAGCGCGAGGGCAAGCTGAGGCGTCCGGTACGGCTGGTGTTCCAGCCGGCCGAGGAGGTCATGCCGGGCGGCGCGCTGGACGCCATCAAGGCGAACGCGCTGGACGGCGTGGGCCGGATCCTGGCCCTGCACTGCGACCCGAAGGTGGAGGTCGGCCGGATCGGGCTGCGCCAGGGGCCGATCACCTCGGCCGTGGACCGGCTGGAGCTCTCGCTGGACGGCGCGGGCGGCCACACGGCCCGCCCCCACCTCACCACCGACCTGGTGACGGCCGCCGCCAAGATGGCCACCGAGCTGCCGGCCGTGCTGGCCCGGCGGATCGACCCCCGCTCCGGGATGAGCATCGTGTGGGGCCGCATCGAGGCCGGCCACGCGGCCAACGTCATCCCGCAGCACGCCGAGCTGGAGGGCACGGTCCGCTGCCTGGACCTGAACGCCTGGCACGAGGCCCCCGACCTGGTCCACGAGGTGATCGACCAGGTGGCCGCCATGTACCGGGCCAAGTGGGAGCTGACCTACCACCGCGGCGTGCCGCCGGTGGTGAACGAGGCGGACTCGACCGAGCTGCTGCGCGACGCCATGACGGCCCGCTACGGCGCGCACACCGTCGAGGACACGGAGCAGAGCCTCGGCGGCGAGGACTTCTCCTGGTACCTGGAGCAGGTCCCGGGGGCGCTCGCGAGGCTGGGCGTACGGCCCGTCGGGGACACGGCGAAGCGTGATCTGCACCAAGGTGATTTCGACGTCGACGAGGGCGCGATCACGGTCGGCGTGGAGCTCTTCACCTCCGCTGCGCTGCTCGCATGACGGTGGGTGACCCGGCCGACACGGCCGGGTCACCTGGCCGAAATGCGACGATCCGATAACGGGCGGCCAACCCCCCTTTACCTGACATCTACGCGCGTTAAGCTCCGGTTAAGCCAGCGCCGGACGGGGCGCTCAGAGTTGAAGGGGTACCCTCTTGCGCCGGGTAACCAAGATCGCCGCCGCGGGTATAGCCTCCGCGGCTCTCGCGCTCACTGCGACCGCTTGCGGCAGCAGCTCCAAGGACAGTGACACCACCAGCGGCAGCAGCGACAGCAGCAAGCTGAAGGTCGGCGTCGCCTACGACGTGGGTGGCCGTGGTGACCACTCGTTCAACGACTCCGCCGCCGCGGGCCTGGACAAGGCGAAGGCCGACTTCGGCGTCGAGGTGAAGGAGCTGACCGCCAAGACCTCGGACACCGAGGCCGACCGCGAGCAGCGCCTGGAGGACCTGGCCGACGCGGGTTACAACCCGGTCATCGGTGTCGGCTTCGCGTACGCCGAGTCCATCACGGCCGCGGCCAAGAAGTACCCCAAGACGACCTTCGCGATCGTCGACTCGGTCGTCGACGCCAAGAACGTCGACAGCATCGTCTTCACCGAGGAGCAGAGCTCCTACCTCGCCGGTGTCGCCGCCGCCCTGAAGACCAAGGACAACAAGGTCGGCTTCATCGGTGGCGTGGACATCCCGCTGATCAACAAGTTCGAGGCCGGCTTCCGCCAGGGTGTCGAGGCGACCAACCCGAAGGTCAAGGTCACCACCCAGTACCTGACCCCCGGCTCGGACATCTCCGGCTTCTCCGACCCCGCCAAGGGCAAGGCCGCCGCGCAGGGCATGCTGGACAACGGCATCGACGTGATCTACTCGGCCGCCGGCTCCTCCGGCAACGGCGCCATCGAGGCCGTCGCCGGCAAGTCCGGCACCTGGGCGATCGGTGTCGACTCCGACCAGCACGAGCAGCCCGGTCTGGCGAAGTACAAGGACTCGATCCTGACCTCCGCGCTGAAGAACGTGAACGTCGCGGTCTACGAGGCGGTCAAGTCGGTCAAGGACGGTGCCCCGCTGACCGGCACCAACGCCTACGACCTGGCCAAGGACGGTGTCGGCCTGTCCACCAGCGGTGGCTTCATCGACGACATCAAGTCCCAGCTGGACGAGGCCAAGACCAAGATCGTGAGCGGCGAGATCAAGGTCAAGACGACCGTCAAGTGACGTCCGGTCTCTCATGAGCGCCGGGCGCGAGGCTCGGGAGGGGACAGCCCAGGCTCCCCCCTTCCCGGGCCTCGCGCCTGCGTTCAGCCGGGTGTCGCGCACGCGGTGTCCGTTGTGACTCATCCCCTTATGGATCTGGCAACGCTACGCGTGTAGAAGCCTCTCCTCGCGATACGTTCGCCACACCCCGCCCACCCCGCTCTTTTCCGCGAGGAGAGTGCGCCATCGACGCGTCCAGCCCCCCCAGCCAGAACGCCGTGGAGCTCCGCGGCATCACCAAGCGATTCCCAGGCGTCGTGGCCAACCACGACATCGACATCACGGTTCGCCGTGGCACGGTGCACGCCCTCGTGGGCGAGAACGGCGCCGGCAAGTCGACGCTGATGAAGATCCTCTACGGCATGCAGAAGCCGGACGAGGGCACCATCACCGTCGACGGCGAGCGGGTCACCTTCCACGACCCGGGCGACGCCATCGCCCGCGGCATCGGCATGGTGCACCAGCACTTCATGCTCGCCGACAACCTCACCGTCCTCGAGAACGTCGTCCTCGGCAGCGAGAAGCTGTACGGCATCGGCGGCAGGGCCCGGGCGAAGATCAAGGAGATCTCGGACGCCTACGGCCTCGGGGTGCGCCCGGACGTCCTGGTGGAGGACCTCGGTGTCGCCGACCGTCAGCGCGTCGAGATCCTGAAGGTCCTCTTCCGCGGCGCCCGTACGCTGATCCTCGACGAGCCGACCGCGGTCCTCGTCCCGCAGGAGGTCGACGCGCTCTTCGACAACCTGCGCGAACTCAAGGCCGAGGGCCTGACGGTCATCTTCATCTCCCACAAGCTGGGCGAGGTGCTCTCCGTCGCCGACGAGATCACCGTCATCCGCCGGGGCACCACGGTCGGTTCCGCCGACCCGGCGACCACGACCCCCAAGCAGCTCGCGGAGCTGATGGTCGGCAGCGAGCTGCCGTCGCCGGAGACCCGCGAGTCCACGGTCACCGACGTCCCGATGCTGACCGTCGACGGTCTGCACCTGTCGGATACCGACCTGGAGGGCATCGAGCGCGTCGTCCTGGACCGGATCTCCTTCACCATCCACAAGGGCGAGGTCCTCGGCATCGCAGGTGTCGAGGGCAACGGCCAGGCGGAACTCGTCGAGGCGATCATGGGCATCCTGCCGCCCGACGCGGGCCGGATCGGCCTGGACGGCGACGAGATCACCCAGCTCTCGACGCGCAGGCGCCGCGAGGGCGGCATCGGCTACATCCCCGAGGACCGGCACCGGCACGCGCTGCTGCTGGAGGCCCCGCTCTGGGAGAACCGCATCCTGGGCCACGTCACCGAGCGCCCCAACAGCAAGGGCGGTTTCCTCGACCCGGCCGCGGCCCGCCGTGACACCGAGCGGATCGTGCGCGAGTACGACGTCCGCACCCCCGGCATCGAGGTGACCGCCGCGTCCCTGTCCGGCGGCAACCAGCAGAAGCTGATCGTCGGCCGTGAGATGAGCCACCGGCCCAAGCTGCTGATAGCCGCGCACCCCACCCGGGGCGTGGACGTCGGCGCCCAGGCCCAGATCTGGGACCAGATCCGCGAGGCCCGGCGCGAGGGCCTGGCCGTGCTGCTGATCTCCGCCGACCTGGACGAGTTGATCGGCCTGTCCGACACCCTGCGCGTCATGTACCGCGGCCGCCTGGTCGCCGACGCCGACCCCGCCACCATCACCCCGGAGGAGCTGGGCTCCGCGATGACCGGCGCGGCCGCCGGCCATCTCGAGCACGAGGACGGCGACGCCGGCCACGGGGGAGAGGACCGATGAAGAAGTTCGACAAGGAGCGGGTGCTCCTCGCCATCGCCGCCCCCGTGCTGGCGCTCGTGGCCGCGTTCGTGATCACGGCGCTGGTGCTGCTCGCCACGGGCAAGGAGCCGTTCGGCGCCTTCGGGACGATGTTCGACTACGGCTTCAAGAGCGACAGCCAGGTCGAGATCATCAACAAGGCGACCACGTACTACATCGCGGGCATCGCGGTCGCCGTCGGCTTCCGCATGAACCTGTTCAACATCGGTGTCGAGGGCCAGTACCGCCTGGGCGCGTTCTTCGCCGCGGCCGTCGGCGGCGCGGTGTCGCTGCCGGGCTTCCTGCAGATCCCGCTGATCATCGTGGTCGCCATGACCGTCGGCGCGATGTGGGCCGGCATCGCGGGTGTGCTGAAGACCTCGCGCGGGGTCAGCGAGGTCATCGCGACGATCATGCTGAACGCGATCGCCCTGTCCATCGTCGGCTACCTGCTCAAGGACGGCCGGCTCGGCCACCTCGACGAGGCGGGCACCTCGGTGTCGACCACGCCGCTGCCCTCCTCCGGCCACCTGTTCAACTTCGACATGGGCGAGGACGTCGGCCAGATCTACGGCTTCGTCGTGCTCGCCGTGATCATCGGCGTCGGCTACTGGTTCGTGCTGGGCCGCACCCGCTTCGGCTTCGACCTGCGCAGCGTCGGCCTGTCCGAGAGCGCCGCCACCGCCAGCGGCGTCAGCGTCAAGCGCATGGTCGTCACCAGCATGCTGATCTCCGGCGGCCTGGCCGGTCTCACCGGCCTGCCGCTGCTGCTGAACGACACCCACGCCTACGGGGCCGACCTCTTCCCGGCCGGCATCGGCTTCACCGGCATCTCGGTGGCCCTGCTGGGCCGCAACAACCCGGTCGGCGTTGCGCTGGCCGCCCTGCTGTGGGGCTTCCTGGAGCGCGGCTCGGGCCGCCTGGAGTTCGAGGGCTACGACAAGGAGATCGTCGGCGTGATGCAGGGCGTCATCGTCCTGAGCGTCGTCATCGCCTACGAGGTCGTCCGCCGCTACGGCCTCAAGCGCCAGCAGCAGAAGGTCGGCGAGGAGCTCGCCGCCCAGGCCCGCACCAAGAAGGAGGTGACGGCGTGACCGCCACGACGACCCAGACCCCGCCGCCCGCGGCTCCCAAGGCCGCAGGGGCCAAGGGCCGCAAGGGCCGCCTCTCCTTCCCGGTGGTCCTGCTGATCATCGCCGCCGCGATCGCGCTGGTGTCGGTGGTACGGATCATCACCGGCCAGGACCAGCTCACCGCCCAGGGCCAGATCACCGCAGCGCTCGGCCTCGCCGTGCCGATCGGCCTGGCCGGCCTCGCCGGCCTGTGGTCCGAGCGCTCCGGCGTGGTCAACATCGGCCTCGAGGGCATGATGATCCTCGGCACCTTCTTCGGTGCCTGGGCCGGCTGGCAGACCAACCCCTGGGTGGGCGTCCTCGCCGGTGTCGTCGGCGGTGCGCTCGGCGGCCTGATCCACGCGGTCGCCACCGTCACCTTCGGCGTCGACCACATCATCTCCGGCGTGGCCATCAACATCCTGGCGCTGGGTGCCACCCAGTACCTCGCCAAGCTGTGGTTCTCCACCGGCGACGCGGCCACCAAGGGCGGCAACCCCAAGCAGTCCCCGCCGGTCGACTCCCTGCCGTCGTTCGACGTCCCGGGCCTGTCCGACGGGCTGGCGAGCATCGAGAAGCACGGCTGGTTCTTCGTCTCCGACCTCGCCGGCATCCTCGGCGGCCTGGTCACCGACGTGTCCGCGCTGACGCTGGTCGCGGTGGTGCTCTTCGTCGGCAGCTTCTTCCTGCTGTGGCGCAGCCCGTTCGGCCTTCGGCTGCGCTCCTGCGGCGAGAACCCGGTCGCGGCCGAGTCGCTCGGCGTCAACGTGTACCTGTACAAGTACATCGCCGTGATCGCCTCCGGCGGTCTGGCCGGCCTCGGTGGCGCCTTCCTCGCGATGGTGCCCGCGCACATCTACCTCGAGGGCCAGACCGGCGGGCGCGGCTACATCGGCCTCGCCGCGATGATCTTCGGCAACTGGCGGGTCGGCGGCCTCGCCACCGGCGCCGGCCTCTTCGGCTACTCCGACGCGCTCCAGCTGCGCAACGGCGGCCCCACGGTGCACGCGCTGCTGCTGCTCCTGGTGGTCCTGCTGGTGCTGCTCGCGGCCTGGAAGCTGTGGAAGCGGAGCTTCTGGCAGGGCGGCGTCAGCCTCGTCGTCGGCGCGCTGGTGCTGGGCTGGTACCTGCTGACCGACGAGGTGCCCGGCGAGTTCGTGGGCGCGACCCCGTACGTCGTCACCCTGCTGGTGCTCTCCCTGTCGGCACAACGCCTGCGGATGCCCAAGGCTGACGGCATGAGGTACCGGAAGGGCCAGGGCAAGTGAGCGACACCGCGGGCCGGGCCGGCGTCGACGACGTCGACTGGGAAGGCCTGCGGGCGCAGGCCCGGGACGCCATGTCCCGGGCCTACGTCCCGTACTCCCGGTTCCCCGTCGGCGCTGCCGCGCTGGTGGACGACGGGCGGGTCATCTCGGCCTGCAACGTGGAGAACGCCAGCTACGGCCTCGGCCTGTGCGCCGAGTGCGGCCTGGTGTCGATCCTGCACGCCACCGGCGGCGGCCGGCTCGTCGCCTTCACCTGCGTCGACCGCAAGGGCGACCAGCTGATGCCGTGCGGCCGCTGCCGTCAGCTCCTGTGGGAGCACGGCGGCCCCGAACTGCTGGTGGAGATGTCCGACGGCATCCGCACGATGCGCGACGTCCTCCCCGACGCGTTCGGCCCGGACGACCTGATCAACCGCTAAGAAGGTACGTGAACCATGGACGCCATTTCCGTCATCCGCACCAAGCGCGACGGCGGCCGCCTCGGCGACGACCAGATCGACTGGGTCATCGACGCCTACACCAAGGGTGAGGTCGCCGACGAGCAGATGTCCGCGCTCGCCATGGCGATCCTGCTCAACGGCATGGACCGGGCCGAGATCGCGCGCTGGACGGCCGCGATGATCGCCAGCGGCGAGCGCATGGAGTTCTCCTCGCTGCCCCGTCCCACGGCCGACAAGCACTCCACCGGTGGCGTCGGCGACAAGATCACGCTGCCGCTCGCGCCGCTGGTCGCGGCGTGCGGCGCGGCCGTCCCCCAGCTCTCCGGCCGGGGCCTGGGCCACACCGGCGGCACGCTGGACAAGCTGGAGTCCATCCCCGGCTGGCGGGCGCTGCTGTCGAACGAGGAGATGCTGCGGGTCCTGGGCGACACCGGCGCCGTCATCTGCGCCGCGGGCGACGGCCTCGCCCCGGCCGACAAGAAGCTGTACGCGCTGCGCGACGTCACCGGCACCGTCGAGGCGATCCCGCTGATCGCCTCCTCGATCATGTCCAAGAAGATCGCCGAGGGCACGGGCTCGCTCGTCCTGGACGTCAAGGTCGGCTCCGGCGCCTTCATGAAGAACCTGGAGCAGGCCCGGGAACTGGCCTCCACGATGGTGGGGCTGGGCACCGACCACGGGGTGCGGACGGTGGCGCTGCTCACCGGCATGTCCACCCCGCTGGGCCTGACCGCCGGCAACGCGCTGGAGGTCCGTGAGTCCGTCGAGGTGCTGGCGGGCGGCGGCCCGGCCGACGTGGTCGAGCTGACCCTCGCCCTGGCGCGCGAGATGCTCGACGCGGCGGGCCTCAAGGACGCCGACCCGGCCAAGGCGCTCGCCGACGGCTCCGCCATGGACGTGTGGCGCCGCATGATCGCCGCCCAGGGCGGCGACCCGGACGCGGCGCTGCCCGTCGCGCGCGAGCAGCACGTCGTGACGGCCGAGCGCTCCGGTGTCCTCACCGGCCTGGACGCCTACGCCGTCGGTGTCGCCGCCTGGCGCCTGGGCGCCGGCCGGGCGCGCAAGGAGGACCCGGTGCAGGCCGGCGCGGGCATCGAGCTGCACGCCAAGCCGGGTGCCACGGTCACCGAGGGCCAGCCGCTGCTCACCCTGCACACCGACACCCCGGAGAAGTTCGGCTACGCGCTGGAGGCACTCGCCGGCGGCGTCGAGATCTCCCCGGCGGGCACGGCGTTCACGCCGGAGCCGATCGTGCTGGACCGCATCGCCTGAGCGGGGCCACCCCGCGGCACGGAACGGGACCGGTGGACTTCCACCGGTCCCGTTCCGCTTCCCGGCCGGTCAGACCACCCGTCCCGCCGGGAGGGCGAGCCGCCGGTCCGCCGCCGCGCGCCGGGTCGCGTGCAGGGTGATGCCCGCGACGCCCAGGACGGCGGCCAGGCACAGGGCGACGGTGCCGTTCCAGCCGGCGGAGTGGAAGGCGGAGGCGCCGAGGGTGCCGCCGAGGCTGTTGCCGATGTAGTACGCGGTCAGGTAGAGCGCGGAGGCCTGGGCGCGGCCGGTGGTGGCGGTACGGCTGACCGCGCCGGAGGCGATGGAGTGCCCGGTGAAGAAGCCGGCCGTGATGAGCACCAGACCGGTCAGCACGGCGGCGAGGGAGCCCGCGAGGGTGAGCAGCAGCCCGCCCGTGGCCAGCGCCACGGCGACGTAGAGGGCGCCGCGCCGGCCGAGACGGCCGTGCAGGACGCCAGAGGCCGCGGAGGCGCCGGTGCCGACCAGGTAGACCAGGAAGATGAGCCCGATCGCGGTCTGCGACAGGCCGAAGGGCGCGGCGGCCAGCCGGTAGCCCAGCACGTTGTAGACGGCGCCGAAGACCGCCATGAACAGCAGCCCGATCAGGTAGAGCCGGCGCAGCAGCGGGGTGCGCAGGTGGCCGGTGACCGTGTGCCGGAGCGCGACGGGACTGACCGGGCCGGGACGGAAGTTGCGGGCGGTGGGGATCAGCAGGCGGAAGGCGACGGCGCACAGCACCGCCATCGCGCCCGCGGCCAACAGCGCGGCGCGCCAGCCGAAGGCCTGTGCCACGGCGCCGGTCAGGACCCGGGAACTCATGCCGCCGATGCTGTTGCCCGCGACGTAGAGGCCGATCGCCGAGGCGACGGCCTTGGGGTGGATCTCCTCGCCGAGGTACGCCATCGCGGTCGCCGGCAGCCCGGCCAGGGCCACGCCCTGCGCGGCGCGCAGCACGACCAGGGTGGTCAGGTCCGGCGCGAAGGGGACGGCAAGGGCCAGCGCCGAGGCGCTGAAGACCGACGCCGTCATCACCGGCGTGCGCCCGTACTTCTCGCTGAGCGCGCTCACCGGCAGCAGGGCCAGCGCCAGCGCGGCGGTGGTGGCCGACACGGTGAGGCTGGCCTGGGCCGGACTCAGGGACAGCCCCGTGGAGAGCGCCGGGAGCAGGGCCTGCGTCGAGTAGAGCAGTGCGAAGGTGGCGAGACCCGCGGCGAACAGGGCCAGGTTGGCGCGGCGGTAGCCGGGCTCACCCGGCCGGAGCGTGGCGGATGAGGAGGCGGAGGGGGCGGCGCCCGGCCGTGTCATGGTGGACGCCCCCGTATCGGCGGGAGGCATGTCTTCACGCTAGGCCTGGCCCGTTTCATGCGTCCAATGCACACGGCGCCCATAATCGTTCCCATGGTGCATGAAGCGAGGTCAGCCCGATCGCCGTCGCAGTCCCGTGACGCAACAGACATGCGGGCGGAGCTGGACAGCGCGTCCTGGGCGGCGGTGCTGGCGCCCCGGCTGGCCCAGTTCGCCGCCGTGGCGCGGCACGAGCACGTCACCCGCGCGGCGCGTGAGCTCGGCGTGCCGCAGTCCACGCTGAGCCGGGCGATGGCCCGGCTCGAACTCGACCTGGGCGTGACGCTCTTCGCCCGGCAGGGCCGTACGGTCTCGCTCACCCCCGCCGGCCGCGGCTTCCTCGCCTCCGTGGAGCGGGCGCTGGGCGAGGTGGAGCGCTCGGCGGAGTCCGTGCGCGCCGCGGCCGACCCCCAGTCGGGACGGGTCGCCTTCGGCTTCCTCCACACCCTCGGCCCGGAGACCGTACCGGCGCTGCTGCGCGCCTTCCGCGCCGACCACCCGCGGATCCGCTTCCAGTTGGTGCAGAACTACGGCGAGGCGATGCTCGCCGGGCTGCGCGCGGGCGAGCTGGACCTCTGCCTGACCTCACCGGTGCCGGACGCCCCGGACCTGGTCGTCCGCCGCCTGGACGAGCAGCGGCTGCGGCTGGTCGTCCCCGCCGACCACCGGCTCGCGACCCGCCGCAGGGTGCGCCTGGCGGAGGCCTCCGGGGAGCTGTTCGTGAGCCTGGAGGCCGGGTACGGGTTGCGGCGCATCACCGACGCCCTGTGCGCGGAGGCGGGCTTCACCCCGCGGGTGGGCTTCGAGGGGGAGGAGGCCGAGACCCTGCGCGGGCTGGTCGCCGCCGGCCTGGGCGTGGCCCTGCTGCCTCCCCCGCTCGTGCCGCGTCCGGGCGTCGTGGAGCTGACCGTCACGGCCCCGCGCGCGGTCCGCGAGATCGGGGTGGCCTGGCTCGGCGGCCACGCCGACACGGCCCCCGTCGCCGCGTTCAAGAAGTTCCTCCTGAGCCGGCGCGGCCAACTCCTCCCCGCCTGACGGCGCCGGCCGGTCCGGGGCGAGTGACGGGTGCCTGCGACCTGGGACCCGTGCGGGCAGGGGACGTGTCCGGCGGCGCCTCTACGATGCCGGTCATGACGTGGAGCCCTGTGGAGCTGGTGATCTTCGACTGCGACGGCGTGCTGGTGGACAGCGAGAGGATATGCGTCAGAGTCGACGCGATGATCATGGCCGAGCTGGGGTGCGCGTTCACCGAGGCCGAGATCATCGAGCGGTTCGTGGGTTCGTCCACCGAGGTGTACACCGCCGCCGTCGAAGAACGGCTCGGACGGCGCCTGGAGAAGGACTGGCAGCAGCCGTACGAGCACCTGTACGAGGCGGCTCTCGAGGCCGAACTGACGGCCGTCGACGGCATCGCGGAGGTTCTGGACCGTCTGACCACGGCCTGCTGCGTCGCGTCCAACGGTGACCACGCCGGGATCAGACGGAGCCTGGAGATCACTGCTCTGCGGGACCACTTCGAGGAGCGCATCTTCAGCGCGGCCGACGTCCGTCGGGGAAAGCCCGCACCCGATCTCTTCCTGCACGCCGCCCGCTCGATGGGGGTGGAGCCCGCGCGGTGCGCGGTGATCGAGGACAGTGCCTACGGCGTGCAGGCCGCCCGGGCCGCCGGCATGCGGGCCTTCGGCTACTGCGGCGGGCTCACGCCGGCCTCGCGGCTGGAAGGCCCGGGAACCGTCGTCTTCGATGACATGCGCGACCTTCCCGCGCTGCTGGCGGCGGCTCCCCGCTGAGTTCGCTGCGCCTTGCCTCCCGTCGCAGGGTGCGTCTGGCGGAGGCCTCGGGGGAGCTGTTCGTGAGCCTGGAGGCCGGGTACGGGCTGCGGCGCATCACCGACGCCCTGTGCGCGGAGGCGGGCTTCACCCCGCGGGTGGGTTTCGAGGGGGAGGAGGCCGAGACCCTGCGCGGGGCCGCCCCGGAACCCGGATGCGCGGGGTGCCGCCGGTCCCGGAGGATACGGCGCATGCCCCGTGCGACCGGCGCGATCCCGCCGCCCCCGCGTGTCCTGGAGGCCTTCGGGCTGTCCGGCCGGCCCGAGCCGCTCGAAGGAGGCCGGGGGCAGAGCTTCCGGGTGGCCGGCGCGGTGCTGAAGCCGGGCGCCGACGCGGCGGAGACCGCATGGGCCGCGGGGCTGATGGAACGTCTGCGGGGGCGCCCGGGTTTCCGGGTGCCGCGGTTCCTGCGCTCCACGGACGGCGGCCACGTCGTCGAAGGCTGGGCAGCGACCGAGTTCCTGCCGGGGGAGCCCGGCCCCGCCGGCAGATGGGCCGACCTGCTGGCCGCGGGAAGGGCCTTCCACGAGGCCCTGCGCGATGTGCCGCGTCCCGCTCACCTGGACGCGCGGCGGCATCCGTGGGCGGTGGCCGATCGCCTCGCCTGGGGGGAGGCGACGGCGTGGACGCCGGCGGACGTCTCGAGGCCGCTCGCCCGGCTGGAGCGGCTCCGCGCACCGTTCGACGCGCCGGCCCGGCTCATCCACGGCGACCTGACGGGGAACGTCCTCTTCGCGGCCGGCCGGGACCCCGCGGTCATCGACTTCTCCCCGTACTGGCGACCCGTCGCGTACGCCGACGCGATCGTGGCGGTCGACGGCCTCCTCCACCACGGCGCTCCGCACGACCTGGTGGACTCGGCCGCCCCCGGTGCCGAGGGCGCGCAGTTGCTCCTGCGCGCCCTGATCTTCCGCCTGGCGGCGTCGGTCCTCCTGGCAGGTCCCGGCGCCGCCCTGCCCGAGGACGAGGTGGCCGCGTTCACCCGGGTCGCCGACCTCGTCGAACGGAGGGTGGGCGGGCGGCGGTGAGCCCGGGGGTCGCCGGACGGCTCAGCGCAGTTGGGGGGACCGGCCGAAGCCGGAGGCCAGGGGCATGCGCAGGCCGAGCGGGGGAGGGGCGGCCAGCGCGTCGGCGACCGGGCGGGCGAAGGAACGTCCCAGCAGGGTGCCGAGGACGAAGTCGGACGTCAGGGAGGCCACTTCGGAGCGGTGGTCGTGGAGCAGGTGGCCGTCGGTGTGCACCTCGAAGCGGCACACGTCCCGGTTGACCTTCTTCACCCGCTCGGCCAGCCGGTAGGAGAGGTCCGGGTGGGTGGAGCCGTCGTTCGTGCCGTGCACGATCAGGACGTGGCGGCCTATCAGCTGTTTCACCGGATCGGGTTCGGGCCCGTCCGGCAGCCACGGGGCTATGGCGACCGCGGAGTTGACGGCCGGGTGGCCCGCGGCCCGCAGCGCGGCACGGGCGCCCATGTCCATGCCGACCAGCGACACCGGTACGTCACCGTAACGGCGGACGACCTCGTCGACCGCCCACTGCGCGTCCTCGGCCGGGTGGGCGTGACCGCCGTTCCAGCCGCGGAAGCGGTAGTGCACGACGTGCACCGCCAGGCCCTCACCGCGTCCCGCCGCCCGCACCAGCCGGCGCGCCAGCGGCACCATCGCCGCGGCGGCCACGGGCGAGCGCCGGCGGGTGCTCAGCGCACTGCCGCCGGGCAGCAGCAGCACGGCAGCACGGACCGCCTCCTCGTCCGTCTCCCGCCGGGCCGCCGGGTTCAGACCCGGAGTCACTCTCTTCCCCAACCGCGCACCACGCACCGGTAAAGCTTGCGAAGCCATGGCGTAACCATGGCAGACGGGAAGGTGTGCACGACCTGGCCAGGAGGTCAATATTCAGCATCATCCAAGAGTTCTACGCGCGTAGGGGGTATGTTTCGGAAATGACGAGCTCAAGCACGCTCCCCTTCCCCGCGGGCGCTGCGGGGGCCACCCCCACGCCCGAGCAGATCCGGCGCGCGCCCAAGGTACTGCTCCACGACCACCTCGACGGCGGCGTGCGCCCCGGCACCGTCGTCGACCTGGCCCGCACCTCGGGCTACGACGGCCTGCCCGAGACCGACCCGGACAAGCTCGGCACCTGGTTCCGCGAGGCCGCCGACTCCGGATCGCTGGAGCGCTACCTGGAGACCTTCTCGCACACGGTCGGCGTCATGCAGACCCGCGAGGCGCTCACCCGGGTCGCCGCCGAGTGCGCGGAGGACCTCGCCGCGGACGGCGTCGTCTACGCCGAGGTGCGCTACGCCCCGGAACTCCACGTCGAACGCGGGCTCTCCCTCGACGAGGTCGTGGAGGCCGTCAACGAGGGCTTCCGGGAGGGCGAACGGCGGGCCCGCGAGGCGGGCGGCCGGATCCGGGTGGGCGCCCTGCTCACCGCGATGCGGCACGCCGCCCGCTCCCAGGAGATCGCCGAACTGGCCATCCGCTACCGCGACCGGGGCGTCGTCGGCTTCGACATCGCGGGCGCAGAGGCCGGCTTCCCGCCCACCCGCCACCTCGACGCCTTCGAGTACCTCCAGCGGGAGAACTTCCACTTCACCATCCATGCCGGCGAGGCCTTCGGCCTGCCCTCCATCTGGCAGGCGCTGCAGTGGTGCGGCGCCGACCGGCTCGGCCACGGCGTGCGCATCATCGACGACATCGAGGTCGCGGACGACGGCTCCGTCTCCCTCGGGCGGCTCGCCAACTACGTGCGCGACAAGCGCATCCCCCTGGAGATGTGCCCCACCTCCAACCTGCAGACCGGCGCGGCCGCCTCGTACGCGCAGCACCCCATCGGGCTGCTGCGCCGGCTGCACTTCCGGGTCACGGTCAACACTGACAACCGCCTGATGAGCGGTACGAGCATGAGCCGCGAGTTCGCCGAACTGGTGGCCGCGTTCGGCTACACCCTCGACGACATGCAGTGGTTCACGGTCAACGCGATGAAGTCGGCCTTCATCCCTTTCGATGAACGTCTCGCGATGATCAATGACGTGATCAAGCCCGGTTACTCGGAGCTGAAGGCCGAGTGGCTGTTCCGCCAGACGACCGCTGGCACCGCCGTGGCCAGCGATTCCTCGCCGGAAGAGGGATGAGGACCGGGCCGGCCCGCCGTTCCGGTGCGGGCCGGTCCGGGCCCCGGGCGGCCGCGCGCGGCTGCTTGCACCGCCCCGCGTTCCGTCGCTACGTTCCGAAATCCCGCGAACACCATCCGTGTGTGCCGCGGCGGACGCACCATCCCCCATCACGAGGATCGCAACCATGAAGACCGGAACCGTCAAGACTCTCGGTGCCGCCGCGCTGGGCGTGGCCTTCGTCGGGGCCGCCGCGGGCGTCGCCTCCGCCGCTCCGACGGAAGCCAACCTCGGCCTGCCGGACGCCTCGGCCCTGCCGGCCTCCGTGCCGGTCGCCAACGTCGCGAAGGCGGTCCCGGTCGACGCCGTCACCAGCGGCCTGCCGAAGTCGACCAACCTCGTCCCCGGTGTGCAGAACGCCCCCCAGGGCCTGGGCACCCTGCTCGGCGGCCTCCCGGTCGGCGGGCAGCTGCCGCTGGGTCAGCTCCCGCTGCAGGGCCTGCCGATCGGCGGCTGAGCACCGGCCGTACGCACGGCGGACGGGCCGCACCCCTGAGGGGTGCGGCCCGCCGGTGCTCCGGGGCCGTGGCGTCACACGGCGGCCTTCGTGCCCCCCTCGTTCGGCAGCAGCAGCCACAGCGCGAGGTAGAGCAGGAACTGCGGCCCGGGCAGCAGGCACGACAGCAGGAAGATCACGCGCATCGTGGTGGCGGAGGTGCCGAACCGGTCTGCGAGCCCGGCGCAGACCCCGGCGATCATCCGGCCGTGACGGGGGCGGACCAGTGCGGACATGGTGGGTGCTCCTTCGGGAGTCCAGGCCGGTCTCTCCGGCCGATGACATCACCGTACGAGCGCATACCGTCGTGAATCGTCGCTCTACGGTGCGATCCCGACCCTGGGAATCCTCGGGGTCCGCCCCTGAGTGCCGGTCAGCCGGGCCTGCCGGCGGACGCTGCGCCGGTGCACCCAGGCGCGCACCGCGGGCACCACGGCGAGGTGGGCCAGCGCGACCCCGGCCGTGTTGAGCAGCAGGGCGTCCACGTCGAATATCTGGCCCGGCACCCCGGTCTGCACGAACTCCAGCGCGAGCGAGATCATCAGCCCCGCGAAGACCGTGCGCGCGAACGAGCCCGGCGCCGACACCCGCACCCGGCCGCCCGCCATCGGCAGCAGCACACCCAGCGGGGCCAGCAGCGCCAGCCCCGCGCCGATCCGGCGGGCCGCCTCCGCGGGCCCGAGGGCGAGGTCGGAGCGGATGCTGGCGAACGGACGGAGGTTGGGGGCGTCCACCCAGGGCACGTACTGCGGACGCAACATCAGCCACCCGACCAGGGCCAGATGGACCGCGGCGAGTACCAGGCCCACCGCGCGCACTTTCGGGAGAGAGCCGTCGCGCCGCACGCCTGGAAGGACGTCCGTCACTTTACGGCGGTTCCAGCGGTCTCGGCCGCCTCCGGGTCGGTGCGCAGGTCGCCGGTGCAGGTGAAGCGGCGCACCGGGGTGTCGTCGGGGCCGCCCAGGAGCACCCCGCCGGTGACGGAGCTCGCGGCCGTCCCCGCGTAGGTGCACACCAGCTGGGCGAGCGCGAACGGCGGCAGGTCGCCCAGCGGGGCGCTGAGCCGCAGCGAGCCGCGCGGGTCGTCGCGGCGCGGTCCCTCCACCGCGAGGTCGCCCTGCACGGCCGTGGTGAAGCCGGCCGACGACTCCCCGCCGCGCGGCTTGTGCTGCAGTTCGCGCAGGAGCAGCACGGCCGTGCCCAGCTGGTCCAGGCCCTCGGTCCGCACCGAGCGGTTCACCGCGGCCACCTGGGCGCTGCACACCAGGTACACCCGGGCGGTCAGCCCGCGGGGCGACGCCGAGGTCGTCGCCGTGGCGGTCGCCTCCTCGTCCGGCACCGCGCAGGAGACACGGGAGGGCGCGGGCCCGGCGTCCACCGGCACCGAGGTGGTGCGGATGCCGCAGCCGGCCAGCAGGACCACGCCGAGCAGGGTGAGGAGCGGGGCGCGCCGACGGCGGGCGGCACCCGCGGAGGTCGGAGCCGGGGCGTCCGGGGCGGCGCCCCGGGACGGCTGCGTCACTTGCTCTCGTTCCCTTCCTCGGTCTCCGCCGCCTGGCCCGCCCCGGTGCGCATCGGCAGCCGCAGCGTGAACACCGCACCGCCGGCAGGGTCGTTGGCCGCGGCGATCTCTCCGCCGTGGATGTGCGCGTTCTCCAGGGCGATGGACAGGCCCAGGCCGCTCCCCTCGGAACGGGCCCGGGAGGCGTCCGCCTTGAAGAACCGGTCGAAGACGTGCGGCAGCACGTCCTCCGGGATGCCGGGGCCGTTGTCGGCGACCTCGACGACGAGTTCGTCCCCGTCCTGCCTGACCTTGACCCGGACCGGCGAACCGCCGTGCTTGAGGGCGTTGCCGATCAGGTTGGCCAGGATCACGTCGATGCGGCGCGGGTCGAGCAGCGCGATGATGCCGCGCGGCGCGTCCAGTTCCACCGCGTCGAGCCAGGCACGGGCGTCGATGCAGGCGGTGACCAGGTCGGAGACGTCGACGTCGTCCATGACCAGGCGGGCCGTGCCCGCGTCGAAGCGGGTGACCTCCATCAGGTTCTCCACCAGCTCGCCCAGCCGCTTGGTCTCGCTGACCACCAGCCGCACCGCCGGGGCGATCATCGGGTCGAGCGAGTCCGCCTCGTCCTCCAGGACCTCGGTCACGGCGGTGATGGCGGTCAGCGGGGTGCGCAGCTCGTGCGACATGTCGGCCACGAAGCGGCGGCTGGCCGCCTCGCGCTGGCTGAGCTCGTCCACCCGCATCTCCAGCCGTTCCGCGGTGCGGTTGAACGTCCGCGACAGCTCGGCGAGTTCGTCGGTGCCGGTGACCCGCAGCCGGGTGTCGAGCTTGCCCTCGCCGAGCCGCCTGGCGGCGTCCCCGAGGCGGGCCACGGGCCGCAGCACGGTGGAGGCCGCGGCCTGGGCGAGCAGGGCCGCGCCGATCAGGGCGAGGGCGGTGGCGATGCCGAGCGACCAGGCCAGCGAGTTGAGGTCCTTGCGCTCGGCCTCCAGCGACTTGAACATGTAGCCGGTCGGCCCGCCGCCGATCACCTTGGCCCCGCCCACCAGGTACGGCTGGCCGTCGCGGGTGACCCGCTGCCAGTACAGGTGGTACTCGGCGGGGTCGCCCGCCTTGGGGTTGCGCTTGCTGACGGCCTTGCGGAGCGTGGAGGGGACGGCGTCCAGCGAGAAGCCGTCGCTCTGCGACTTGGTCGCGCAGCGCTCGCCGTCCGGGCCGGTGCCGATCAGCAGCACCTGGTAGTTCTGCGTGCTGCTGCCGATGTTGCGCGCGGCGTCGGCCAGCTTGTCGCAGGACGGGTGCCGGGGCAGCGAGCCCGCGTTGCGGGTCATCGAGGCGCGGAAGTCGTTGAGGGCGGCGTTCTGGGCGCGGGTCAGCACGGCGTCGCGGTTGAGCCAGTACGCGATGCCGGAGGCCGAGACGGCGGCCGCCAGGGCCACCGCGGCGAAGACGGCGACCAGCCGCAGCCGCAGGCTGGTCAGCCGCAGCAGCCGCGACCTCCAGCCGCTCAGCCGCCGGTCCGTGCCGTCGTCACCCGTCGTGTCCTCGCGGTCCTCGTGGAGCGGTTGAGTCACGCCGGCGCGTCCAGGCGGTACCCGACACCCCGGACGGTACGGATCAGGGTCGGCGACGAGGGCACGTCCTCGATCTTGGCGCGCAGCCGCTGCACGCAGGCGTCCACCAGCCGCGAGTCGCCGAGGTAGTCGTGCTCCCACACCAGCCGCAGCAACTGCTGCCGGGACAGGGCCTGTCCGGGCCGGCGGCTCAGCTCCAGCAGCAGCCGCAGCTCGGTCGGCGTGAGCTGCAGGTCCTCGCCGTTCTTCGTGACGGTCATCGCCGAGCGGTCGATGACGATGCTGCCGAAGGCGGCCGAGTCGGTGCTGTCCCGCTCACCCCGCCGCAGCACGGCACGGATGCGGGCGTCCAGCACGCGGGGCTGGATGGGCTTGAGGACGTAGTCGTCGGCGCCGGACTCCAGACCCACCACGACGTCGATGTCGTCGGAGCGCGCGGTCAGCAGGATGATCGGCAGTTGGTCGGTGCGCCGGATGCGCCGGCACACCTCGAATCCGTCGATGCCCGGGAGCATCACGTCCAGCACGATCAGGTCCGGCCGCTGCTCACGCAGCAGTTTCAGCCCGTCCTCGCCCGTGGCCGCGGCCACCACACGGTGGCCCTGGCGCGACAGGGCGAGTTCGAGGCTCGCTCGGATGGCGTCGTCGTCCTCGATCAGCAACAGGAAAGGCACGCTCGCATTCTCTCCCAAGAGGACCCGTGGAAGGTACCGCCGTGGTCTGTGACGGGGCTGTGACACTCGGCGGACAGCGCCATGAAACTGGCACGGCAGGCTAATGCCCATCGACGGGGACGCCACCGGGCGGCCCTCGCCGGACAGGTACGAAGACCAGACCGGCTCCACCCACGGGGGGCGCGAAATGAACGCACTGCACAGCACGACGACCACCGCAGTCCTTCAGCCGCGCCTGCACACCGCGGGCAGGGGCGCAGAGAAGTCCGGTGCCACGGGCGGGCGGGGGTGCGCTCGTGGCACCGGGCGTCAGGTGGTCCGCAACCGGCCGCCGTACATCACGGCGGTCGAGGGCGGTCACGGGGGAGACGGGGGACACGGGGGTGTCGCCGGCGGGGAGGCCACGGGGGCCCGGGAGATCCCGGGGGAGCGGTGCTTCACGGCGGACGCGGACTTCACCGCGTACGTCCAGGAGCGCCGGGCCTCCCTGTACGCGACCGCCTACCACCTGACGGGCGACCGCTACGAGGCGGAGGACCTGCTGCAGAGCGCGCTGTTCTCCACCTACCGGGCCTGGGACCGGATCAGCGACAAGGCCGCGGTCGGCGGCTACCTGCGCCGGACCATGACCAACCTGCACATCAGCGCCTGGCGGCGCCGCAAGCTCAACGAGTACCCGACCGAGGAGCTGCCGGAGACGGCGGGCGAGACGGACGCGATGCGCGGCACCGAACTGCGGGCCGTGCTGTGGCAGGCACTGGCCAAGCTCCCGGAGCCGCAGCGCACGATGCTGGTGCTCCGTTACTACGAGGGCCGCACCGACCCGGAGATCGCCGAGATCCTCGGCATCAGCGTCGGCACGGTGAAGAGCAGCATCTGGCGCTCCCTGCGCCGGCTGCGCGAGGACCAGACGCTCAGCGCGGGCGTCGACGAAGAGGCGGCGTTCGGCGAGCTGGTGGCCTGACGCCGGGGGGAACGGGGGAACCGGGGGGCCCACGGGGGATCGGGGGGATCGGGGGAGCCCACGGGGGGATCGGGGGAAGCAAGAGGGAGCGGTCGCGCCCAGCGGGGGGTCTGTGCGCACCGCTCCCTCACGCATGTCCTTACGGACCCGCGCGCCGTTTCGTTCAAACCCGGACGGCGACCGGTGGGAATTTTGCACGACCGATCCGTTCCAGCGCCTCGTCGCGGTCGCACACGTGCGCCCCGAGCGCCGCGTGCCGGGCGACGATGTCCCGTTCGGCGCGCATCAGGTTCCAGCCGCGGCGCAGCAGGAAGGACAGCGACTTCCGCCCCTCGCGCAGGTCGCGGACGAAGCGGCGGCGTGCGGTGGTGACCGCGCCCCGGCTCAGGCACAGCGCGTCCGCGAGCAGGCCGAGTTCGGCGCAGCGCGCGACGATGTCGGCGGCGAAGATGCCCTCGGCGATGAACAGCGGCGCCCCGTCGAGGCCGACCTCCGCCCGCCCGGTGATGGAGCTGGTGGAGATCTCGTACACCGGGACGGCCGTCCGGCCCGTGGTGCACAACTCCGCGACGGCGTCCACCGCCGCGTCGGCGTTCCAGGACGACGGGGAGTCCCAGTCGGCGCCGATGCCGCTCGGAAGCATGGGGAGCGACGGGTCGTCGTGCTCCTTGTAGAAGTCGTCCAGCCGCAGGACCGGCAGGCCGGTGCGGGCGGCGAGGGAGGACTTGCCGGATCCGGAGGGACCGGTCAGCAGGATCACGCGGGCGGCGGGAGGGCGAGAGCTCACGGGACACCAGTGTGACGCATTACGCCTTTGGAGTGACCCGCCGGGACATGCTTTGGATGCGTGATGTTCAACCTAATACCGTGAGTGACGTCATTGTCGCGTACGGGGACGGTCGCCGCGCCGTCCCGGGACCGGTCCGTGGGCGGGCCGGCGACCAGGCAGGTGGATCCTCATGCCGCAGTTCTCCCGCACCCTTCTCCGCGCCACCGTCCTCGCGGTGTCGTCCGTCGCGGCCGTCGCCTCGGCGGGGGCGGCGCACGCGGACGCCGAGAGCGAAGGAGCGGCCACGGCCGCCAAGGCCGGCCGGGCGGCGACGTCGGCCCTGATCGGCACGGTGAACCGCCTGCCGGTCAACCCGTTCGCGCAGACCAGCGTCAACCCGCTGGACAACTCCGTGGGTTCGCAGGTCGCCGACTTCAAGCCGGTCTCCACCGCGGACGTCACCAAGCCGGTCGCCGACAGCCGTACGGTCTCCGACCTGCCGCTGGTCGGCGACACCGTCAGGACCCTGCAGGGCGGCTGACGCCGCTCCGGGACGCGTACGGCCACGCGTACGGCGGCGGGCCCCCGCGGACGTCTCGTTCGCGGGGGCCCGCCGCCGGTCGTGCGGGCGCCGTCGTCCCCCCGGCGACGGGACGGGCCGCCGGGGGAACGGGTCAGTACGCGGAGCCGGAGGCCGCGCCGGCACCCGCGGGGTGCCAGACGGTCTTGGTCTCCAGGAAGGCCGTCATGCGGTCCGTGCCGGGCTCGGCGGCCCAGTCCACAGCCTGTGGACGGAGCACGCGCTTGAGGTTGTCCGCGGCGGCGACCTCCAGCTCCTTCGCGAGCGCGGCGTCGTCCACCGTCCCCGCCAGGTCCAGCGCGTTGACGTCCATGTGCGCCGCGAGCGTCGGCGCGACCTCGGCGGTGCGGCCGGACAGGATGTTGACCACCCCGCCCGGCAGGTCGGAGGTGGCCAGCACCTCGCCCAGCGACAGCGCGGGCAGCGGGGCCCGCTCACTGGTCACCACCACGGCGGTGTTGCCGGTGGCGATCACCGGGGCGATCACCGAGACCAGGCCGAGGAAGGACGACTCCTGCGGCGCCACGACCGCCACCACACCGGTCGGTTCGGGGCTCGACAGGTTGAAGTACGGGCCCGCCACCGGGTTGGCGCCGCCTACGACCTGGGCGATCTTGTCCGTCCAGCCCGCGTACCAGACCCAGCGGTCGATCGCGGCGTCCACCACGGCCGCCGCCTTGGACTTCGACAGCCCCTCGGCCTCGGCGACCTCGCGCACGAACTGCTCCCGGCGGCCCTCCAGCATCTCCGCGACGCGGTAGAGGATCTGCCCCCGGTTGTACGCGGTCGCACCCGACCAGCCGGCGAAGGCCTTGCGGGCGGCGGACACCGCGTCACGGGCGTCCTTGCGGGAGGACTGCGGGGCGTTGGCGAGCCACTTGCCCTTGGCGTCGGTCACCTCGTACACCCGCCCGCTCTCGCTGCGCGGGAACTTGCCCCCGACGAACAGCTTGTAGGTCTTGAAGACGGACAGCCGCGCCGCCTCGGTCTTCTCGTGCTTGTCAGACATCGAGGTAGGCCTCCAGACCGTGGCGGCCGCCCTCACGGCCGAAGCCCGACTCCTTGTAGCCGCCGAAGGGCGAGGTCGGGTCGAACTTGTTGAACGTGTTGGCCCACACCACACCGGCCCGCAGCTGGTTCGCGACCGAGAGGATGCGCGAGCCCTTCTCCGTCCAGATCCCGGCGGACAGGCCGTACGGGGTGTTGTTGGCCTTCTCCACGGCCTCGGCCGGGGTGCGGAAGGTGAGCACCGACAGCACCGGGCCGAAGATCTCCTCGCGGGCGACGCGGTGCGCCTGGGTGACCCCGGTGAAGAGCGTCGGCGCGAACCAGTAGCCCGCGGAGGGCAGTTCGCACGCCGGCGACCAGCGCTCGGCGCCCTCGGCCTCGCCGGCCTCGGCGAGCGCGGTGATCCGGGCCAGCTGCTCGGCGGAGTTGATCGCGCCGATGTCGGTGTTCTTGTCCAGCGGGTCGCCGACGCGCAGCGTCGACAGCCGGCGCTTGAGCGCGTCCAGCACCTCGTCCGCGACGGACTCCTGGACCAGCAGCCGCGAGCCCGCGCAGCAGACCTGACCCTGGTTGAAGAAGATGCCGTTGACGATGCCCTCGACGGCCTGGTCGACGGGCGCGTCGTCGAAGACGATGTTGGCGCCCTTGCCGCCGAGCTCCAGGGTGAGCTTCTTCCGGCTGCCGGCGACGGTGCGGGCGATCTGCTTGCCGACGGCGGTGGAGCCGGTGAAGGCGACCTTGTCCACGTCCTCGTGCGCGACCAGCGCGGCGCCGGCGTCACCGTAGCCGGGGAGGACGTTGACGACGCCCTTGGGCAGGCCCGCCTGGCGGCAGATGTCGGCGAAGAACAGCGCCGACAGCGGGGTGGTCTCGGCCGGCTTGAGCACGACCGTGTTGCCGGTGGCCAGCGCGGGGGCGATCTTCCACGCCAGCATCAGCAGCGGGAAGTTCCACGGGATGACCTGGCCGGCCACGCCCAGCGGGCGGGGGGCCGGGCCGAAGCCGGCGTGCCCGAGCTTGTCGGCCCAGCCGGCGTAGTAGAAGAAGTGCGCGGCGACCAGCGGGAGGTCGGCGTCGCGGGTCTCCTTGATCGGCTTGCCGTTGTCCAGCGTCTCCAGGACGGCCAGCTCGCGCGAGCGCTCCTGGACGATCCGGGCGATGCGGAACAGGTACTTGGCCCGCTCGGAGCCGGGCAGCGCCGACCACGACGCGAAGGCCTTGCGGGCGGCCCCGACGGCCCGGTCCACGTCCGCCTCGCCGGCCCGGGCGACCTCGGAGAGGACCTCCTCGGTGGAGGGGCTCACGGTCTTGAAGACCCGGCCGTCGGCGGCGTCGGTGAACTCGCCGTCGATGAACAGGCCGTAGGACGGGGCGATGTCGACGACGGAGCGGGACTCCGGGGCCGGCGCGTACGCGAAGGCGGAGCCCGGCTTCGGCTGCGCGGCCGGCTGGGGCTGCTGGTTCTTCTTGGTCTGTGTCATCGGAGTTCTCAGTCCACCGTCACGTAGTCGGGGCCGGAGTAGCGGCCGGTGCTCAGCTTCTGACGCTGCATGAGCAGGTCGTTCAGCAGGCTGGAGGCACCGAAGCGGAACCACTCGTTGCTCAGCCACTCTTCGCCCACGGTCTCGTTGACGAGGACCAGGAACTTGATGGCGTCCTTGGAGGTGCGGATGCCGCCGGCCGGCTTCACGCCGACCTGCACGCCCGTGGCGGCGCGGAAGTCGCGCACCGCCTCGAGCATCAGCAGGGTGTTGGCGGGGGTGGCGTTGACGGCCACCTTGCCGGTGGAGGTCTTGATGAAGTCGGCGCCGGCGAGCATGCCGAGCCAGGAGGCGCGGCGGATGTTGTCGTACGTCGCCAGCTCGCCGGTCTCGAAGATGACCTTGAGGTGGGCGGAGCTGCCGTCGGGCCGGCGGCAGGCCTCCTTCACCGCCTTGATCTCCTCGAAGACCTTCAGGTAGTGGCCGGCGAGGAAGGCGCCGCGGTCGATGACCATGTCCACTTCGTCGGCGCCGGCGGCCACCGCGTCGGCGGTGTCGGCGAGCTTGACCGGCAGCGCGGCACGGCCGGCCGGGAAGGCGGTGGCGACGGAGGCGACGCGCACGCCGGAGTCGCCGAGGGCCTCCTTGGCGGTCGCGGCCATGTCCGGGTAGACGCAGATCGCGGCGACCCTGGGGGTCGTGCGGTCGGTCGGGTCCGGGTTGACGCCCTTGGCGCACAGCGCCCGGACCTTGCCCGGGGTGTCCGCGCCTTCCAGCGTGGTGAGGTCGATCATCGAGATCGCCAGGTCGATGGCGTACGCCTTCGCCGTGGTCTTGATCGAACGGGTGCCGAGGCTTGCGGCGCGGGCCTCGAGGCCGACCGCGTCGACGCCGGGCAGCCCGTGCAGGTAGCGGCGCAGCGCGGCGTCGGAGGCCGTGACGTCGGCCATCGACGCCAGCCGGGCCGCGGCGTCGGGGCCGTGAGCGGGAACAGTGGTGGGCATGGTCACCAGACCAGCATATCTACGCGCGTAGCGAATGTCACCGTCACGGACGGATCCGTCCGGCCCCTTCCGGGGGGCCCGGCAACCGAATCGGCGGAACCGGTGGTCTGGTGGGTGAAGGGGGTCATCGATGAATCCAGACGACGAGGCGGAGTTCCAAGGCTACGTCCGCGCCAGATGGGCCCATCTGGTCAGGACCGCCTACCTGCTCACAGGTGACGGGCATCACGCGGAGGACCTGGCGCAGACCGCGCTGGCCAAGGCCTACCGGTCCTGGCGGCGGGTGCAGCGCAGCGACAACCCGGACGCGTACGTGCGGCGGATCCTGATCAGCTGCAACAAGGACCGGTTCCGCAAGAAACGCGTGGCCGAACGGCTCACGGACGTACCGCCCGAGGGCGCCGGGGCCGATCCCACGGCACGGGTGGCGCAGCGCGAGGAGCTGCTCGCCGCCCTCGGCGAACTGCCCGCCCGGCAGCGGGCCGTGGTCGTGCTGCGGTACTGGGACGACCTGTCCGAGACGGAGGTGGCCCACGCCCTGGGCTGCTCGGCCGGGACGGTCAAGAGCCAGGCGGCCAGGGGCCTGGCCAAGCTGCGGGCCCGGCTGGGCACGGCCGTGACGGCCGGGGAGCCGGTCGGCGCGGGGGCCGGCGCGGCGAGGCGGCCGGGGCGCTGGGGCACGGCGAAGGACACGAAGCTCGAAGGAGGGGCCCGATGAGGGACACGGGAGACACGGCGGGGCACGGCCCCGCGGACGGCGACACGGAGTTCGAGGCGCGGCTGCGCGAGCTCCTGGAGGAACAGACGGACGGACTGCACACGCGCGAGGCGCCCTACGCCACGATCGTGCGGCAGGGCAGGACGAGCCGCAGACGCCGGGTGTTCGCCGCCGGGGCCGGGCTGGCGGCACTCGTCGTGGTGCCCGGCACGGCCGTCGCGATGCACTACCAGCCCGGCGGCGGTGCGGCCGCCCTGCCGGGTCAGGACGCCCGGCCGTCGGTGCGGGCGAGCGCCGGCTCGCCGCACCCGTCCGCACCGGTGCGCACGAGCGCGGCACCGAGCGGGCCGGCGGCTCCGGTCACGCCGGGGCAACTCGCCGACGGGATCACGCTGGAGCGGGCGGCCGAGGCCCTGGAGGGGTGCCTCGCCTTCGACGCGCAGCACCAGCGGGCGGACTCGCCCGCCGCACAGGAGCTCGGTAAGCCCGAGGACTACCGGGTGCTCCTCGCGCTGAACGCCACCGGCGACATGAACTCACCCGGCGACGGCATCCGGGTGGTGGCGGTCGGCACCCCCGGCGGCACGCCGGTCCGGCTGATCTGCACGGACAAGGGCGGGGAGGCGCAGGGCGTGAACGTCAGCTCGGGCGACAGCTCCGACCCCGGCCGCGGGCCCGTCGTGCCGGACGACAACGCCTACCGGCTCTACAAGCAGGACACCGCCACCGGCCCGGGGCTGCCGTACCGGTTCCCCTTCCGCTGGGGCAGCGTCGGCACGGTCGAGCCCGGCGTCGCCAAGGTCACCGTCTCCTGGGGCGGCGTCACGCAACAGGCTGCGCTTGACCACGGGTACTTCGCCGCGACGGGGGTCCTGGCCCAGGCGGAGGACGCCCTGCCGCACATCAAGGGCTACGACGCGGGGGGCAAGGTCGTCTACGACTCCGCGCGGGACAAGGCGTACGAGTGAGCGGCCGCTGACGCCGATGCACTAACGCAACCTCCGCCCCGCGGGGCGCAGGCGCGGGGTCAGGCACAATCTGATCTCATGACGAGCTCCGAGAATCCCGCCCCCGAACCGCAGCCCGACCCCGGGCAGCCGAAGTACGCCGAGCGTTCCTACCGCTCGGCGGCCGGCGTCGCAGGCGGCGTGCTCATGCTCGCCATCACGCTGTGGCTCGGCATCGACGCCGTCGTCCGCGGCACGGGGAACACGCCGTGGGTGGCCCTCGCGCTGATGCTGCTGATCGTGCCGCTGGTCGTCGCGTTCACCCTGCGTCCGGTCGTCCGGGCGGGCGACGACCGGCTCGTGGTCCGCAATCCCTTCCGTACCGTCACCGCGTCCTGGGGCGCCGTGGAGGGGCTGCGCTCGGGGTACTCGACCGAGCTGTTCGCGGAGGGCAGGAAGTACCAGCTGTGGGCGGTCCCGGTGTCGATGCGGGCCCGCAAGCGGGCCGCGCGGGCCAAGTCGCGCGCCGCCGCCGCGGGCGACCCGGGCGCGACGCTCGGGTCCCGTCCCGGGGGCCCGGACACGAGCCGGGCCTGGTCCGACCGCGTCGTCGACGAGCTGCGCGAGCTCGCCGAGCGGCACGGCGGCCGGGAGGGCGCGCCCAGCGAGGTCACGGTCCGCTGGGCCTACGAGGTGATCGCCCCCGCGGTCGCGGGAGTGGTCGTGCTGATCGTGCTGCTCGCCATCGGCTGAGCCGGCGGACGGGGCGAGGACGGCGCCCCGGCCGTGCCCGGGCGGGCACGACCGGGGCGCCGTCGCTCCGTCCGGGGCGTCAGGGCCGTGCCGCGGCCTCGTCGCCGGGAAGCCCGGCGGCCGCCGCGAGGTCGGCCTTGACGGCTGCCAGGACCTCGGCGGCCTGGGCGCGCACGGCGGCCAGGCGGTCGGCGCCCGGCACGGGCAGCACGACCTCCAGGTAGCACTTCAGCTTGGGCTCGGTGCCGCTCGGCCGCACGATCACCCGGGCCGACTCCACACCGGCGCCCGGTGAGCCGGCCAGCCGGTAGCGCAGGCCGTCGGTGGGCGGTAGCTCCGCGCTGCCCTTGGCGAGGTCCTCGGCGGAGTCGACGGCGAGACCGGCCAGCGAGCTGGGCGGCCGCTCGCGCAGCCGGCTCATCGCGTCGTCGATCACCGACAGGTCGGCGACCCGTACCGAGAGCTGGTCGGTGGCGTGCAGCCCGTACTCCAGGGCGATGTCGTCCAGCAGGTCGGAGAGGGTGCGGCCCTTGGCCTTGAGCTCGGCGGTCAGTTCCGCCACGGCCAGGGCGGCGGTGACGCCGTCCTTGTCGCGCACGCCCGCGGGGTCGACGCAGTAGCCCAGCGCCTCCTCGTACCCGTAGCGCAGGCCCTCCACCCGGGAGATCCACTTGAAGCCGGTCAGGGTGTCGGCGTAGGGCAGCCCCGCGCGGGCCGCGATGCGCGACAGCAGGGAGGAGGAGACGATGCTCGCCGCGAAGGTGCCGTCGGCCCGGCGGTGCACCAGGTGGGTGGCGAGCAGCGCGCCGACCTCGTCGCCGCGCAGCATCCGCCAGCCGCCGTCGGCAGCGCGGTCCGGCACGGCCACGGCGCAGCGGTCGGCGTCGGGGTCGTTGGCGATGACGATGTCGACACCGGGGCCGAGCGCACGGGCCGCGGCGAAGGCCAGGTCCATCGCCCCCGGCTCCTCCGGGTTCGGGAAGGCGACGGTGGGGAAGTCCGGGTCCGGCTCGCCTTGTTCGGCGACGACGTGCGGGGCGGGGAACCCGGCCCGCACGAAGGCGGCGGTCAGCACGTCGCGGCCGACCCCGTGCAGGGGGGTGTAGACGACCGAGAGGTCGCGCGGGGTGTGGCGGTCCACGACCGAGGCGGCGCGGTCCAGGTAGGCCTCGACGACCTCGTCGCCGAGGACCTCCCAGCCCTCGTCCGCGAGCGGCACGCCGGCCAGCGGGCCGACCGCGGCGATCTCGTCGGCGATCCCGGCGTCGGAGGGCGGGACGATCTGCGAGCCGTCGCCCAGGTAGACCTTGTAGCCGTTGTCGCGCGGGGGGTTGTGGCTCGCGGTCACCGCGACCCCCGCGACCGCGCCCAGGTGGCGGACGGCGAAGGCCAGCACCGGCGTCGGCAGCGGACCGGGCAGCACGGCCGCCCGCAGGCCCGCGCCGACCATGACGGCGGCGGTGTCGCGGGCGAAGTCCACCGACTTGTGGCGGGCGTCGTGACCCACGACGACCAGACCGTCGCCCCGGCCCTGCGCCTTGAGGTACGCGGCGAGACCGGCGGCGGCCCGGATGACCACGGAGCGGTTCATGCGCATCGGGCCCGCGCCGACCTCCCCGCGCAGCCCCGCGGTGCCGAACTGCAGGGTGCCGGCGAACCGGGCCGCGAGGTCGTCGGCGGCCGCCGTGTCGCCCGACTCGACGGCCGCGAGCAGGGCCTCCAGCTCGGAGCGGGTGTCGGGGTCCGGGTCCTCGGCCAGCCAGGTGCGTGCCTGAGGGACCAGCTCCGCGTTCTCGCTTGCGCTTGCCACGTGATGCTCCTGCGATGTCTCGGTCTTCGGTGCCGCCCGCGCCCCGCGCGGGTCGGCCTGGGCCCATGGCCCGTCATGCCCGCGACAGGTACCACAGCGGGAGGCCGCGCGGCGGGATCCCGTACGGCACGGCGGCGGGGCGGTGCGCCGTGACGGGTGCCGTCCGGTCACCTCCCCGTAGGGCGCCTTCCCCAACCAGGGTGCGGGCACCCCCCTGATCGCGCGCGGTCTGCCGGCGCGGGTGCGCCGGCCCGCCCCGACGGGGGTGCGGGGCGGGTCAGATCCGCTCGAGCACCTGGGCGAGCAGGCTGCCCATGCGCGCGGCGGAGTCGCGGCCGGCCTCCAGGACCTCCTCGTGGTTCAGCGGCTCGCCGGTCATGCCGGCGGCGAGGTTGGTCACCAGGGAGATGCCGAGCACCTCGGCGCCCGCCTCACGCGCCGCGATGGCCTCCAGCGCGGTGGACATGCCGACGAGGTCGCCGCCGATGACCCGGACCATGTTGATCTCGGCCGGGGTCTCGTAGTGCGGGCCCGGGAGCTGGACGTAGACGCCCTCCTCCAGGGAGGGGTCGACCTCCTTGCACAGGGCGCGCAGCCGCGGCGAGTACAGGTCGGTGAGGTCGACGAAGTTGGCGCCGACGATCGGGGAGGCGGCCGTCATGTTGATGTGGTCGCCGATCAGCACGGCCTGCCCGGGGCGGTAGGTGGGGCGCAGCCCGCCGCAGCCGTTGGTCAGGACGACGGTCTTGCAGCCGGCGGCGACGGCGGTGCGCACGCCGTGGGCGACGGTGGCGACGCCGTGGCCCTCGTAGTAGTGGTTGCGGCCGAGGTAGACCAGCGCCCGCTTGTCGCCGATCCGCACGGAACGCACCTTGCCGGAGTGCCCGGCCACGGCCGGCGGCGGGAAGCCCGGCAGCTCGGTCACCGCGAACTCGTGGTCGGCCGCGCCGAGGGCGTCGGCGGCAGGCACCCAGCCGGAGCCCATGACCAGGGCGACGTCGTGGGTCTCGCCGCCGGTCAGCTCGCGCAGGCGGGCGGCGGCGGCCGTGGCGGCGGCGTACGGGTCGCCCAGCGGGCTGCGGGCGGCGTGGGGAGTTGCGGAAGAGTTCACGCGGATGAGAGTAGCCGGTTATCTCCTACGCGCGTAGACGTCCCAGGTCACGGTCTGCGAAATTTCGGAGGATCAGCCGATTGACGGGGCCCGCAGGGCCACGGGGGTGGCTGTGCCGTGCCCTTTGCCGCGCCCTTCGCCGTACCGGCCGCCGTACCGGCCGGCGGTGTCGCCGCCGGGTCGTCTGCCGGAGCGTCAGCAGGGCCGCTTGCGCAGTTCCATCACGTAGTCGTGCGGGGCGCCCGCGGACTCCGCCGCGTCCGCGATCTCGCCGAGGTAGCGCGCGGAGGGCAGGCCGCCCTCGTAGTCGTTGAGGACGTAGATCCACGCGGGCAGGTCGCCGTCGAGGGTGTGCACGCGCACCAGGTGCCGCCGGTAGATGCCCAGCGGGACGCCCTCCCAGCGGTCCACCGCCTCCTCGTCGACCGGGGCGATGTCGTAGAGCCCGACGAAGACCTGGTGCAGCGGATCCTCCACCAGGGTGGCGAGCGCGCCCTCCCAGCCCATCTGCTCGCCGCCGAAGGTCAGCCGCCAGCCGCTCAGCCACCCGGTGCCGCGCAGGGGCGAGTGGGGGGCGCGGCGCGTCATCAGCCGGGCGTCGAGGTTGCCGGCGTAGGCGGCGTAGAGCGACATGGTCATGAGAGTACGACAGTGGGGCACCGCCCCCGTAAGTGATCACTTGGCGCGTGCGGGACAATGGGGTACGTGACTCGGATCGTGATCATTGGTGGCGGACCCGGCGGATACGAAGCGGCCCTGGTGGCCAGCCAGCTGGGTGCGGAGGTGACCGTCGTCGACTGCGACGGTCTGGGCGGGGCTTCGGTACTCACGGACTGCGTGCCGTCGAAGACCCTGATCGCGACGGCCGAGGTGATGACCACCTTCGACTCCTCGTACGAGGAACTGGGCATCATCGTGGCGGACGACACACCGCACATCGAGCAGGCCGCCCGGGTCGTCGGCGTCGACCTCGGCAAGGTGAACCGACGGGTCAAGCGCCTGGCGCTCGCCCAGTCCCACGACATCACCGCCTCCGTCACCCGTGCGGGCGCCCGCGTGATGCGCGGCCGCGGCCGGCTGGAGGGCATGCAGGCGATGGACGGCTCCCGCACCGTCGTCGTCGAGGCGGCCGACGGCACCTCCGAGACCCTCACCGCCGACGCCGTGCTGATCGCCACCGGCGGCCGCCCCCGCGAGCTGCCCGACGCGAAGCCGGACGGCGAGCGGATCCTCAACTGGACGCAGGTGTACGACCTGGAGGAGCTCCCCGAGGAGCTCATCGTGGTCGGCTCCGGCGTGACCGGCGCCGAGTTCGCCGGCGCGTACCAGGCGCTCGGCTCCAAGGTGACGCTGGTCTCCTCCCGCGACCGCGTCCTGCCCGGCGAGGACCCGGACGCCGCCGCGGTCCTGGAGGACGTCTTCCGCCGCCGCGGCATGAACGTCATGGCCCGCTCGCGCGCCGAGGCCGTCAAGCGGGTCGGCGACCGCGTCGAGGTCACCCTCTCCGACGGCCGGGTCATCACCGGCAGCCACTGCCTGATGGCGGTCGGCGCCATACCGAACACCGGCGCCATGGGCCTGGAGGGCGCGGGCGTCAAGCTCAAGGAGTCCGGCCACATCTGGACCGACAAGGTCTCCCGCACCTCGGCCCCGGGCGTCTACGCGGCCGGTGACGTCACGGGCGTCTTCGCGCTCGCCTCGGTCGCGGCCATGCAGGGCCGGATCGCGATGTACCACTTCCTGGGCGAGACGGTCGGCCCGCTCGACCTCAAGACGGTCTCCTCCAACGTCTTCACCGACCCCGAGATCGCGACCGTCGGCTACACCCAGGCGGACGTCGACGGGGGCGTCATGGACGCACGCGTCGTCAAGCTGCCGCTGCTGCGCAACCCGCGCGCCAAGATGCAGGGCATCAGGGACGGTTTCGTGAAGCTGTTCTGCCGTCCGGGCACCGGCATCGTGGTCGGCGGCGTGGTCGTCTCGCCGCGCGCCAGCGAACTCATCCACCCCATCTCGATCGCGGTCGACAACAACCTGACCATCGAACAGATGGCGAACACCTACACGGTCTACCCCTCGCTGTCGGGTTCGATCGCCGAGGCGGCACGGCAGTTGGCGACCCGCAAGGCGGCCGGAGAGCTCTAGGACGACACGGCTGGCCCACGGCCCGGGGGTGCGGCACCGGCCCCCCTTCGTCACCGAAAGGGATGTCGTCGCCTATATAGCACGGGGCGTCCGGCCCTGCGAACAACTTCTGTTAATCGGTGCAAACTGCTGATAGCAGACGGTCATTGGCGTTACTGTCAGTTTCGTGTTCGCAGCAGAACGTCGCCAACTGATCCTCGAAATGGTGCGCGCCAACGGAGCGGTCTCGCTCCGTGAGCTCGCCCGTGTCGTCCAGACCTCGGAAGTGACCGTACGGCGTGACGTGCGGGCGCTGGAGGCAGAAGGACTGCTCGACCGCCGGCACGGCGGTGCGGTGCTGCCGGGGGGCTTCACCAGGGAGTCCGGCTTCCCGCAGAAATCCCATCTATCGACCGCGGAGAAGACGGCGATCGCCGATCTCGCGGCGGGTCTCGTCGAGGAGGGCGAGGCCATCGTCGTCGGTGCCGGCACGACCACCCAGGAGCTGGCACGCCGGCTCGCCCGGGTGCCGGGGCTGACCGTCGTCACCAACTCCCTGCTGGTGGCGCAGGCCCTGGCGCACGCGAACCGGGTCGAGGTGGTCATGACCGGTGGCACGCTCCGCGGCTCCAACTACGCGCTGGTCGGCAGTGGCGCCGAACAGTCCCTGCAGGGACTGCGGGTGTCGCGGGCCTTCCTGTCCGGGGCGGGACTCACCGCGGAACGCGGGCTGTCCACGTCCAACATGCTCTCCGCCAGCGTCGACCGGGCCCTGGTCCAGGCGGCGGCGGAGGTCGTGGTCCTGGCGGACCACACCAAGCTGGGCACGGACACCATGTTCCAGACCGTGCCGACGGACCTGATCACGCATCTGGTCACGGACGAGCCCCCGGCGGGCGACGACCGCGCCGCCACGGAGCTCCAGGCGCTGGCCGACCGCGGTGTGCAGGTCGCCGTGGCGTCGACGGACGGGGCGGACAACGGGGTGTCCCACGGGCGGCAGCGACGGGAGATGCCGCCCGTGCCCGGACCCCGGCGCCACCAGCACCCCTCCGGCAACTACCCGGGTGGTGCGGCCCCCGGCGAGCCGCGCGCCAGGGCCGCCGGCCAGTCGGTCGGCGGCGTGTCGGGGATGGGCCCGTTGCGCACCGCCCAACTGGCCGGGGATCAGCAGGCGGCCCGGATCGCCGACCTGGCGCCGCGCAGACGCTAGCCCTGCCGGCGGAACGCCGCGGGCCCCGGCCGGTTGTCCGGCCGGGGCCCGCGGCGTTCGTGCTGCCGTCCGCGGAGGGCGGGTCAGTCCTTGATCTCGCAGAGGAGGGCGCCCGAGGAGACGGAGGAGCCGACGTCCGCGGTGAGGCCCTTGATGGTGCCGGCGCGGTGCGCGTTGATGGGCTGCTCCATCTTCATCGCCTCCAGCACCACCACGAGGTCGCCCTCGTTGACGTGCTGGCCCTCCTCGACGGCGATCTTGACGATCGTGCCCTGCATCGGGGACGTCAGGGAGTCGCCGGAGGCCGCGGAGCCGGCCTTCTTGGTGGCGCGGCGCTTGGGGCGGGCACCGCCGGCGGCGGCGGTGCGGGCCAGGGTCATGCCCAGCGAGGCGGGCAGGGAGACCTCCAGGCGCTTGCCGCCGACCTCGACGACCACGGTCTCGCGACCGGGCTCGGTGTCGTCCTCGGCGTCGGCCGGGGCGGCGAAGGGCTTGATGTCGTTGACGAACTCGGTCTCGATCCACCGGGTGTGGACGGTGAACGGTCCGGTCTTGCCGTTGACCTCGGGAGCGAACGCCGGGTCGACGACCGCCGCGCGGTGGAACGGGATGGCGGTGGCCATGCCCTCGACCTGGAACTCGGCCAGGGCGCGCGCGGCGCGCTGCAGGGCCTGCTGCCGGGTGGCACCGGTGACGACGAGCTTGGCGAGCAGCGAGTCCCAGGCCGGGCCGATGACGCTGCCGGTCTCGACGCCCGCGTCCAGGCGGACGCCCGGGCCGGTCGGCGGGTCGAAGCGGGTGACGGTGCCCGGGGCGGGCAGGAAGCCCCGGCCCGGGTCCTCGCCGTTGATGCGGAACTCGAAGGAGTGGCCGCGCAGCGGCGGGTCGTCGTAGCCGAGTTCCTCGCCGTCGGCGATGCGGAACATCTCGCGTACGAGGTCGATGCCGGTGACCTCCTCGGTGACCGGGTGTTCGACCTGCAGACGGGTGTTCACCTCCAGGAAGGAGATGGTGCCGTCGGTGCCGACCAGGAACTCGCAGGTGCCGGCGCCGACGTAGCCGGCCTCCTTGAGGATGGCCTTGGACGCCGCGTAGAGCTGGGCGTTCTGCTCCGGGGTGAGGAAGGGCGCGGGGGCCTCCTCCACGAGCTTCTGGTGGCGGCGCTGCAGCGAGCAGTCACGGGTGGAGACGACCACGACGTTGCCGTGGGAGTCCGCCAGGCACTGGGTCTCCACGTGCCGCGGCTTGTCGAGGTAGCGCTCGACGAAGCACTCGCCGCGACCGAAGGCGGCGACGGCCTCGCGGACCGCCGACTCGTACAGCTCGGGGACCTCGTCCAGGGTGCGGGCGACCTTCAGGCCGCGGCCGCCGCCGCCGAAGGCGGCCTTGATCGCGATCGGCAGGCCGTTCTCGCGCGCGAAGGCGACGACCTCGTCGGCGCCCGAGACCGGGTCCGGGGTGCCGGCGACGAGGGGGGCCCCGGCGCGCTGGGCGATGTGCCGCGCGGCGACCTTGTCGCCGAGGTCGCGGATGGCCTGCGGCGGGGGGCCGATCCAGGTGAGCCCGGCGTCCAGGACGGCCTGGGCGAAGTCGGCGTTCTCCGACAGGAAGCCGTAGCCGGGGTGGACGGCGTCGGCCCCGGACTCGGCCGCGGCCGCCAGCACCTTGGAGATGCCCAGGTAACTGGTGGCCGGGGTGTCACCGCCCAGCGCGTACGCCTCATCGGCCACGCGCACATGCAGCGCGTCCCGGTCCGGCTCCGCGTAGACGGCCACGCTGGCGATCCCGGCATCCCGGCAGGCACGGGCGACGCGGACTGCGATTTCACCGCGGTTGGCGATGAGCACCTTGCGCACGATGGCTCCCTCCTTGAAACAAGCAGAGTTTAGGTACTGGCGACACTTCGTGCCGAGGCACCCCTGGGGGTGAGCTTGCCCACACGGAGGGTGATACGGGCCCCCAATCGAGACCCGGATGCCTAGGCTTCCTACGGTAAAGCCCTATTTATCCCGGTGCTTGTGGCCCTGGGGTGTGGGCCGGGTCACCGCCCTCCACCGTGACCGACGTGGCGCTTTTTTTGTGGGAACTCCACGAAGGCCCGGGTAAATCTTTGCCGGACCGGCGCCCCATACGGGTGGTGCCGCGCGGACTCTTGCCGCAACTCCTACCCGTTAGTAGCGTTCGGCCCACGAAATACCGCCGGTAATAGGGGTACTGGGACAGGGGGCGCGCAGTGCGCAGAAGTGTCGCCGTGGTGGCGGCCGTGTTGCTGATTCTGGAGGCGTTCGGCTTCGCCTTCGTCAACTGGATCATGGGCATCGTCGTACGCCACCAGAAGATGTCCCTGGCCGGGCTCGACCCCGGCGCGATGGCGATGGGCGCGTGGGCGGCCGGGGCGGTGATGGCGCTCTTCCTCATCGGCTGCGCGGTCGTCCTCGTCCGCATGGCGCAGCGCGACCGGGCCCCGGGCCGCTTCGGCCGGCTCCTGCTCGTCGTGTGCGCGGTGACCCACGGGGTCCTGGGCGCGGGGCTGGCGGCCCCGGTGGGCTGGGCCGCGTTCGCGGGGCTGATGGTGATCCTGGGGTTCGTGGTGCTCGCCCTGGTGCTCTACGCGGGGGAGACCCCGGCCTCCGGACCGGGCGACGAGCCCGGCGGGAGCACGCCCCCGCCGCCCGTCACCCCCGCGGTGGCCTGACCGTACGGCCGTACGGGCCGCCCGGCCGGCTCAGACCCAGAAGTCGGTGATGCGCAGGTCCAGCTCGGCGAGGAGGCGGCGCAGCAGCGGCAGCGAGATGCCGATGACGTTGCCGTGGTCGCCCTCGATGCCGTCGACGAACGGCGCCGAGCGGCCGTCCAGGGTGAAGGCGCCCGCCACGTGCAGCGGCTCGCCCGAGGCGACGTAGGCCGCGACCTCGTCGTCGTCCGGGGTGCCGAACCGCACCGTGGTGGAGGCGGTCTCCGAGACCCGGCGCCCGGTGGCGAGGTCGATGACGCAGTGCCCGGTCCGCAGCACGCCGGAGCGGCCGCGCATGGACTTCCAGCGGGCCGTGGCGTCCTCGGCGTCAGCCGGCTTGCCCAGCGCGACCCCGTCCAGGTCCAGGACGGAGTCGCAGCCGACGACGACCTCGCCGCCGGAGAGCCCCGCGGCGACCGCGGAGGCCTTGGCCTCGGCCAGTACCCGGGCCAGCTCGGCGGGGCTGCCGGCGCTGATCGCGTCCTCGTCGACACCGCTGACGACGACCCGCGGGTCGAGCCCGGCCTGCCTCAGCAGGCCCAGGCGCGCGGGGGAGGCGGAGGCGAGGACGAGCGGGCGGGGGCTGCGGCTGCTGTCGGTCATGCCCGTCATCGTAGTCAGCAGCGCCAGGCCACCAGGGCCGTGATCAGGGGGACGGCGACGGCGATCACGAGCATCGCGCGGCGCAGCATCGCCTGCGCCTGCCGCATCTCCTCGGGGGGTTCGTCGGACGGGTCTGACCACAGCATGCCGTCCAGGTTGCGCCGTGCGGAACGCCCGCGCCTGAGTACGGATACTCAGGCGCGGGCGGGCGAGCGGACCATTTCCGTCCGGCCGGGTCAGTGCGGCCAGTACGTGGCGCGCCAGGACACCGGCGCCGGGCGCGGCATCCGGCCGGGGACGTTGCGCGCGGGGGAGGCCCACTCGTCGGCGTTCCGCGGGCCGTCGGCGGGCCCCGCGGCCGCCGCGGCCCGGGCCTGGACTAGGGCCACGACGGCCGCCAGCTCCTCGGGGGTCGGGTTGCCCCGTTCGACCTTGATCACCATGACAGGGCGGGCTCCTTACAGGGGGATGTTGCCGTGCTTCTTGGGGGGCAGGCTCTCGCGCTTGTTGCGCAGCGTCCGCAGCGCCTTCACCAGGTGCATGCGGGTCTCCGACGGCAGGACGACCCCGTCGACGTAGCCGCGCTCCGCGGCGACGTACGGGTTGAGCAGGGTGTCCTCGTACTCCTGCATCAGCTGGGCGCGCAGCGCCTCGGCCTCCTCCGGGGAGCCCGCCTCGGCCAGGGTGCGGCGGTGCAGGATGTTGACGGCGCCCTGGGCGCCCATGACGGCGATCTGGGCGGTCGGCCAGGCCAGGTTGAGGTCGGCGCCGAGGTGCTTGGAGCCCATGACGTCGTAGGCGCCGCCGAAGGCCTTGCGGGTGATGACGGTGATCAGCGGAACCGTGGCCTCGGCGTAGGCGTAGATCAGCTTGGCGCCGCGCCGGATGATGCCGTTCCACTCCTGGTCGGTGCCGGGCAGGAAGCCGGGGACGTCGACGAAGGTGACGACCGGGACGTTGAAGCTGTCGCAGGTGCGGACGAAGCGCGCCGCCTTCTCGCTGGCGTCGATGTCCAGGCAGCCGGCGAACTGCATCGGCTGGTTGGCGACGACGCCGACCGGGTGGCCCTCGATCCGGCCGAAGCCGGTGAGGATGTTGGGCGCGAACAGCGCCTGGGTCTCCAGGAACTCGCCGTCGTCCAGGACGTGCTCGATGACCTGGTGCATGTCGTACGGCTGGTTCGCCGAGTCCGGGATCAGGGTGTCGAGCTCGAGGTCCTCCGCCGACACCTCCGTCTCGGCCTCCTGCGGGAAGGCCGGGGCCTCCTGCAGGTTGTTGGACGGCAGGTAGGACAGCAGCGCCTTGACGTACTCGATGGCGTCCTTCTCGTCGCCGGCCATGTGGTGCGCGTTGCCGGAGACGGTGTTGTGCGACCGGGCGCCGCCCAGCTCCTCGAAGCCGACGTCCTCACCGGTGACGGTCTTGATGACGTCCGGGCCGGTGATGAACATGTGCGAGGTCTGGTCGACCATCACCACGAAGTCGGTGATGGCGGGGGAGTAGACCGCGCCGCCCGCGCAGGGGCCCAGGATGAGGGAGATCTGCGGGATGACGCCGGAGGCGTGGGTGTTGCGGCGGAAGATCTCGCCGTACAGGCCCAGCGAGGTCACGCCCTCCTGGATGCGCGCGCCGCCGGAGTCGTTGATGCCGATGACCGGGCAGCCGGTCTTCAGCGCCCAGTCCATGACCTTGACGATCTTCTCGCCGAAGACCTCGCCCAGCGCGCCGCCGAACACGGTGAAGTCCTGGGAGAACACCGCCACCGGGCGGCCGTCCACGGTGCCGTAGCCGGTGACGACGCCGTCGCCGTAGGGGCGGTTCCGCTCCAGCCCGAAGTTGGTCGAGCGGTGCCGGGCCAGCTCGTCCAGCTCGACGAAGGAGCCCTCGTCCAGCAGCAGTTCGATGCGCTCACGCGCGGTCAGCTTGCCCTTCGCGTGCTGCTTCTCCACCGCGCGCGCCGAGCCGGCGTGGGTCGCCTCGTCGGTACGGCGGCGCAGGTCCGCCAGCTTGCCCGCGGTGGTGTGGATGTCGATCTCCGGCTCGGCCATGGGAGGCGGCTCTCCTGCTCTCGTCGGGTCGTGCTGAGGGTGTGACGTGACTGGCGAGTAATGCTGTTTTCGTAGCGTAACCGCGCGGATGCTGCCCGGTCAGTGCGGCGTTGGCCACACTCCACTCCCAGGGTCCGCCCTACGGGCCGCCGCGTCGTCCCGGACCCGTCAGGGCCGCGTCCACGGCGATCCGGAGGGCAGACCCTAGGCTGGACACATGACCTCGAACCGCTGGTCCGACCTGGAGCGGCCGCCGCTCAACGCGGCCTCCCTGCGCCGCGCGATCGTCACCCCCGACAGCCTGTGGACCGACCTGGACGTGGTCGACTCCACCGGCTCCACCAACAGCGACCTGGGCGCCCGGGCCCGGGAGGGCGCCGCCGAGGGCGCGGTCCTGGTCGCCGAGGAGCAGTCCGCGGGGCGCGGCCGGCTGGACCGGCAGTGGCAGGCCCCCGCCCGCTCCGGGCTGTTCTTCTCCGTGCTGCTGCGGCCGACCGCCGTGCCGCCCCGGCACTGGGGCTGGCTGCCGCTGCTGGCCGGCGTCGCGACCGCCACCGCCGTGGCGCGGACGGCGGGCGTGGACACCGGGCTGAAGTGGCCCAACGACGTGCTCGTCACCGTCGACGGCGAGGAGCGGAAGGCCGGCGGCATCCTCGCCGAGCGCGTCGGCGACGACGCCGTGGTGATCGGCATCGGCCTCAACGTCACGCTCCGCGAGGAGGAACTGCCGGTGCCCGCCGCGGGCTCCCTCGTTCTCGCCGGGGCCAAGGCCACCGACCGCGACCCGCTGCTGCGCGCGGTGCTGCGCGCGATCGCCGAGTGGTACGGCGAGTGGCTGCGTGCCGGCGGCGACCCGGCGGCCTCCCGGCTCCAGCAGGCGTACGCCGCCGGCTGCGTGACGCTCGGCCGCACCGTACGCGCCGAACTCCCGGGCGGGGCCGAGCTCAGCGGGCGCGCGGTGGCCGTCGACGAGGACGGACGGCTGGTCGTCGCGACCGACGAGGGCGAGCGGGCGGTCGGCGCGGGCGACGTCGTCCACGTGCGCCCGGCGGGAGAGTGAGCCAGACCACACCTGCCGTATGGTTGAGGCGGCAGCCTCCGGCGCGGTGATCGGAAGGGCCGGTGCGCAGGGACCCAGGAGGGGGCGGGCGGTGACCGTGGACGACGCGAGCGGCCTCCCGCCGCACGAAGGGCCGGGCGGGCCACAGGGCGGGCAGCCGGAACGCGAGGAGCGTGAAGAGCCCGAGGAACGGGGCGGATCGGCCCGCGCGCAGGCCATCGAAGAGGACCCGATCGCGCTCCGCCTGGAGCACCTGATCCTCGGTTCCGGACGGCACTACACGCCCTTCCAGGCGGCCCGCAGCGCCGGCGTCTCCATGGACCTCGCGGCCCGGTTCTGGCGGGCGATGGGCTTCGCCGACATCGGCCAGGCCCGCGCGCTGACCGAGGCCGACGTCCTGGCGCTGCGCCGGCTGGCAGGTCTGGTCGAGGCCGGGCTGATCAGCGAGAGCACGGCGATCCAGGTCGCCCGGTCCACCGGCCAGACCACGGCCAGGCTGGCCGAGTGGCAGACCGACTCCTTCCTGGAGGAGCTCACCGAGCCGCCCGAACCCGGCATGACCCGGGGCGAGGTGGCCTATCCGCTGGTCGAGCTGCTGCTGCCGGAGCTGGAGGAGTTCCTGACGTACGTGTGGCGACGTCAGCTCGCCGCCGCCACCAGCCGGGTCGTCCGCTCGGACGACGAGGAGGCCGTGGACCGCCGGCTCGCGGTCGGCTTCGCGGACCTCGTGGGCTTCACCCGGCTCACCCGCCGGCTGGAGGAGGAGGAACTCGGCGAGCTGGTCGAGGCGTTCGAGACCACCGCCGCCGACCAGGTGGCCGCGCACGGCGGACGCCTCATCAAGACCCTCGGTGACGAAGTGCTGTTCGTCGCGGACGACGCCGGCACCGCCGCCGAGATCGGCATGCGGCTCATCGAGACCATGAACGGCGACGAGACGATGCCGGCGCTGCGCGTCGGCATGGCCTTCGGCACCGTCACGACCCGCATGGGCGACGTCTTCGGCACCACGGTGAACCTGGCGAGCCGGCTGACCTCGATAGCGCCCCGGGACGCGGTGCTCGTCGACGGCGAGCTGGCGCAGGCGCTCGTCGCGGCGGGCGAGGCACCCGAGTCGGAGGCGGAGATCGTGCCCGGCTCGGAGGAGAAGTACCGCTTCGGGCTGCAGCCCATGTGGCGGCGGCCGGTGCGCGGCCTCGGCGTCGTCGAGCCCTGGCTGCTGAGCCGCCGGGGCGGCTGAGTCCGGCGAGCGGCCGCTCCCGGGAGAGCACCGCGCGCGGCTGCCGCGTCCGGGCGGACCATGTGGTCGTCCGCGCCCGCGCCCAGCCCGGCAGGCATGTCGGTCTCGGCGCCGCGGGCGGTCGGCCCGGCACCCGTGGTACCCGGGGAGCATGACGTCGGGGACGGGCCTGCCCACTACGCTGGCGGTCGACGTTCACGATCGTTAACAGCGACCCGGAGGTGGCGGCGCGATGGCCGAGCAGCGGTTTGGCGAGTGGGTGGCGGTACGCAGGCACGGTGACGCCGGGCGGGTGGCGGAACTCGTGCTGGACCGGCCCAAGGCGATGAACGCCATCTCGACGGACATGGCCCGGTCGCTCACCGAGGCGTGCGCGGCGCTGTCCGCTGACCGCTCGGTCAGCTGCGTGGTGCTCACCTCGACCCACGAGCGGGCGTTCTGCGTGGGCGCCGACCTGAAGGAGCGCAACTCCTTCACCGACGCCGACCTCGCGCGGCAGCGCCCGTACACCCGGGCCGCCTACACGGCCGTGCTGGAGCTGCCGGTGCCGTCCATCGCCTCGGTGCACGGCTTCGCCCTCGGCGGCGGCTACGAGCTGGCGCTGGCGTGCGACGTGATCGTCGCGGACCCGACGGCCGTCGTGGGGCTGCCCGAGGTGACGGTCGGCGTGATCCCCGGCGGTGGCGGCACGCAGCTGCTGCCGCGCCGGGTGGGCGCGGCGCGGGCGGCGCAGCTGATCTTCACCGGGCGCCGGGTGCCCGCGGCGGAGGCGCTGGCGCTGGGCCTGGTGGACGTGCTCGCCGAGGAGGGTCAGGGCCGGGCCGAGGCGCTCGCGCTGGCCGCCCGGATCGCCGCCAACTCGCCGGTTGGCCTGCGGGCGGCCAAGCGCGCACTGCGGCTGGGCCAGGGCACGGACCTGCGCACCGGTCTGGACGTCGAGGACTCCGCCTGGCGCACGGTCGCCTTCTCCGGCGACCGCGCCGAGGGTGTCGCGGCGTTCAACGAGAAGCGCGACCCGGTGTGGCCGGGTGAGTGATTGACGGGGAAAAACGACCGTGCCGCCGGTACGTGACGTGCGGGGCCGTGCGAACGTCGCAAACTGGTAAAAAGTTCTGCTGCGACAGGAGACGGGCGCATGAACGGCACCGGCGGGGACGCTCGACTGCGCGCCGTCGCCGAACTCGCGCGGGCGGTGGCGGCGGCGAAGTCGCCCATGGAGGCGGCCGTCGCCGCCGCCTCCTCGGCGCGGGTCGCGCTCGGTGGCTCCATGTCGGCGATCTCCCGCTGGGAGCGCGACCGGGGGCGGCTGCGCGTCCTGGTCAACGACGGGGACCTGGCGCCCGGCGAGGAGCCGCAGCCCGACGAGGAGGTGTACTCGGTCGCGGACTTCCCCGAGATCGTGGAGTTCCTGCACGCCAAGTGGACCGAGGGCGGCGAGCCGCACGCCTGGATCGAGACCGCCGAGGGCCCCGCGGAGGGCCGCGGCGGCGCCTACTGCCACCAGCGGGTGGCCACGCTGCGGCGGCGCGGCCGCACCTCCTGCGTCGTCGCGCCGATCATGCTGCACGGGCTCGCCTGGGGCGAGCTGTACGTGGCCCGGGGCGCCGGGCGGCCGGTCTTCGACCGGGACGACGCCGAGTTCGCGACCGTGCTCGCGACGCTCACCGCGGCCGGGATCGCCCAGACCGAGCGGCTGGCCGAGGTGCGCCGGCTGGCCTTCAGCGATCCGCTGACCGGGCTGGCCAACCGGCGGGCCGTCGACCAGCGGCTGGAGGAGGCGGTGGAACGGCACCGCGCCGACGGGACCCCGGTGAGCCTGGTGGTCTGCGACCTCAACGGGCTCAAGCGGGTCAACGACCAGCTCGGGCACGCCGTCGGCGACCGGCTGCTGGTCGGCTTCGGGTCGGTGCTGTCGCTGTGCGGGGCCGCCCTGGAGGGCAGCCTGGTGGCGCGGCTGGGCGGCGACGAGTTCTGCCTGCTCTCGGTCGGGCACCGCGCGGAGGAGGTCGTGGCGGTCGCCGAGGAGCTGTGCGTGCGCACCAAGTGGCTGGGGCTGGGCGACGGGGTCGCGGTCGGGGTGGCGTCTACGGACGCGGAGATCGGCGTGGTGACCTCGGGGCGCCGGCTGTTCCGGCTTGCTGACGCGGCCCAGTACCGGGCGAAGGCCCTGCACTCGGTGGAGCCCGTGGTCGCCGGGCGCGGGGCGCCCGAGGACCCGGTGGTCCGCCTCGCCGACCAGCCCTCGGGCCACGACGTGGAACGACGCCGCTTCCGGGGGCGGGACTGAGCGGCTCGTACGTGGGCGGGGCCGTGGTGTGTGGTGCCGCTTGGCAGGGTCGCGGTCGGGGCGCCGTCGGCGTGGGTGGCGGATCAGCCGTTGAGGGG
Source organism: Streptomyces sp. NPDC005722 (assembly GCF_040630935.1). Taxonomy (NCBI): domain Bacteria; kingdom Bacillati; phylum Actinomycetota; class Actinomycetes; order Kitasatosporales; family Streptomycetaceae; genus Streptomyces; species Streptomyces sp. NPDC005722. The sequence continues at coordinate 73,862 of NZ_JBEXYN010000001.1, forward strand.
GGTTGCGGGCGTCGGGGGCCCGGAGCGATGTCTGTTCGGTGCCGACCAGCCGGCGGGCCGGGACCTCGGGCGATGCTTCCGGGGCCGGGACCGAGCGGGTCGGGCGTGTGCGGTGCCGGGTGGCGCGGGCGCCGGCCGGGGGTCGCACGCGCCAAGCCATGGAGGTGAAGGCGCGGCGGGACCCGGGGCGGAGGGGCGCCTGCGGGGTGCTGGGCCGGTCCGCGGCCGTGGCGAGGAGGCGTGGGTTTCCGGGGCGGGGCTGAGGTGCCGCGGGCACGGCGGGTTGCCGGCGCGCTGGTGCCTGCGGGGCGCCCGACCAGTCGGCGGTGGTGCGGGACTGGTCCCTCCGGGCGGCTCGGCAGTGCGGCTCGGAGCGGAGTGGTGCCGCTTCCGGGGTGCGGGAGGGGGCGGGCGGAAGAGGTGCGTCCGACGCGTGACAGGTTGCGATTCAGTCCGTAGGGTTCGTGAATATGAGTATGCATAACGTGGTGATCGGGGCCCACGGGGTCGCGGCGGAGGATGTGCTGGCGGTGGCCCGCGGCGGGGCGCGGGTCGAGCTGTCTGCGGAGGCGCTGGCCGGGATCGCCGCGGCGCGCGAGGTCGTGGAGGCCCTGGCGGCGAAGCCGGAGCCGGTGTACGGCGTGTCGACGGGCTTCGGCGCGCTCGCGGTGCGGCACATCAGCCCCGAGCTGCGCGCGCAGCTGCAGCGCAGCCTGGTGCGCTCGCACGCCGCCGGCATGGGCCCGCGCGTGGAGCGCGAGGTGGTGCGCGCGCTGATGTTCCTGCGGCTGAAGACGCTGGCCTCCGGCCGGACCGGCGTCCGTCCCGTCGTCGCCGAGACGATGGCCGCGCTGCTCAACGCGGGCATCACCCCCGTCGTCCACGAGTTCGGCTCCCTGGGCTGCTCCGGCGACCTGGCGCCGCTGTCGCACTGCGCGCTGGTCCTGATGGGCGAGGGCGAGGCGGAGGGCCCGGACGGCGTCGTGCGCCCCGTCCCGGAGCTGCTGGCCGCGCACGGCATCGAGCCCGTCGAGCTGCGCGAGAAGGAGGGCCTGGCCCTCATCAACGGCACGGACGGCATGCTCGGCATGCTCGTCATGGCCATCGACGACCTGCGCCGGCTGTTCACCGCCGCCGACGTCACCGCCGCGCTCTCGATGGAGGCGCTGCTGGGCACCGACAAGGTGCTCGCCCCCGAACTGCACGCGATCCGCCCGCACCCCGGCCAGGCGGCCAGCGCCGAGAACATGCGCCGCGTGCTCGCCGGCTCCGGGCTCACCGGGCACCACCAGGACGACGCGCCGCGGGTGCAGGACGCGTACTCGATCCGCTGCGCCCCGCAGGTGGCCGGTGCCGGCCGGGACACCGTGACGCACGCCATGACGGTGGCCGACCGCGAGCTGGTCTCCGCCGTCGACAACCCGGTCGTCTTTGCCGATGGGCGGGTGGAGTCCAACGGCAACTTCCACGGCGCCCCCGTCGCCTACGTGCTGGACTTCCTGGCCATCGCCGCGGCCGACCTCGGGTCGATAGCGGAACGGCGCACCGACCGGCTGCTGGACAAGAGCCGCTCGCACGGCCTGCCGGCGTTCCTGGCCGACGACCCCGGCGTGGACTCCGGCCTGATGATCGCCCAGTACACGCAGGCCGCGCTGGTCAGCGAGAACAAGCGGCTCGCGGTGCCCGCGTCGGTGGACTCGATCCCGTCCTCGGCGATGCAGGAGGACCACGTCTCGATGGGCTGGTCGGCCGCGCGCAAGCTGCGGCAGGCGGTGGACAACCTGGCCCGCATCGTCGCGGTCGAGCTGATGGCCGCGTCACGCGCCGTGGAGCTGCGCGTGCAGGGCAGCGAGGTGCTGGTGGCCGCCCCGGCGACGCAGGCGGTGGTGAAGGCGGCACGCGAGGCGGGAGTGGGCGGCCCCGGTCCGGACCGCTTCCTGTCCCCGGACCTGGAGGCCGCGTACGACTTTGTGCGCGGCGGCGGTCTGGTGGCGGCGGCCGAGTCGGTCACCGGTCCGCTGGCCTGAGCCGGTCCCGGCACCGCACCGCCCCCTCGGGCCCGGAGGCCTGAGGGGGCGGTGCGGACGGGCTCTAGTAGGCGTCGCGTGCCCGGCGGCTCGCGTTGAACACGAGTGCCGCGCCCAGGCCGAGGAAGGCGGTACCGCCGACCAGGTAGGGCGTGGTGTCGACGCTTCCGGTGTCCGCCAGGTGCTGGCCCGGGCCGGTGCCCGAGCCGGTGGTGGCGGTGGAAGCGGACGACTGCGCGCTCGTGTTCGCCGTGTGCTCGGCACTGGCGGACGCGTTGGGCACGAAGTACAGGGCGCCGAGGACGGCGGCCGCCGTGATGGCGACGAAGGCGGGCGGACGGTGCGAGGTCAACGGATCCCCCAGCGGTTGCGGCGACTTGACCGTGAAGCCCGATGGTAGTGAGACAACTGCCGTGGAGGGAAGTTCGGCCCCGGAACCGGTGCTTCCGCGGGTTGCCGGAGGGCCGCCGCGGGTATCCTTCGGCGCCGGAAGCGGACTGCCTGCGCACTGCGGGCCGTTCCCCCGCATACGCTCCGTCACATGAGCACTACTGACATCCCCACCGGGGAGAGCGGGCCGCGCTACGTGCGGCTCCAGGTGGAGCTGGTCCTGGAGATCACCGGGTCCGGCGAGCTGACCGACGCCGCGCTGGACCAGATCGGCGGCGACGACTACATGCCGGACGACGAGCGGCAGCACGCCGAGGCGTCGGTGCGGCAGGACGAGTCGGAGGCGCTGGCCTACCTCGTCGACCCCTTCGACCTGGTCACCAGCGTGCCGGGGATCGAACTGGTGCAGGCGTCCTGGTCCTGCGCCCACACCGAGTACGACCCCGACTCCGACGAGTGGGACCTCTACGGAGACGAGGCCGACGACGAGGCGGAGGACGAGGACGAGGAAGCCGACATCGACGAGGAGGAACCGCGCGGGCGCTGACCGCGTCCTCGCCAGTGCGTGACTCACCTGCCCCGGGCCCCTCAATGGGTCCGGGGTTTCGCACGGGCCGCGGCAGAGCGCCCATGTCACGTGCGTCACGCACGTGTTCTTCCCCACACTTCGAGGCGTGGGGGAACGGACCAAAGACCCTGGCAGTTCCTGGACGTACGAGTGAGGCTCGATCGAGGGCCGTGGCCCGCGACGCGAGCGGGCCGGGGGAAACGCGTACCGGAAGACATTGGAGACCTGTGTGAAGCGCGCCGAGACCGGCACAGTCACCGACACGATTCCCTCCCGCAGGCGGCGAGCCGGGCTGGCAGCTCTGGCGCTGCTCGCCGCCGGGGCGATCACCCTGACCGCGTGCGGGGGCGACAAGTCGGGAACCGCCGGTTCCGACAACAACGTCAAGTCGCAGGACTCGGTCGACGAGCAGGCGGCCAAGGACGCGTCGGACGCCCGAATATCGATCATCCCGAAGACCGGCGCCGACAACGTCAGCATCAACACCGGTGCCAAGGTGCAGGTGACCGAGGGTGAGCTCACCAGTGTCGTGATGACCTCGGTCGCCGACGGCTCCGAGGTCGAGGGCACGATCTCCGCGGACGGTACGAGCTGGTCCCCCAACGACCAGCTGGAGCGGGCCACCAAGTACAAGATCGCCGCCGCGGCGGAGGACGGCAAGGGCCGCAAGGCCGCCGAGAACTCCACCTTCACCACGGTCAGCCCCGAGCACAGCTTCATCGGCTACTACACGCCCGAGAACGGCCAGACCGTCGGCGTGGGCATGCCGGTCTCGCTCAACTTCACCAAGGCGATCGAGGACAAGAAGGCCGTCCAGTCGGCGATCTCGGTGACCTCCAGCAGCGGCCAGGAGGTCGTCGGCCACTGGTTCAACTCCACCCGGCTCGACTTCCGTCCCGAGGCCTACTGGCAGGCCGGCTCGACCGTGACCCTCAAGCTGAACCTCGACGGGGTCGAGGGCGCGAGCGGCGTCTACGGCGTGCAGGAGAAGACCGTCACCTTCAAGATCGGGCGCAGCCAGGTCTCCACGGTCGACGCCTCCACGCACCGGATGAAGGTCGTCCGCGACGGCAAGGTCATCCGCAACGTCCCGATCTCCGCGGGTTCCGACGAGAACACCACCTACAACGGCCAGATGGTGATCTCCGAGAAGTTCACCGAGACCCGGATGAACGGCGCCACCGTCGGCTTCACCGACGACGACGGCAAGGGCGAGTACGACATCAAGGACGTGCCGCACGCCATGCGCCTGACCACGTCCGGCACCTTCATCCACGGCAACTACTGGGGTCCCGACTCGGTGTTCGGCAGCGTCAACACCAGCCACGGCTGCGTGGGCCTGAACGACACCAAGGGCGCCAAGGACACCTCGACGGACGCCTACTGGTTCTACACGAACTCGATCATCGGCGACGTCGTGACCGTGAAGAACTCCAAGGACAAGACCGTCGACCCGTCCAACGGCCTCAACGGCTGGAACATGAGCTGGAGCGCCTGGAAGGCGGGCAGCGCGGTCTGACACCGCCCCCGCCCCGGACGGCCGCAGGGGCCCGGAACCGTGAGGTTCCGGGCCCCTGCGGCGTTCCCCGCCGCGCCCCGCACGGGCGCGCCCGGCGGGCTCAGTCCTTGGTGCCGTCCACGATGACCGGGGAGCCGCCGGAGTTCGTACCGCAGGGCACCGCGTACACGGGGTTGGACTTCGCGGCCTCGCGGTAGGCGTCCAGGCACTGGTTGTAGAGCACCTTGTCGCTCAGCGACCGGGCGATGATCCGGTTGGCGCTGGCGATGCCCTCCGCCTCGATCCGCTTGCGCTCCGCCTCGGCCTTGGCGGTCCTGGCCGCCTCGACGGCCCGCTCGGTGGCCTGCTGCTGCTGGATCTTCTTGTCGATCTGCTCCTGCAGCTGGTCGGAGGGCCGCACGTTGCGCAGGTTGACGGCGGTGACGTCGATGCCGCGCGGGGCGAGGCGCTGCTTGATCAGGGAGTCGATCTCCGAGCCGATCTGCTCGCGGGCGGAGGCGTACCCCTCCTCGCTGGAGTGCTCGGCGAAGACGTTGCGGATGATCTCGCGGCTGTCCGGCATCACCAGCCGCGACTGGATGGCCTCTTCGTTGCCCGCCAGCCGGTAGAGCTCGACGGCCTTGGCGGGCACCACGGCCCACTTGATGGTGACGTCGGCGTAGAGCACCCCGCCCTGCGAGGAGCGGACCTCGACCACCTCCTTGTCGTGCAGGTCGAGGTCGACCGGACGCGTCGAGAACGAGGTGACGTCGGTGAACGGCGACCTGAAGTGGATGCCGGAGGTCAGCGGCGAGCCGACCTTGCCGAAGGTGACCGGCACGCCGACCTCGTAGGCGCTCACCACGTGGATGCAGGCGAAGACGCCGGCCAGCACGCCCGCCACGGCGCTGAGCGCCGCCCCCAGCTTCCAGCCGCCGGAGCTCTGGCCCCGGGCGACGAAGAACAGCACGACCGCCGCCATGAGCAGCAGGATGGACAGCACGAACACAGGGATCCCCCTCCGGACCACGGACCGGCGCCGCCCCCCGGCCGCGCCGCGCAGCGCATCGTAACGGTCCGAGGTGACGGGCGGCTGCGCCGTGTGACGGGCCGTGAGCAGCTGTGGCAAGGCTGTTGCCGGGTCCGTACGGGACCGTGGCACGGCTCCCCGCCGGCCTACCGCGGACGCAGCGCCTGGGGGTCGTCCAGGACGGCCCGCACCACGCTGTACGCGGCACCGAGCAGCACGCCCTCGCGGCCCAGCCGGGACACCCGTACGGCGTCCGCGCGCCATTGACGGTCCGTCACGCGGCGGCCCAGCTCGCGCTCGACGGCCGAGCGCAGCCACGGTGCCAGTGAGGCCAGCGTGCCTCCCAGCACCACGGCCTGCGGGTCCAGCAGGTTCACCGCGCCGCTCAGCGCGATCCCGAACGCCTGCCCGGCGGCCGCGAGCGCCTTCAGCGCGGCCGGGTCCCGCTCCGTGGCGGCCGCCTGGAGGGCCTTCAGGGCGTCCGGCCGCTCCGGGGCGATCCCCGCGGCGCGCAGCACGGCCTCCTCGCCCGCGTACTGCTCCAGGCAGCCGCGCGCCCCGCAGGAGCAACGCGGGCCCGTCGGGTGCACGGGCACGTGGCCGAGCTCCCCGGCGAAGCCGCGCGCACCGCGGAAGAGCCGTCCGTCGACGACCAGCGCGGCGCCGATGCCGATCTCCGCCGAGACGTGCACGAAGTCGGTGATGCCCTCGTGGCCGCCCAGCCAGAGCTCGGCGAGGGCGCCGAGGTTGGCCTCGTTCTCGACGGTGACCGGGACGGGGGAGGCGGCCAGGCCGTTCCCGGACCGCGCGAACCAGCCGGCGGCGTCGACGTCCTCCCAGCCGAGGTTGGGCGCCCGCATCACGACCTGCCGGTCGCGGCCGACCAGGCCCGGCACGGCGAGCGTCAGCCCGGCCGGTTCCAGCCCGGCGGCCCGCGCCTGCCGCCGGACCTCGGCCACGAGCGCCGCGAGTTCGCGCAGCACCTCCGCCGCCGGACGGCCGCGGTTGTCCGCCTCGACGCGGGCCCGGGCGCGCACGGTGCCCCGCAGGTCGACGGCGACGGCGGCGAGGTGGTCCACCCCGACCTCCGCGCCGAGGCCCGCCGGGCCCGTGTCGTTCAGGGCCAGGGCGGTGCCGGGGCGGCCGACCGTGCCGGGGCGCTGGGCGCCCAGCTCCACCAGCAGGCCGGTCGCCAGCAGCTCGTCGACGAGGGTCGACACCGTGGCCCGGGTCAGGCCCACCTCGGCGGCGACGGCCGCGCGGGACACCTCGCCGTGCTCCGCCACGGCCCGCATCACCAGCGCCAGATTCCGCCGTCGCAACCCCGCCTGCGACCCCGGCCGTTCCGCCACGCTCCGGTCCCCTTCCGCTCTCGTCCGTCATCCGTCCTGGTAGACGTCGTCCCCCCCCACCCTCGCACGCCCCGCCCGGGGGACGGGCCCCGGGCGGGGGGAGCGGCTCACCGCACGTCGAAGGAGTCGGCCAGCGCCGTCGCCAGGCGGTCCAGCGCGGCGTCGTCGCGCGGGACGGGGTCGTAGGACGGGCCGGCCGTGGTGTCCCAGCGGCGGGCGACGGCCTGCGGGGTCTCCTTGGTGAGCAGCCCGGCGGCCTGCGCGGCCGCGCCGAGGGCGACCAGCTCGTCCGCCACGGGGATCCGGACGGCGCGGCCCGACAGGCGCCGCACGGTCTCCCGCCACGCCGTGCCGCGGGCGCCGCCGCCGATCAGCAGCAGCGGCTCGTCCGAGCCGGCGCCGTCGACCGCGAGCACCTGGTCCAGGGCGGTGAGCAGGGCGTACGCCGCGCCGTCGTAGGCGGCCTGGAGGATCTGCCCCGGGGTGGTGTCGTGGCGCAGCCCGGTGAGCAGCCCGGAGGCGTACGGCAGGTTCGGGGTGCGCTCGCCGTCGAGGAACGGGAGCAGGACCGTACCGCCGCCCGCCTCGACCGCCTCGCGGTCCAGCGACAGCAGCCCTGCGATCTTGTCGACGGCGAGGGTGCAGTTGAGGGTGCAGGCCAGCGGCAGCCAGTCGCCGTGCCCGCCCGCGAAGCCCGCGACGATGCCGGTGGGGTCGGTGGGCCGGGTGGTGGCCGGGGTGTAGACGGTGCCGGAGGTGCCGAGGCTGAGCGCGGGCTGCCCGGGGGCGAGCCCGAGGCCCAGGGCAGCGGCGGCGTTGTCGCCGGTGCCGGCGCCGACCAGGACGCCCTCGCGCAGCGGCAGCCCGGGCAGGGTGACGCCGGCGGCCTCGCCGGGGCCCAGGACCCGGGGCAGCAGGGCCGGGTCGAGGCCGATCTCCGCGAGCAGCGCCTCGTCGTACGTCTCGGTGTCCGTCGCCCACCAGCCGGTGCCGGAGGCGTCGCCCCGGTCGGTGACGCCCGCGCCGGCGAGCCGCTCGGTGAGGAAGTCGTGCGGGAGGCGGACGGCCGCCGCGGCCTTCGCCGTCTCGGGCTCGTGCTCGGCGAGCCAGGCCCACTTGGTCACGGTGAAGCTCGTGCCCGGCACGCTGCCGAAGCGCCGCGCCCAGTGCGCGGCGCCGTGCCGCTCCACCAGGGCGCTGGCCTGCGGGGCGGACCGCACGTCGTTCCAGAGCATTGCGGGCCGCAAGGGCCGGCCGACCGGGTCGAGGACGACCAGGCCGTGCTGCTGGCCGCCGACCGAGACGGCGTCGGCGCGCTCGGCGTAGGGCCCGATCTGGGCGAGGGCGGCGCCGAGCGCGCGCCACCACACCTCGGGGTCGGTCTCGCGGCCCGCTCCCTCACTCACCGTGTGCCGGGCCTGTCCCCTGGCCAGCACCTCGCCCGTCTCCACGTCGACGGCGAGCACCTTGGTCGACTGGGTGGAGCTGTCCACACCCAGCGCGATCGGTCCGTTACCCATCCTGCGGCTCCCTTCACAAAGCGGCGATGGCATATTAATTTGTTCAGTGGTCTTACGAATAGGAGCCGCCGCGATGAGTTTCACCCCCACCCCCGAGGACAAGTTCACCTTCGGTCTCTGGACCGTCGGCTGGCAGGGCCGCGACCCCTTCGGTGACGCGACCCGACCCGCCCTCGACCCCGTCGAGAGCGTCAACAAGCTGGCCGAGCTCGGTGCGTACGGCGTCACCTTCCACGACGACGACCTGATCCCCTTCGGGTCGGACGACACCGCGCGTGAGGGCCACATCAAGCGCTTCCGCCAGGCCCTGGACGCCACCGGCCTGAAGGTGCCGATGGCCACCACCAACCTCTTCACGCACCCGGTCTTCAAGGACGGCGGCTTCACGGCCAACGACCGCGAGGTGCGTCGCTTCGCACTCCGCAAGACCATCCGCAACATCGACCTCGCCGCCGAGCTCGGCGCCAAGGTCTACGTCGCCTGGGGCGGCCGCGAGGGCGCCGAGTCCGGTGCCGCCAAGGACGTGCGGGTCGCGCTCGACCGCTTCAAGGAGGCCTTCGACCTCCTCGGCGAGTACGTCCTCGAGCAGGGCTACGACCTCCGCTTCGCCATCGAGCCCAAGCCGAACGAGCCGCGCGGCGACATCCTGCTGCCGACCATCGGCCACGCGCTGGCGTTCATCAACGAGCTGGCCCACCCCGAGCTCGTCGGCCTCAACCCCGAGGTCGGCCACGAGCAGATGGCCGGGCTGAACTTCCCGCACGGCATCGCCCAGGCGCTGTGGCACGGCAAGCTCTTCCACATCGACCTCAACGGCCAGACCGGCATCAAGTACGACCAGGACCTGCGCTTCGGTGCCGGCGACCTGCGCTCCGCGTTCTGGCTGGTCGACCTGCTGGAGTCGGCCGGTTACGAGGGCCCGCGCCACTTCGACTTCAAGCCCCCGCGGACCGAGGACATGGACGGCGTGTGGGCGTCCGCCGCCGGCGGCATGCGCAACTACCTCATCCTCAAGGAGCGCGCCGCCGCGTTCCGTGCCGACCCGGCCGTGCAGGAGGCGCTGAAGGCCTCCCGCCTGGACCAGCTGGCCCAGCCGACCCTCGGCGAGGGCGAGTCCCTGGCCGACCTGCTCGCCGACCGCGGCGCCTACGAGGAGTTCGACGCCGACGCCGTCGCGACCCGCGGCTCCGCCTTCGAGCAGCTCGACCAGCTCGCCATGGACCACCTGCTCGGCACCCGCTGAGACCCCGGGAAACAGGGTTGCCGCCGGGCGCGCCCCGGCGGCACCCTGCGGGGGTGATCGAACTGCGTGTGCTCACCCCCGACGACTGGCCGCTCTGGCGGCGACTGCGCCTCGCCGCGCTCGCCGACGCGCCGCAGGCCTTCGGCGCCCGCCTCGCCGACTGGCAGGGCGACGGCGACCGTGAGGAACGCTGGCGCGGTCGGCTCGCACTGCCCGGCTCGTACCACCTGGTCGCCCTCGTCGACGGCGAACCCCGCGGCATGGCCGGCGGCGTCCCCGGCGAACTCCCCGACAGCGCCGAGCTGATCTCGATGTGGGTGGCCGGCGAGGCCCGCGGCCGCGGCGTCGCCGACCGGCTCATCCGGGCCGTCGAGGAGTGGGCCGCGGGCACTGCGGGTGCCTCCCTGCTCCACCTCGCCGTCGCCGAGGGCAACGCGGCGGCGACGGCGCTCTACGTGCGCAACGGCTTCACGGACGACGGGGGGCCCGCCGGGGTCATGCCGGACGGGCGGTCCGAGCGTGTGCTGACGAAGCGGCTCGCGGGGACGCCGGCCTGAGGGAACCGGCCCGGGCCGGTCCGGGTGGGCCGGGTCGGGCCGGCCCGGAGCGACCCGGGCCGGCGTCCCCGCGGTTCACCAGGCGAAGGCCTCCGGGGCCGGGCCCGGTCCCGGGAAGATCTCGTCGAGGCCCGCCAGCAGCTCCTCGTCCAGCTCCAGTTCCACCGCGCGCAGCGCCGAGGCGAACTGTTCCGCCGTACGCGGCCCCACGATCGGCCCGGTGACCCCGGGCCGGGTCAGCAGCCAGGCCAGCGCCACCTCGCCGGGTTCCAGGCCGTGCTTGCCGAGCAGGTCCTCGTACGCCTGCACGCGGGCCCGGACGACCGGGTCGGCCAGCCCGGCCGCGGACCGCCCCACCTTGGTGCGGGCCCCACTGGCCTCCCGCTCCTTGCGCAGCGCGCCGCCCAGCAGGCCCTGGTGCAGCGGCGACCACGGGATGACACCGAGCCCGTACTCGCGCGCCGCCGGGACGACGTCCATCTCGGCCCGGCGCTCCGCCAGGTTGTACAGGCACTGCTCGCTGACCAGGCCCATCGAACCGCGGTTCGCGGCCGCCTCGTTGGCCTGCGCGATCTTGTACCCGGGGAAGTTCGACGACGCCGCGTGCAGGATCTTGCCCTGGCGCACCAGCACGTCGACGGCCTGCCAGATCTCCTCGAACGGGGTGTGCCGGTCCACGTGGTGGAACTGGTAGACGTCGATGTGGTCCGTGCCGAGCCGGCTCAGGCTGGCCTCGACCGCCCTGCGGATGTTGACGGCGCTGAGGCGGTCGTGGTTCGGCCACGCCTCCTCGTTCCAGGCCTTCCCGTCGGCCGACATGTTCCCGTACACCTTCGTGGCCAGGACCACCTTGTCGCGGCGGCCCCCGCCCCGCGCGAACCACCGCCCGAGGACCTTCTCCGTCAGGCCCTTCTCCTCGGCGACGCCGTAGATGTCCGCGGTGTCGAAGAAGTTGACGCCCGCGTCGAGCGCGGCGTCCATGATCGTGTGGCTGGTGGGCTCGTCCGTCTGACCGCCGAAGTTCATGGTGCCCAGCACGATGCGGCTGACCTTGAGGCCGGTGCGGCCGAGTTGTGTGTACCTCATGGGGTACCAGCGAACGCGTTCGAGTGAACTCCCGGCAAGGGGGTTTGTGGCCGGGGGTTGTGGTTGCGGCCGGTTGTTGTGTGCGGGTGCGTTGTGGTTTCTGTTGGGGGCTTTTCCCGCCCTCCCTCCCGATTGCCCGGCGCGATTGGTGCGGGCCTGCGCAAGTTCGTCGGGGGTCGGCGCCGCGCCGGCGCACGTCCTCAACGCTCGCGGTTTGCCCCCACATCCTTGGGCGCCGCACTTAACCGCTCGTCGTTTCCGGGCGCACCCCGCCACACCCCCTCCGGCCGGTTTGCGCGCACAACGGCCGGTGGGGGGTATGGGGGCAGTCCGGGGTTGCCGCACGTGCCTTGCTGAACCCCCGCAGCCCCGCCGCTCAAGCCCACGTCACCGGGTCCGCCGCTCGTCTTCCCCGGCCTTCGGCCAAGAGCCACCGCGCCACACCTTCTCCCGCCGTGTGGGCGCATGACAGCCGGTGGGATACGGAGGACGTCCGGGCCTGTCCCTGACCGCTCTGCGCCCCCTCACAGCCCCGCGGTTTCAACCCGGATCGTTCGGTGCCCGGTTCGCCGCTCGTCTCCCCCAGTCTCCGGCGTCCCGCCGCTACCTCGCCCTGTGTGTGGGCGCATGACGGCCGGTGAGGGGTGCGTTAGGCAGGTGCGGTGCCCCGGCCTGCCTTCTGACCACCCACCGGCCGTTGTGCGCGGAACCGGCGGAGGGGGTGGGGGAGGTGGGGGCACCCCCGGCCGAAGGCTGGGGGAGGGTGGGCGTTCTGGACGCTGACGTGTATTTGATGTGCGGCAGCGACGGAACCGACGAGTGGTGCCCGTCATGCACATAAATATGCGGTACAGAATGCCCACCCCGGAGGCCCCGCCCCCGGCCCACCAACCCACAGAGCGAGCCCCGCACCAACCATGCCGGGCAATCGGGAGGGCGGGCGGGCGGACCCCCAACAGAAACCACAACGGACCCGCACACGACGACCGGCCACAACCATGGACCCCGGGCACACAAAGTCGCCGGGCGGCTCAGGCCGCCTGTCCGTCCACGACGCCCTTGGCGAAGTCCGCGCGCAGGCGCGCGAGTTCGCCGTCCGGCACCGCCCGCGCCCAGGCGTCGGGGAGCCCCCGCACGGTGTGGTCCTTGGTGGTCGCGGCGCTGTAGGTGGCCGTGCAGGTGAGCGACACGGTGCCGGAGGGCTGCATCTTCTTCTGGAAGGTGCAGGTCTTCACCTTGCGGCCGTCGAGGGTGATGTCGATGCTGATCTCCGCGTAGACGGGGTCGTCGGAGGCCTCCTCGGCGCCCAGGTCGTCGTACACGGAGTTCTGCAGGGTGAAGCGGGCCGTGCAACTGCTGTTGCCGCAGGGGGTGAAGCGGGCCTTCCCCGTGGTGCTGAAGCTGACCGCGGGGTCGACGGCGGACTTCAGGGCGGCGAGGTCGCGGTCGTAGGCGGTCGTGAAGGTCTGGCGGTCGGCGCCGCCGAGCGCGCTCACCGTGGTGTCCAGCCCGTCGGGCAGGGGCAGCGGTCCCGAGGCGGCGGGGGAGTCGCCGGCGGCGAGCCGCAGCAGGGTGCGGGGGACGGATTCGCTGATCCAGAAGCGGCCGCCGGTCGTGGTCAGCACCTTGACGGGCCGTCCGGCGACCGTGGAGGAGGCGATGGCGTCGGGGCGCCCGCGGTCGGCGGCGTCACGGAGCAGGGCGGCGACGTTGGAGGGGTCCAGAGGGGTCGTCAGGTCGTCTATCTCGGGCAGGTCGGCGGAGGAGTCCATCCAGCGGCCGTCGATCCGGTCGAGGAGGTCGCCCGCGTAGCCGCGGTCCTTCCAGTACGCCTTGCCGGCCTTGGTCAGCCGGTGGTCGTCGGTGGTGAGCAACCGCACGGTCGAGCCCTGGTCCTGCAGCGAGCCGCGGCCCCAGCCGCCCGGGGTGGTCTGCAGGTCGAACGGGGTGCTCGCCCCGCTGTCGAGGGCGAAGTCGCCCCGGTAGGAGAGGACTTCGGCCTCCCCGATGGTGTCCGCGGCCTCGCGCAGCATGCGCCCGGCCTCTGCGGCCGGATCCCTGGGCGCGGTCGCCGAGGGGGACCTCCCGTCGCCGGAGCCGTCACCGCTCCAGGGCGCCCAGATGAGGAGGCCGGCCACCAGGGCCGCGGTGGCGAGCCCGGCCACGGCCAGCAGCGGGCCGCGCCGGCGGGGCGGCGGCGGGTAGCCGGGGTGCGGCGGGTACCAGGGCGCCTGCTGATGGGCCTGCGGCTGCGGCGGGTACGGCGGCGCCGGCGGGGGCGGCGGTCCGAAGCCGCCGCCTCCCGTGCCGCCCCCGGTCCCGTGGGCGGGACCCCAACCGCCGCCGCCCCACGGTGTTCCGTCCGTCATATCCGCTTCTCCCCACTTCGTGCGGCCACTCGTGCCCCCACCGGCGTCCCCGTCAGGACGTCCCGCCGGGCGCCGACCCTCTCATCCGGCCCGCGTCCCCGCCCCGTCCTTCCGCGAATCCGCCGCGGGCCGGGCCCCGCGGGTGCACGGCGGGTCCAGGGCAAGGTACTGCAGCGGCCGCGCGGCCCCGGCGGAGGGGTTTCTCATGCCGCTCTCATCGGCCGCTCAGGCTCTCATCACGGCTGGTTCCTACGGTCGCGGCAGCGGAGCGTGAGGCACTGCCCTCCCCCCGCTTCCCGTTCTCCCGACCCGGCGAGGAATCGCATGTTCTTCACGTACCTCCGGCGCGAACTCCGACGCCGCAGAAAGGCGGCGCTCGTCATCGCGATGGGCCTCGCACTGGGCATCGCCCTGGTGATCACCGTCAACTCGGTGTCGGCCGGCATGCAGCAGGCCCAGGGCAAGGTGCTGGAGTCGCTGTACGGCCTGGGCACCGACATGACCGTCACCAAGGCCGCCGACCCCGACTCCTCCTCCTCGGAACGCCCGCGCTTCCGGTTCGACGCGCGCGGCGACGACAAGGAGCAGAGCAGCGACCGCGTCATGGTCCAGGGCTTCCAGTCGCTGAAGTCCTCGGTCGTCGACCAGGTCGCCGGGCAGAGCGGGGTCGAGCAGGCGGTCGGCGGGCTGAGCCTGGTCGTCATCAAGGTCGACGGCCAGTTCCAGCGCGGCGAGTTCCAGCAGGCGCCGGGCGGCGGCAACCGGCAGCGGGGCCAGGGTGGCGACGGACAGCCCCAGGGCGAGGTGCGCGGCGGCGGCGCCGACTTCGCCATCAACAACTTCACCGTCTACGGCACGGACGTCGCCCACCTCGGCCTCGGCCCGCTGACCTCGTCGAAGATCACCTCGGGGAAGACCTTCACCGCCGCGCAGGCCGACGCCAAGGTGGCCGTGCTCGACAGCGCCTACGCGAAGCAGAAGAAGCTGACGGTGGGCAAGACGCTCACCATCTCCGGCACCGCGTTCGAGGTCATCGGCATCGCGACCGCCGACAGCGGCTCCTCCTCCGCCAACGTCTACATCCCGCTGAAGCAGGCGCAGACGCTCGCGGACGCCAAGGACAAGGTCACCACGGTCTACGTCCAGGCCAGTGACTCCAAGAAGATCGACTCCGTCAAGTCCGCGATCCAGAAGAACGTCTCCGGCACGACGGTGACCACCTCCTCCGACCTGGCCTCCACGGTCTCCGGTTCGCTGTCCACCGCCTCGGACCTGGCGACCAACGTGGGCAAGTGGCTGTCGATCGCGGTGCTCGTCGCCGCCTTCCTCGTCGCCGGACTGCTGACCTCCTCCGCGGTCAGCCGCCGGGTGCGCGAGTTCGGCACCCTCAAGGCGCTGGGCTGGAAGAGCGGCCGGGTGACCCGGCAGGTCATGGGCGAGGCGATCGTCAACGGCCTCATCGGCGGCGCCCTCGGCATCGCCCTGGGCCTCGGCTGCGCCTACCTCATCACCGCGATCAGCCCCACCCTGGAGGCCACCGTGGGCGGGAGCGGCGGCGGTGGCGGGGGCGGCGGCTTCGGACCGGGCGGCCCGGCCCGGCGCGCCGCGGCCGACGCCCTGCACATCTCCCTCCAGGCGCCGGTGGAGGTCGACACCATCGTGCTCGCGGTGGTCCTGGCGGTCGCCGGCGGTCTGGTCGCCGGGACCTTCGGAGGCTGGCGGGCCTCGCGGCTGCGCCCGGCGGACGCCCTGCGCCGCGTCGAGTAGCCCGCGCCCGTCCCCGAGACCGGGGGCCGCGTTCCGCACCCCTCCCCCCGGCGCCGCGCGGCCCCCGCCCTTCCCCTTCAGGACCTCAGGAGTCACCTCATGTACAAGCTGAGCGGCGTGACCAAGCGCTACTCGCGCGGCAAGGACGTCGTGGACGCGCTGCGCGGCGTCGACCTCGTGATCGAGGACGGCGACCAGCTCGTCGTCCAGGGCCCCACCGGCGGCGGCAAGTCGACGCTGCTGCAGATGCTCGGGGGCCTCGACCGCCCGAGCGAGGGCTCGGTGGAACTGGACGGCGTCGACCTGGCCCGGCTGGGCGAGTCCCGGCTGACCAAGGTCAGGTCGCAGAGCATCGGCATCATCTTCCAGAGCTTCAACCTGATCCCCACCCTGACCGCGCAGGAGAACGTCGAGACCGCCCTCGTCCCGCTGGGCGTCAAGGCCGCCGAACGCCGTGCCCGTGCCGCCGAGGCCCTCGCCTCCGTCGGCCTCGGCGACCGGCTGCACCACCTGCCCGGGGAACTGTCGGGCGGTCAGCAGCAGCGCGTGGCGATCGCCCGGGCGCTGGTGAAGCGCCCCAAGGTGCTGCTGGCGGACGAGCCCACCGGTGCCCTCGACGAGGGCACCCGCGACGAGATCCTCGCGCTGCTGGAGGGGCTGTGGAAGGAGTACGGACTGACCTTCGTCATGGTCACCCACGACTCCGCCATCGCCCGGCGTGCCACGAGGGTCGCCACCATCAAGAAGGGCCGGATCACCGTCACCGAGCGGACCCCCGCGGCCTGAACCGCCCTACCCCGTCCCCGGCTCACGGCCCCCGGCGCGCGTCGCCGGGGGCCGTGCGGCGTTCAGTCCGTGACGCCCAGGTCCTCGCGCATCAGGCGCTGCATCGTCCGCAACAGGGGTTCGGCGTCCTTCAGGGCCTCCAGCGCGGTCCGCGCGCTCTCGCCGTCCGCGCCGAGGCCCCGGTCGAGGCGCTTGGCCGCGGCGTCCGCCGCCGCCAGGACGCGGTTGACCTCCCGTGAGGCCGCCAGGACGCGTTCCGGGACGATCATCTGCGCCTCGGCGTACCGGTCCCGGTGGTCGCGCCGGGACTCCTCGACCGCGTCCCGCTCCTCGGCGGAGTAGACCCCGTCCCTGATCCGGTGCAGGGCGTCCTTGAGCAGCGTGTGGAACTGCCGTGAGGCCCGGTTCATCGCCGTGTACGCCGCCCGCCGCTCCTCGAAGCGGCGCAGGCGCTCCGTCTCGGTGGCCTCCGCCCGGCGCCGCCGGTCGTCGGCGCGCTGGGCGAGCACGGGCGCGAACAGGGTGCCCAGCACCCCGACGACCCCGGTGACCATCGCGCCGAGCGTGGCGTTCACGGTGTGCCTCCCGTCCCGCACGGCGGGACGGCGCCGGCGGTCGGTGCCGCCGCGCGCGTGTTCATCCGACGTCGGTGCAACGTGTCCCCCTGTGTCCGGTCGGCCCGCGCGGGAGCGCCGGTCCCCGGGCGCGTACGCGCGTCGCACGCCCCCGCCTCGCAGGCGCAGTATGGACCGCCCGCCGCGGGCGGCTCAAGCGTCACTTTGTGCGCAGGGTTCCTGGTCGGCGCGAGGTTGTCGAAGCGCTTCGACACATGTCTGGACAGGGATATCGGGTCCCCGGTAGCCTCATTGTCGAAGCGCTTCGACAGTCGTGGGGGACGGGGATCCGGATGGTCACACTCGCCGAGGTGGCCCGCCATGCCGGGGTCTCCGCCAGCACCGTCTCGTACGTCCTCAGCGGCAAGCGGTCGATCTCCGAGAGCACGCGCCGGCGGGTCGAACGGAGCATCCAGGAACTCGGCTACCACCCGCACGCCGGTGCGCGGGCGTTGGCCAGCAGCCGCTCCAACATCATCGCCCTCATGGTGCCGCTCCGTACAGACATGTACGTCCCCGTCATGATGGAGATCGCGATGGCGGTCGCCACGACGGCCCGCCGGCACGGCCACGACGTCCTCCTGCTCACCGGCGAGGAGGGCCCCACCGCGGTCCGCCGGGTCGCGGCCAGCGGACTCGCCGACGCGATGATCCTCATGGACGTCGAGCTGGAGGACGAGCGCATCCCGCTGCTGCGCGCCGGCGACCGGCCCGCCGTGCTCGTCGGACTGCCCGCCGACACCGCCGGACTCACCTGCGTCGACCTCGACTTCGCCGCCACCGGCGCCCTCTGCGCGGACCACCTCGCCGACCTCGGCCACCGCTCCGTCGCCGTCGTCGGCGAGGCCGCGGCGGTCTACCGGCGCCACACCGGCTTCGCCGAGCGCACCCTCCAGGGCCTGCGCTCCCGCGCCGCCGCCCGCGGACTGAGGGTCATCCACCGCCCCTGCGAGGGCAGTTACGAGTCCACCGCCGGGACCCTCTCCCGCATCTTCGAGGAACGGCCCGACACCACCGCGCTCGTCGTCCAGAACGAGTCCGCCATCGGCCCCCTCCTCGGGCTCCTGCGGCAGCAGGGCCGCGCCGTGCCCGAGGACGTCTCCGTCGTCGCCGTCTGCCCCGAGCAGGTGGCCACCGACGCCGCCCCCCAGCTCACCTCGGTGGCCATACCCGCGCAGCAGATGGGCCGGCACGCCGTCGAACTCGTCATCGCCAAGCTGGGCGGCAGCCCCACGGAGGAGGTCCGCCTCCTCGGCCCCGAACTCACCGTCCGCGCGAGCAGCGGCCCGGCGCCGACCGCCTGACGACGGCGGGCCGCCCAAGCGGCGCTCAGGGCAAGGGACTTCGTCCCCCGGTGGACGACCGCCGTGCCGCGCGCCCCGCGTACGTTGCGAAGCGTCAGCCCCTGCCCGCCCGCAGGCCCGTGAGGCCGTCGTAGGCGGCCATCACGAGTTCCAGGCCCCGGTTGTCCTGCGCGGGCTCGCGCATCTGGTTGGTCACGTACGCCACCGTCATGCGGGCACCGGGGTCGACCATGACGATCGAGCCGCCCCAGCCGCCCCAGCCGAAGGAGTCGCCGAACAGCCCGTAGCCCAGACCCCAGCGCACCGGCATGCCCAGGACGCGGTCCTCACCGCTGAACTGCTCCTCCCGCGCACGGTCGCAGCCTGCCCGCGACAGCAGCCGCACCCCGCGCACCGCACCGCCGCAGGCCGGCACGGACTGCACGAGGGCGACCGAGCGGGCGTTGCCGAAACCGCTCGCCGCGGGGATCTGCGCGCGGCGCCAGGCCACGCTGTTGCCGTCGCGGAGCCGGATGGCGGTGCCGGAGGCGGGGGAGTCGGCGTCGCGCGCGCTCGCCGTGTAGTCCTCGTCGCGGGAGGGCGGCGGGACGGCGAGCGCCACCCGGTGGTCGTGCTCGGCGGGCAGCCCGATGTGGAAGTCGGCGCCCAGCGGCCCGGCCACCTCCCGCGCGAAGAACTCGCCCACGCTGAGACCGGTGACGCGCCGTACGACCTCGCCCACGAGATGGCCCTGGGTGAGCGAGTGGTACCCGGCCGCGGTCCCCGGTTCCCACTGCGGGGCCAGCGCGGCCAGCCGCGCGGTGGCGGCCGGCCAGTCGTAGAGCTCCTCGACCGGCCCGTCCCAGTCGGGCAGTCCCGCGGTGTGCGCGAGCACGTGCCGTACCAGCACCTTCTCCTTGCCCGCCGCGGCGAACTCCGGCCAGTAGCGGGCGACCGGCGCGTCCGGGTCGAGGTCGCCGCGGTCCGCCAGGACGAGGGCGCACAGTGCGGTCATCGTCTTGGTGACGGACCAGACGCCGGTGACCGTGTCCCGCTGCCACGGGACCGTCCGGGCCGCGTCGGCGAACCCGCCCCACACGTCCACCACGGGCTCGCCGTCCACGAAGACCGCGACCGAGCCCCCCGCGTCCCCCTCGTCCAGCAGTCCGGCCAGCGCGCCCGGCACCGCGGTGAACAGGTCGTCGTACGTGCCCTGGATATCGGCCATGCGCCGTATTAGCGCGCATCGGCCGGCCGGGGGCAATCGAATTTCCCGCCCCCGGCCGGGACCCGCCCGGAGGGCTCGGCTCAGCCGCCGGCCGGTGCGATGCCGACCGGGCAGGCCACGCCCGTGCCCTCGATGCCGCAGTAGCCGCCGGGGTTCTTGTCCAGGTACTGCTGGTGGTAGGCCTCGGCCGGGTGGAAGGGGCCCGCGGGGACGACCGCCGTGGTGATGGTGCCGTGCCCCCTGGCGCGCAGGGCGGCCTGGTAGGCGTCGCGGGAGGCGAGGGCGGTGGCGAGCTGCCCCGGGGAGTGGGTGTACACCGCGGAGCGGTACTGGGTGCCGACGTCGTTGCCCTGGCGGTGGCCCTGGGTGGGGTCGTGGGCCTCCCAGAACACCTTCAGCAGTTCCGCGTACGTGATCAGCGCCGGGTCGAAGACGACGCGCACCACCTCGGCGTGGCCGGTGAGGCCGCTGCAGACCTCCTCGTACGTCGGGTTCTCCGTGTACCCGCCCGCGTAGCCGACGAGCGTCGTCCACACACCGGGCGTCCGCCAGAAGACGCGCTCGGCGCCCCAGAAGCAGCCCAGCGCGAAGTCGGCGACCTCCAGGTCGGCGGGGTAGGGGCCGGTGAGGGGACGGCCGAGCACGGTGTGCCCGACGGGCACCGTGTACAGGGGCGCGGGCCGGCCCGGTATCGCCTCCTCCGGAGTGGGCAGGCGCGGCGTCAACGGGCGCGCCCGCGCACGGAGTTCCACTCCAGCCCCGCGAGCGCCTGCGCCCGGTGGGCGGCGTACGACGCGGCCGGGTCGGCGTCGTACGCCCAGGGGACCGCGCCCGCGTAGCCGTCCACGGCGCGGAACTGCTCGACCGCCTCCGGGAAGCGCTCCGCGCGCAGCAGGAAGGCCGCCAGCAGGTGCCGCACCACGGGCAGCACCGGGTCGGAGGGGGAGGCGTGCTCGGTGGCGTAGAGGGCGCCGCCGATGGCCCGCGAGACGACCTCGCTCTCGTAGAAGCCGCGCACGAGGATGACCTCCGGCAGGTGCGCGAAGACCTCGAAGAGCGGCAGCGCCGGCAGCAGGCTGCCCTCGGGCGCGGAGGAGGCGGCCCGCTCGGCGAAGTCGCGCGCGGCGTCCTCCGGGAGGCGGGCGAGGGCGGCCAGGTGGGCGCCCATGTGGTGCGGGGCGCGGGAGACGACCTTCTCCCAGGCGGCGGCGAAGTCCGCGTCGGCCGCGAGCGCCACGACGTACGGCACGGGGTCGCCCGGCGCGAGCAGCGCGGCCTCGTCGGCGACCGTACGGGCCTCCTCCAGGATCATCGGCACGTCCGGGGAGCCGGCCGGCTCCCGCCGGGCCCGCTGCACCAGGAACGCCGCGTGGACGGCAGCCCCGCCCGCGTCCTTGGCGTCCTCGACCCGCCAGGTGCGCAGCCATGCCGCGCCCGTGCCGGGGGACTGCGCCAGCTCGACCGCCGCGGCCCCCGCCAGCGTCTGCACCCGCTGCCAGCGCAGCTCGCCCTCGGCCGGGGTGCCCTTGAGCAGGGCGGCGACCGCGCGCCAGTCCTGGGTGCGCTGGGTCGCGGTCAGCGCCTGCGTCAGCTCGTCGTCCGGACCAGGCAGCCGGATGTCGATGTCCTCCCGGGGCACGAAGCCGTACCGGACGGGATCGACCGCGGCGACGGCCCGCACACCGCGGTTGCGCAGCATGCGGGGCACCAGCACGATCGCGGAGATCAGCAGTACGCCGTACAGCACCCACAGGAATTCCATGATGACCAAGCCTACGCGGGCCCGGGCGGCACGTCCCGGGCCGCGGCTCGCACTACGCTCGGCGGTATGAGCGAGCAGCAGCACCAGAACTTCGAGACCCTCGCGATCCACGCGGGTCAGCCGGCCGACGCCGCGACCGGGGCCGTGGTCACGCCGATCTACCAGGTCTCCACGTACAAGCAGGACGGGGTGGGCGGCCTGCGCGGCGGCTACGAGTACAGCCGCTCCGCCAACCCCACCCGCACCGCGCTGGAGGAGAACCTCGCGGCGCTCGAGGGCGGCCGCCGCGGCCTGGCGTTCGCGTCCGGCCTGGCCGCCGAGGACTGCCTGCTGCGCACGGTCCTCAAGCCCGGCGACCACGTCGTCATCCCCAACGACGCGTACGGCGGCACCTTCCGGCTCTTCGCGAAGGTCGTCGAGCGCTGGGGCGTGCAGTGGTCGGTCGCCGACACCTCCGACCCGGCGGCGGTCCGTGCCGCGCTGCGGCCCGAGACGAAGCTGATCTGGGTCGAGACCCCCAGCAACCCCCTGCTCGGGATCACCGACATCGCCGCCCTCGCGGACGTCGCGCGCGGCGCGGACGCCCGGCTCGTCGTCGACAACACCTTCGCCAGCCCCTACCTGCAGCAGCCGCTGGCGCTCGGCGCCGACGTCGTGGTGCACTCCACCACCAAGTACATGGGCGGCCACTCCGACGTGGTCGGCGGCGCTCTGGTCGCGGCCGACGCAGGACTCGGCGAGGAACTCGCCTACCACCAGAACGCGATGGGCGCGGTCGCCGGCCCCTTCGACGCGTGGCTGGTGATGCGCGGCATCAAGACGCTCGCGGTCCGCATGGACCGGCACAGCGAGAACGCCGCCCGCGTCGCGGAGTTGCTCTCGCTGCACCCCAAGGTGACCCAGGTCTACTACCCGGGGCTGCCGGAGCACGCCGGGCACGACGTCGCGGCCAAGCAGATGAAGCGGTTCGGCGGCATGGTCTCCTTCCGCGTCGCGGGCGGCGAGGAGGCGGCGGTCGAGGTCTGCAACCGGGCGCGGCTGTTCACGCTGGGCGAGTCCCTCGGCGGCGTCGAGTCCCTCATCGAGCACCCGGGCCGCATGACGCACGCCTCCGTCGTGGGGTCCGCACTGGAGGTGCCGGCGGATCTGGTGCGGCTGTCCGTGGGCATCGAGTCCGTCGACGACCTCCTCGAGGACCTTCGGCAGGCCCTCAGCGCGTAGCGCTGCGCTGTGCCGCACCGGTGTCGCGGGGGGTGCCCCCGCGGCCCCGTTGTTGTGTGCGGGTTGTTTGTGGCTGGGGTTGAGGCTTTTTCCCCACCCTCCCGCCCGATTGCCCGGCGCGATTGGTGCGGGCCTGCGCACGTCGTTGTGGGGTCGGCGCCGCGCCGGCGCACTCCCCCAACCTTCGGCCGGGGGGACCCCCAGAACGCTCGCGGTTTGGCCCTACGTCATTCGGCACGGCGTCCGCCGCTCGTCTCCCCCAGCCTTCGGCCGGGGGGACCCCCATGGGCGCACCCCGCCACACCCCCTCCCGTCGTATGGGCGCACAACGGCCGGTGGGGGGTCAGTGAGGCAACCGGGGTGACCCCGGACCGCTCTGTGCCCCCCTCACGGCCCCGCAGCGTCCAGGATCGTTCGGTGCCGGGTTCGCTGCTCAGCCTTCGGCCAGGGGAGCACCCCCGACACACCTCCTCTCGAGGTACGAGCGCACAACGGCCCGGTAAAGCGTCGGTCCGGGTTGCCGCCCACGTCCGCCGCCACCGAGCCCTGTCCCGCCCTTGGGTGGCACCCCTCGTGTGGGCGCAGGGTGTCCCGTTGGGGGTGCGTGGGACAGTGCGGTGCCCCCGGACTGCCTTCTGACCACCCACCGGCCGTTGGTCGCCGTCGATTCGGAGGGGGTGGGGTCGTAGGGGTGGGCGTTCTGGACGCTGACGTGTATTTGATGTGCGGCAGAGACGGCACCGACGAGTGCTGCCCGTCATGCACATAAATATGCGGTACAGAATGCCCACCCCGGAGGCCCCGCCCCCGGCCCACCCATGCACAGTGCGCAGGCCCGCACCAATCGCGCCGGGCAATCGGGCGGGAGGGTGGGGGAGAAACCCCAACCCCAGCCGCAAACGACCCGCACACAAGCGACGGGCCGAAACGGGCACCGCAAACGACCAGGTGGCCCGGCGCAGCCGTCACCACTGGCCCGGCGTCGTCTCCAGCGGATCCCCCGCCGGCCACCACAACACCGCGAGGACGACCGCGACGACGACCCCCACGACGAGCAGCGTCCACAGCACGGCGTGCACCACGCGGCGCCGGGCCAGGACGCGGCGGCCGCGCTCGGCGGCGCGCGGGGCGAGTTCCAGGGGGACCGCGGGGTGCGGCCCGTCGAGCAGCCGGCGGACCTCGTCCTCCTTGCGGTCGTACGGGCTCACGACGCGGCCCCCCTGGCCCCCGCCTGCGCCCCCGCCTGCGCCTGCGCCTGCTGCTCCCGGCGGCCTCTGTCGCCCCCCACGGGCCGGCTGCGCAGCGCCGCCGTGGCCCGCAGGGTGACCGCCCGTACCCGTTCCGAGGGCATGCCGAGCTGCGCGGCCGCCTGTTCCTCGGCGATGCCCTCGTACAGCCGCAGCACGATCACCAGTCGCTCCCGCACGCCGAGCGTGCCGAGCACACCGCCGCGGGGGCGCCGCCAGCGGGGCCGGTGGGCGAAGCGGCGGACGAGTTCGGCGCGGGTGAAGGCGTACGGGTCCTCCCCCCGCATCCGGAACCAGTCCGCGTAGGTGCGCGACAAGGCGGCGCACAGCAGCTCGGTCCCCTCCGCCCGGTCCCCCGTGAGCAGGACGGCGACGTGCAGCAGCCGCCCTGCCGCGCCCGCCGCGAAGGCCTCGAACTCGGCCTCGCGCAGGCGCTCCGCTGCCTCCCGGCGCTCTCCCACAGCGACATGGGACGGCAGACGGCGACCTCAGGTCAAGAGTTCTGCTCGTCTCCCTGTGTGACGGACGAGTGGTACTGCGCCAGCGCGGAGTTGAACCGGCCCAGGAGGTCGGTGAAGGACTCGCGCTCCTCGGGCGTCCAGTCCTCGGTCACGACCTCCATGAGCCGCTGCCGCGAGCTGCGGACCTCCTCCAGGCGTGAACGCCCGCGCGGGGAGAGCGCGAGCACGACCGCCCGCCCGTCCTCGGGGTGGGAGGTGCGCTTGACCAGTCCGCTGTCGACGAGCGGGGCGACCTGCCGCGTGACGGTGGAGGAGTCGATGCCCATGCCCTCCGCGAGCGCCTTGACGCCCATCGGGCCCTCGTTGTCCAGGCGGTGGAGCAGCAGGTACGCGGCCCGGTCCATGGAGTTGCGGGCCTTGCCGACGCCACCGAGGCGCGTCTGTTCCGCGCGGCGGGCGAAGAGCGCCACCTCGTGCTGCAGGCGCTCCAGGAGGTCGGTCGTGATCTCCGAGGGGGGAATGGGCATGGCCGGAAGCTCGCGTTCTGTCGGTCCTGCGAAGGTTGGGAGAAGAGTACGCGGAGAGCGTCACCCCGGGACCCCGCCGCGGAAAACTGCTCCGTCCGTCCGGGCGGCCGCCCCTGCTGCAAGACTGGGGACCATGGAAAGCCCCGCACGTCAGGCCCGTCGTACGATCCGCGCGACGGTGGCCGCGCGGCCGTGTCCGGTCACCATCGACGATGTGCGCGGCGCGCACAAGATGCTGTCCGGTGTGGCCCGCGTGACACCGATGGAAGGAAGCCGTCACCTGTCCCGTCTGGTGGCCGCCCCGGTGCACCTGAAGTGCGAGAACCTGCAGCGCACGGGCTCGTTCAAGGTGCGCGGCGCCTATGTGCGGATCGCGGGGCTGCGGCAGGAGGAGCGCGCGGCGGGCGTGGTGGCGGCGAGCGCCGGCAACCACGCGCAGGGCGTGGCGCTGGCCGCGTCGCTGCTCGGGGTGCGGTCCACCGTCTTCATGCCGTCCGGCGCCCCGCTGCCGAAGGTCGCGGCGACCCGTGAGTACGGGGCGGAGGTGCGGTTGCACGGGCAGGTCTTCGACGAGACGCTGCGCGCCGCCCAGGAGTACGCGGAGGCGACGGGCGCGGTCTTCATCCACCCCTTCGACCACCCGGACATCGTGGCCGGGCAGGGCTCGGTGGGGCTGGAGATCCTGGACCAGTGCCCGGAGGTGCGCACGATCGTCGTGGGGATGGGCGGGGGCGGGCTCGCGGCCGGCGTCGCGGTGGCGGTGAAGTCGATGCGTCCGGAGGTGCGGATCGTCGGGGTGCAGGCGGCGGGCGCGGCCGCGTACCCGCCGTCGCTGGCGGCGGGGCGGCCGGTGGCGCTGGACTCGGTGGCCACCATGGCCGACGGGATCAAGGTGGGCTGCCCGGGGGAGGTGCCGTTCGCCATCGTCCGCGACCTGGTGGACGAGGTGCGCACGGTCACCGAGGACGAGCTGTCCAGCGCGCTGCTGCTGTGCCTGGAGCGGGCGAAACTGGTGGTGGAGCCGGCCGGGGCGAGCCCGGTGGCGGCCCTGCTGTCGCGGCCGGACTCCTTCGACGGGCCGGTGGTCGCGGTGCTGTCCGGCGGCAACGTCGACCCGCTCCTGATGGAGCGCACCCTGCGGCACGGCATGGCGGCCGCCGGGCGCTACATGTCGTTCCGGCTGCGGCTGACGGACCGGCCGGGGGCGCTGGCGGCGCTGCTGGAGATCCTTTCCGGGAGTGACGCAAACGTGCTGGACATCGCGCACGTGCGCACGGATCCTCGGTTGGGGCTGAGCGAGGCCGAGGTCGAGCTGCACCTGGAGACCCGCGGCCCCGAGCACCGGGCCGCCGTGGCGGAGGCGCTGCGGACGGCGGGGTACGTGCTGCTCTGAGGCCGTTCGGTCCGGATTGTCAGTGGCGTGCGGCATGGTGGAGTCGGGTGTCGTGGACGCGGGACGGCGTGTGCGGGCGGAGCGAGAGTAATCCGCTTGACGCGATATATCGCGTCTGGGATGCTCGCGACACATCGTGGTGCGCTGCCGCACGGCCGCGCGCCCACAACAGTCCCCATGCACCCCAGCCCCGAATCGGAGACATCGCATGCCAGGCGCCATCCATGCCGAAGGTCTGGTGAAGACCTTCGGTGACGTACGGGCACTGGACGGAGTGGACCTCGACGTCCCTGAAGGGACCGTCCTGGGCCTCCTCGGCCCCAACGGGGCCGGGAAGACGACCGCCGTGCGCGTCCTGACCACCCTGCTGCAGCCGGACAGCGGCAAGGCGGTCGTGGCCGGCATAGACGTGCTGAAGCACCCCAACGAGGTGCGCCGGCAGATCGGTCTGTCCGGCCAGTTCGCCGCGGTCGACGAGTACCTCACCGGCCGCGAGAACCTGCAGATGGTCGGCCAGCTCTACCAGATGAGCGCCCGGGACGCGAAGGCCCGCGCGACGGAGCTGCTCGAGCGCTTCAACCTCGCCGAGGCAGCCGACCGCACGGCCAAGACCTACTCCGGCGGCATGCGGCGCCGGCTGGACCTGGCGGCCGCGCTGGTCGTCAGGCCGCCGGTGATGTTCATGGACGAGCCGACCACCGGCCTCGACCCCCGCAACCGCCTCGCGCTGTGGGAGGTCATCCAGGACCTGGTCGCCGGCGGCACCACGCTGCTGCTCACCACGCAGTACCTGGAGGAGGCCGACCACCTCGCCCACGACATCTGCGTGATCGACCACGGCAAGGTCATCGCCCGCGGCACCTCCGACGAGCTCAAGGCCCGGACGGGCGGCGAGCGCGTCGAGGTCGTCGTCCACGACCGCGAGCACCTGGCGACCGCCACCGAGCTGCTGAACGGCTTCGGCAAGGGCGAGACGACCGTGGACGGCCACACCCGGCGGATCACCGTCCCGGTCTCGGGCGGCGCCAAGCTGCTTGCCGAGGTCATCCGCGAGCTCGACACCCGTGGCATCGAGATCGACGACATCGGTCTGCGCCGGCCCACGCTCGACGACGTGTTCATGTCCCTCACCGGCCACGCCGCCGAGGAGAAGGAAGAGGAGTCCCAGTGACCACGGTGACCGACGCGGTCCCCACCAGCGCGCCGCGCACCTCCAACCCGATCGTGCAGTCCGTCCGCGACTCGCTGGTCGTCGCCCGGCGGAACCTGATCCGCATGCTGCGCATCCCCGAGGTCGTGATCTTCGGCCTCGTGCAGCCGATCATGTTCGTGGTGCTGTTCAGCTACGTCTTCGGCGGCTCCATGAACGTCGGCGGCTCGACCAGCCCCGCGCTCTACCGTGAGTTCCTGATGGCGGGCATCTTCGCCCAGACCGTGACCTTCGCCACCGCCGGCGCCGGCGCGGGCATCGCGGACGACATGCACAAGGGCCTCATCGACCGCTTCCGCTCGCTGCCCATGGCCCGCGGCGCGGTGCTCACCGGCCGCACCCTGGCGGACCTGGTGCAGACGGCCCTCACCGTCGTGGTCCTCGCGATCGTCGCCGTGCTCGTCGGCTGGCGCGTCCACGAGGGCCTGCCCAAGGCACTGGCCGCGTTCGGCCTGCTGCTCCTGCTGGGCTACGCGTTCTCCTGGATCGGCGCCCTGATCGGCCTGTCCGTCCGTACCCCGGAGGCGGCCACCTCCGGCGGCCTGATCTGGCTGTTCCCGCTGACGTTCATCTCGAACGCCTTTGTGGACTCCAACCAGATGACCCCCTGGCTGCGGCACATCGCCGAGTGGAACCCGTTCAGCTCCACCGTGCTGGCCTGCAGGGAGCTGTTCGGCAACCTCCCGCCCAACTACCAGACGCCGGACGTCTGGCCGATGCAGCACCCGGCGCTGGCCTCGGTGCTGTGGTCGATCGTCATCATCCTGGTCTTCCGCACCCTCGCGGTGCGCAAGTACCGTTCGGCGACCGCCTGAGCGTGGCCCGCGGGCGCACGCCCGCGGCACGCGACGAGCCCCCGGCCTTCCCGGCCGGGGGCTCGTCCGCGTTCCGGTACGGCCTCAGCCGCTGTGCGGCTTGGCGTCGAGGATCTTCACCGAGGCCTTCTTGCCGTTCGGGAGCTCGTACGTCGCGTCCTCGCCGATCTTCTTGCCGTTCACGCCCGAGCCCAGGGGCGACTGCGGGGAGTAGGTCTCCAGCTCGGAGGAGACGTACTCACGCGAGCCGAGCAGGAACGTCAGGGTGTCGTCCGGGTCGCCGTCGAAGGCGATCGTGACGACCATGCCGGGCGCGACCACACCGTTGTCCGCCGGGGCCTCGCCCACCTTGGCGTGCTGCAGGAGCTGCGTCAGCTGGCGGATCCGGAGCTCCAGCTTGCCCTGGTCCTCCCGTGCCGCGTGGTAGCCGGCGTTCTCCTTGAGATCGCCCTCCTGGCGGGCTTCCTCGATCTTGGCGACGATCTCGGCGCGTGCGGGACCCGACAGGTGCTCCAGCTCGGCCTTGAGCTGGTCGTACGCCTCCTGGGTCAGCCAGGTGACGTTCTCGCTGGTCTGGGTCACAGGTGCTCCTCGTCGTACTCGAACTCGCTTGCTTACAAATGAACGCCCTACCCAAAAAGATGCGTCTTCGCGGGAGGGCGAAACCACGAGCGTAACAATTCCCCCCGACAATCGGCGAGAGGAATGCCATCAAGAAGCCATCGGCCCAGCTCACGGGGCGAATGGCCGGGCAGGTCGGATCAGGCGGCGCCTTGGCAGCCGACCAGTTCCGCGGAAGTCCCGCGACTCGTGGTGCGAATGGTGACGACGGTGTCGATGCGACTGGTGTGCTGATTGAGGCGAACGTCCTTGCGGCCCACCTCGCCGTGGTCCTCGGCGAGCGAGCGCAGGGTGCACACCGCGGTGACGCCGGTGTCCTTGCGCACCTCGATGTGGACCTGGACCGCCTGGTCGGAGACGACCTGGAACTTGATCACCTCGGCGCTGACCTCGGTGCCGGTGAGCTTGTCCCAGCCGATCCAGCCGACGAACAGCAGCAGGACGACGCCGAGCACCGAGCCGACCAGCCGCAGCCTGCGGTCCGCGCGCGCGTCGGCGCCGGCACCCCGCCCGTACCGTCCCTCGGGCAGCCCGTCGCGCTCCGCGCTCATCATCCAGTCCTCCCGGGGCCCGGGGAATCCCGCCTTGGAATCAAACAGCCCCTCGCTTCGGTCACTATAGAAGCCGCTACTTACGACCCATGACTGAGGATCCGACCTTGACCGAGCAGCTGCGACTGATGGCCGTGCACGCACACCCCGACGACGAGTCCAGCAAGGGCGCGGCCACCATGGCCCGGTACGTCTCCGAGGGCGTCGACGTCCTGGTCGCCACCTGCACCGGTGGCGAGCGCGGTTCCGTGCTCAACCCCAAACTGCAGGGCGACACCTACATCGAGGAGCACATCCACGAGGTCCGCGCCAAGGAGATGGACGAGGCGCGCGAGATCCTCGGCGTCCGGCAGTCCTGGCTCGGCTACGTCGACTCCGGGCTTCCCGAGGGCGACCCGCTGCCCCCGCTGCCCGAGGGCTGCTTCGCCCTCCAGGACGTCGACGAGGCCGCGGGCACCCTGGTGAAGCTCATCCGCGAGTTCCGTCCGCACGTGATCACCACGTACGACGAGAACGGCGGCTACCCGCACCCCGACCACATCATGACCCACAAGATCTCGATGGTCGCCTTCGACGCCGCCGGCGACCCGGAGCGCTACCCCGAGGCCGGCGAGCCGTGGACGCCGCTGAAGCTCTACTACAACCAGGGCTTCAACCGGCAGCGCACCGTCGCCCTGCACGAGGCGCTGCTCGCCCGCGGGCTGGAGTCCCCGTACGGCGAGTGGCTGGAGCGCTGGCAGACCGCCGACCGGCCGGAGCGCAACATCACCACGAACGTGCCGTGCGCGGACTTCTTCGAGATCCGGGACAAGGCGCTGCTCGCGCACGCCACCCAGATCGACCCCGACGGCGCCTGGTTCCACGTCCCGATGGAGCTCCAGAAGGAGGTCTGGCCCACCGAGGACTACGAGCTCGCGCAGTCCCGGGTGGACACCTCCCTCCCCGAGGACGACCTCTTCGCGGGCATCCGGGAGAATTGAGCGCGTGAACGCGACTCTCGGCACGGCCGCAGCCCAGCTCGTCCCCCTCGCCGTCAAGGACCTGGACCAGAACAAGGTGACGCCGGGCCTGCTCGGCTTCGTCATCTTCGCCCTCATCGGCCTGTCCCTGTGGTGGCTGATGAAGAACATGAACAAGCAGTTCAAGAAGATCGACTTCGAGGAGCAGCCGACGGAGCCGGCCAAGGCCGCCTCCGTCGCCGGCCCCGAGGGACCGGGCCGCACAGGCTGAGGCACGCCGGACCCCCTCCCGCAGGGGAGGGGGGACCGCGGCCGTGCTCACTGTGGCGCGGCGACCGTGACCCGCGTGAAGAGCAGCGGGACACCCTCGTCGTCGGAGCGCGTGTACGAGGTCCGCACCGCGACCACCCGCACGTCGTGGTCGTGCACGGCGACGTGCCCGCCGACGGGCGGTACGGGGAGCGTGCCGCTGGAGACGATCACGGCGAGGGCGTCGTCGACGCCGGCCGGCGCCTCCCACGCAAAGGTGATCGTGTGCCGTACCGGGCTCTCGTGGTAGATGCTGGCCTCGCGCGGCAGCGCCTGCTCCCGGTCGCGGATGGGCTGGAGCGCAGCGGGCAGCCGGTCCATGGTTCGTCCTCTCGCGGTCGGTCCCCGTCGCGATTGTCGCCCGCGGGACGCCGTGGCGCGGGTGACACGCTGGACCGGGGCCTCAGCCCTCCACCGCCCGGTCCACCGGCACGGCCATCACCATGCGGGCACCCCGCGAGGGCACCATGCCCAGCCGCCACGCCTCCCACGGTGTGCCCGGCTCCACTCCGCGCTCCAGCAGCAGGGCGTAGGCCTCCGCGTACTCCTGCAGATCCAGGTCGCGGCCCTCGTACGTGTCGTCGCGCAGCCGGGCGAGCCGTTCACGGGCCTCGGCGGCGCCCTCGCGGGAGAGCAGCGGCAGCAGGGTGCACTGCAGGAAGCGCGCCCACGCCAGGCCGCGCCGGTCGTCCATGCCGGCGAAGAGCCGCTCCGCCTCCCGCACCAGTTCCAGCGCCGCCGGGACCCGGCCGTTGCCGGCGTCGATGACGGCGAGCTCCACACAGGACCAGCCCTCGCCGTGCGGCACGCCGACGCGGTGGAAGTCGGCGCGGGCGTCCTGCAGGAGCTGGCGGGCGAAGCCGCTGTTGCGCAGGTTGCCGGTGAGCGCCGCCCGCTGGTCGCGGGTGACCCGGGCCGAGTGGTGGCGGGCGCAGGCCAGTCCGTAGACGTCGCGCATCCGGCTGAACATGGTGCGGGAGCGCTCCAGGGCCCGCAGGGCCGCGTCCAGCTCGCCGCCCTCCTCCAGCGCCTGGCCGAGGTAGTACAGCGACCAGGCCTCGCCCCGGGCGTCCTCGTTGGCGCGGTGGCGGGTCAGGGCGTCGCGCAGCAGGTGCTGGGCGGCGCCGGCGTCCCCGCGCAGCAGCCGGGCCCGGCCGAGCTGGGTGCCGGTCCAGGCCTCGCCGCGGGGGTCGCGGGTCGCCGTGTAGCACTCGCCCGCGGTACGCAGCTCGCTCTCGCCGCGCTCGGCGTCGCCGAGCCGCAGCAGCAGCTGGCCCAGCTGCAGGTGCGCCCAGGCCTCGCCGTGCACGCTCTCGCTCTCCCGGTGCAGGGCCAGCGACTCGGTCAGCAGCCCGTGCGCCTCCGCCAGCCGGCCTGCGTCGCGCAGCACCGCGGCCAGCGCGTGCTGCGTCCAGGCCCGGTCGGCCCGCAGCTCGTCGCCGGACTGCAGCTCCAGGGCCTCCCGCAGCTTGGCCTCCGCCTCCCGCAGGCCGCCCTGCTGGTGCAGCGTGATGCCGAGGCTGCACAGGGCCCGGGCGGCGCCCGCCGGGTGCTGCGCCTCGAAGTACAGGTCGACCACCGAGGACAGCGTGGAGCGGGCCTTGTCCAGCTCGCCCAGCTGCCGTGCGGCGATGCCGGTGCGCCACTGCACCGAGCGGACCAGCACCGACTGGTCGGCCTCGCGCTGGTGCGCCTGGGCCAGCTCGCTGATCTCGCCCAGCCGGTACAGGTCGCCGCGGAGCAGGCAGTAGTCGCACAGCGCGCCGAGCAGGTGCTGCACGACCCGCTGGTCGACGCCCTCGGAGTGCCGCAGCGCCGCGGTGATGAAGCTCGACTCCTCGTCCAGCCAGCGCAGCGCCTGGTCCAGCGAGGGGAAGCCCTGCGGCCCGAAGCGGTCGGCGCGGGTCGAGGTCCGGCCGTCGACGAGCCGGATGACCGCGTCCGCCAGCTCGGCGTAGCTGCGGATCAGCCGCTCCTGGGCGGCCGTCCGCTCGGCCGGGTCCTCCTCGTCCAGCAGGCGGGCGTGCGCGAAGCGCCGTACGAGGTCGTGCAGCCGGTAGCGGCTGCCGCGCACGTGCTCGATGAGCCCGGCCGAGGCCAGCTCGCCCAGCCGCCGGGCGGCCTCCTGCTCCTCCGCACCCAGCAGGGCCGCGGCGGCCGCCGCGCCGAGGCTGGTCCGCCCGGCGAGCGCCAGCCGGCGCAGCAGCCGGCGGGCCGGTTCCGGCTGGTCGTGGTAGCGCAGTGCCAGCGCCCGGTCGACGGGGCCCACCGGCCCGTACGCCGCCAGATCGGCCGCCAGCCGCTCCGCGCCCCGGTCCGGCAGCGAACTGCCCGCGATGCGCAGCGCGAGCGGCAGCCCGCCGCACAGCCGCCGTACGGCGTCGGCGGCGGCGCCGTCCGCCGCCGTGCGGGCCGTGGGCGCGAGCCCGGCCAGCAGCTCCCGCGACGCCTCCGTCCCGAGCGGGTCGACCGGCAGCGCGTACACCCGGGCCGCCGGCACGTCGAGGGCGAGCGGTTCCGCCGAGGTCACCAGTACGAGGCTGTCGGAGCGCTCCGGGACCAGGGCGCGGACCTGCTCGGGCCCGGCGGCGTCGTCCAGGACGATGACGACGGGCACGTCGGTGAGGTGCTTCTGGTACTGGTCGGCCAGGCGCCGCAGATGCTGCTCCTGCGAGGTGCGCTCGCGGAACAGGAGCTGTTCGCGGGGTGCGCCGAGCCGGTTGAGCAGGTGCAGCAGCGCGTCCCGTACGGGCAGCGGGCGCTCCCCGGGCGCGGCGCCGCGCAGGTCGACGACGCAGGCGCCGCGGAACTGGTCCTTGAGCTGCTGCGCGGCGCGCACCGCGAGCGTGGTGCGGCCCGAACCCGCCTGCCCGTGCAGGACGACCACGACGGGCTCCGAGGCGGGGGAGACCCGCGCCTGGTGCACCCACTGGGCGATCTGCCGCAGCGGGTCCCGGCGCCCCGCGAACGGCCCGTCGGTGGCGGGCAGCTGGGCGAAGGACTGCTCCAGGACGCTGCGTCCGCGCGCGGCGGCGCTGCGGTCGGTGCGGCGCTGGGCCGGCACCTTGGCGGGGGAGGTCGCCGCGCGCCGGCGTTCCAGGAACGGCCGTACACCGCGCTGCTCCACGGCCTCCAGCCAGGCCCGGCGCAGGTCCTGCGGCCGGGTGCCGCCGCCACCGGTCGTCAGCGCGGCCGTCACCGCCGCCCCGGCGAGCGCCACCACGCCGCCCACGCCCAGCGCGGTGGACGTCGGCGTGCCCCAGCCGAGGTCCGCCACGCAGGCCGCGACGGCGGCGACCGCGGTCACCAGCGCCGGGGTGACCAGCGAGGACCGGCGTCCGGCGCGTTCCGCGGCCAGCGCGGCGATGTACGCGGCGTACTCGGCGGACGCCTCGGCCGCGATCTCGTCGACCGCGGCCCGTGCCTGCCGCAGCGCCTCCGCGTCCTCGCCGGAGCGGTCCCGCCCGCGCCCGGCGACGGCCTGTTCCAGCAGCCGTACCACCTCGGCCCGGTCGGACGTGCTCAGTTGCGTGCCCCGTCGCGGCGTCTGCTTCGTCACCACTGGCCCCCTCGGTAGCCGCCCGCCCCCAAGTGTCCTGCCGAACGCGCCACATCGCGACACCGCGTACGCGGGCGGGGGCGCCCGTCCGTGCCGGGGAGGTGCTGGGGAGGTGCCGGGGACGTGCCCGGCACGGGGCTTCCTCCGCGGTCGTGGTTCGGGCCTCTTTGCGGCTCATGTCCCCTGGCGCAAAGGTGACTTGTCCTCTGACCGACAGGTGGAAGTGCTGACCACCGCCGGTGGCGGGGCCACGCTGTCGCGTCATGACACAGATGAACTACGGACGACGGCCGGGGGCCGGAAGCCCTCGGACGCGGTATGCGGCGGCGGCCGCCCTGGCGGCCGTGCTGGCGGGACTGACCGCCGCACCGGGTGCCGCCCAGGGCACCGAGCGGTCCGGCTCGGCCGTGCGGGGCGAGGCGGCGGCGTCCAGCGCGACGACCCGGCACCACGTCACCCTGATCACCGGTGACCGCGTCACGCTGGAGACGGCCCCCTCGGGCGGGCAGAGCGTCTCCGTCCAACCGGCCCCGGGCCGCGAGCACATCACCTTCGTCAAGCGCCAGAACGGCGACGACTGGTCGGTCGTACCCGTCGACGCGCTGCCCCTGCTCACGGCGGGACGTCTCGACGAGGCGCTGTTCGACGTCTCGGCCCTGGCCCGGGGGAAGTACGCCGAGCGGCCCGGACTGCCGCTCATCGTCGAGTACGCGGGCGACGCCGGCACCGCCGGGCGCCGGCTCTCCGCGGCCGGCGCCGACGGGGTCCGCACCATCGCCGGGACCTCCTTCGCGACCCTTCGTCAGGACCGCGGGGACGCCGCGGAGTTCTGGAAGGGCATCGCCCCCGCCGAAGCGGGCGTCGCGTCCCTCGGCGCGGGCATCCGCCGGGTCTGGCTCGACGGCCGCTCCGAGGTCCGGCTCGACCGGACGGTGCCGCACATCGGCGCGCCGCAGGCCTGGGCGAAGGGTTACCGGGGCGACGGGGTCAAGGTGGCGGTGCTCGACACCGGCTACGACCCGCACCACCCGGACCTCAAGGGCATCGTCGAGGAGTCCGCCAACTTCACCGCCGAGGCGGACACCGACGACCTGAACGGCCACGGCACCCACGTCACCTCGACCGTCGCCGGTTCCGGCGCGGCTTCCGGGGGCAGCTTCAAGGGGGTCGCGCCCGGTGCGCGGATCCTGTCGGGCAAGGTCTGCGACGCGGGCGGCCAGTGCGACGACTCCGACGTCATCGAGGGCATGGCCTGGGCCGCCGAGCGCGGCGCCAAGGTGATCAGCCTCAGCCTGGGCGACACCGACACCCCGGAGACCGACGCCCTGGAGGCGATGGTCGAGAGCGTCACCCGCGACCACGGCGTCCTGGTCGTGGCGGCGGCCGGCAACAGCGGGCCCGGCAAGGTCGGTTCGCCCGCCTCCGCCGACCGTGCGCTGGCCGTCGGCGCCACCGACCTCGACGACGGACTCGCCCACTTCAGTTCGGTCGGCCCGCGGGTGGGCGACCACGGCCTCAAGCCCGACCTCGTCGCCCCCGGTGTCGGCGTCGTCGCCGCACGCGCGGGCGGTACGACCGCCGAGGACGGCTACACCGCTTTGGACGGCACCTCGATGGCGACGCCGCACGTCGCCGGTGCCGCCGCCATCCTCTTCCAGCAGCACCCCGACTGGACGCCCGACCAGGTCAAGCGGCAGCTGATGCAGTCGACGGCGGCCGGAAAGGAACGCGGCGCCTACTTCCAGGGCGCGGGCCGGGTCGACGTCGCCCGCGCGGTCGGCCAGCAGGTCACCGCCGGGACCACCGCAGTGGACTTCGGGCAGATCCGCTGGTCCGACGGCCCGCGGCC
This sequence comes from Streptomyces sp. NPDC005722, assembly GCF_040630935.1. NCBI lineage: Bacteria > Bacillati > Actinomycetota > Actinomycetes > Kitasatosporales > Streptomycetaceae > Streptomyces > Streptomyces sp. NPDC005722. The sequence goes on from NZ_JBEXYN010000001.1 coordinate 109,664, forward strand.
GCCGGTGGAGAAGACGATCACCTACCGCAACCCGGGAGACGCGCCGGTCACCCTCGGCCTGGCGCTCCACGTCTCCCGCGGCGCGGGCGAGCCCGCGCCGCAGGGCCTGTTCCGGCTCGGCGCCGACCAGGTCACCGTGCCCGCCCACGGCACCGCGGACGTCACCGTCACGGCGGCCCCGGAGGCCGCCACCACCTACGCGGCCTACAGCGGCGTGGTCGTCGCGGCCACCGCCGACCGGGCCGTCTCGGTGCGCGTGCCGGTCGGCATGGACGTCGAGCAGCCCTCGGACAGCCTCCGCCTCACCGTGAAGGACCGCTCCGGCAAGGCCCCCGCCCACGCCTACCTGCTGGTCACCGCCGACGACGGCGAGGTCCGCGAGGTGGAACTGCACGGCAGGACCGGCACCGAGCTGAGGGTGCCGCGCGACGGCAGGACCTACTCCGTGCAGGGCTTCCTCTTCGACGCGGAGTACACCGAGGCCACCGTGGTGGGCGCGCCGAAGGTCGTCATGGGCGCCGACCGGGACGTCGCCGTCGACGCCCGGAAGGCGAAGCCCGTCACGGTGTCGGCCCCGAGCCGTTCGGCCCGCATCAGGACGGCCGAGATCGGCACCGTGGGCGCGGACGGTCACCTGTTCTCGATCTCGGTGAACGACGCGATCGGCGGCGACCGCATCCGGAACGTGTACGCCATCCCGACGGCGCCGTCCAAGGGCGCGAAGTTCACCTACCTGGTCAACACCGTCTGGGTCGATCCCGCGGGCGCCGACGGGAACCCCTCCTCGGTCTACTACCTCACCCGGCCGGTGCGCGGGCAGATCCCGGCCGACCCCGGCTACCGTCCCCGCACGTCGGAGCTGGCCACGGTGAAGAGCACCCTGGCCGCCACCGCGCCGGACACCACCGCGTACCGCAGCGTGTGGATGGCCTTCGACAGCCTCCGCTGGGTCCACGGGATGAACGGGCTCCCGCTCCCGGCCCGGCGCGTCGACTACTTCTCGCCCTCCCCGGACCTGCGCTGGCAGAGCGTCTTCGAGCAGAACTTCTTCACCGACCCGGACGCCCACGGGCAGAGCTTCCTCAGCCGCCTGCACGGCTACCGGGCCGGAACCGTCGAGGAGCGCTGGAACCAGGGCGTCCAGGCCACGGGTTTCACGCCCGACGAGATGATCACCTCCCGGATGGGCGACGCCATGACCTTCGCGATCCAGGACGCCGCCAACGGGAACCTCGACCGGGTGGCCGGAACCTCGACCAGCAGCCGGCCCCGGTGGGAGCTGCGGCGCAACGGTGAAGTCGTCTCGACGACCCGGGGTTACGCCACGGTGCCGGCCGACGTCACCCCCGCCGACTACGTCGCCACGTTCGAGCAGGAGCGCGACCTCGTCCCCAGCACCATCTCCACGCGCCTGAAGTCCGAGTGGCGGTTCCGGTCGCAGACCGCGGCGACCCGCCAGGCGCTGCCGCTGATGGCCGTGCTCATGTCGCCGGAACTGGACGAGTGGAACCGGGCCCGGGCCGGACGCCGCTTCGACATCCCGGCCCTGGTCCAGCGACCGGGCGGCGCGCCCGAGTCCCCTGTCCGCACCTTCACCGTCGACGTCTCCTACGACGAGGGCAGGACCTGGCACCCCGCGAAGGTCAAGGGCTCCGGGACCGAGCGCACCGTGACCGTGGAGCACCCGCGCCGCTCCTCGGCCGGATCGGTCAGCTTCCGCACCTACGTCAAGGACGCGGCGGGCAACTCCTTCCGGCAGACCGTGATCAAGGCCTACCTGCTCAAGTAGCCGGAGCCCGTGCCGAGGGGCCCGCCGGATCCGTCCGGCGGGCCCCGTACGGCCGTCCGCTCAGAGCCAGTTGCGGCGGGCGGCGTGCCACCCGAGCTGCATGCGGGTGGCGACGCCCGCGAGGTTCATCAGCCCCTGGACGCGCCGCTGGACGGTGCGCTTGCTCACGCGCAACTGCCCGGCGATCGCCTCGTCGGTCATGCCGGCGACCATCAGGGAGAGCAGGTGCCGGTCGTCGGCGACCGGCATCGCGGGATCCTCGGGTCCGGCGCCGCCGATCTGCCCCTCCTCGGTCACCCGCAGCGGCGCGCCGACCTCCCAGTAGTGCTGGAACAGGTCGATGAGCGCCTCCAGCAGGCTGCTCTCCCGCACCAGCGCCGTCCTGAGCTCCCGGGGACCGGCCGGCGTGCCGGTGGAGGACAACGGCAGGACGGCCAGCGACCGGTCGGCCACCGCCATCCGCAGGGGCAGCCGCGGCACCGCCCGGGCGACCTCGCCGGCGCGCACCCCCCTGACCACGTTGTCCACCGCGCCGGGGTCGTCGAAGTAGGCCTGCTCGTACAGGACCCGGTAGAGCACCCCGCGGCCCAGCGCCTCGTACTCCTCGCGGTTGCTCCCCGCGGGCATGGCCACGTGGTGGGCCTTGCAGAACCACAGCATCTCGTGGCGGACGCCGTCCTGGAGCTGCCGCAGACGCTGCCGCAGCGCGGCCGCGCCGCTGATCACCTCGATCGCCTCCCCCGCCCCCCAGGAACGCGCGCTGCGGCGGTAGGTCTCCACCAGCCCGAGCACGACCGCCCGGTCCTGCTCCAGGGCCTCCGCGTGGCGCTGCAGCCGCGGTACGAGGGCGACCTGCGGCGGGATCACCGCGAACGCGCCGGGGCTCTCCTCCACCGCGTACGCCAGTCCCTTGGCCTCCAGCGCGAGCAGCAGCCGCCCGACCGCCGGGGGGCCGAGGTCGGTGCGTCCCGAGATCTCCTCGGCGGACGCCGACTCGGCGACGAGCAGCAACCGGTACACCTCGGCCTCGGCGCCCGTGAGACCCACCGTCTCCAGCATGTCGTCCCTCTCCCCTCACCGTCCGGCGTTCGATTCCATCAGCACGAACGGCCGTGGACAACGTCCGTTGCCGCGGGCAACCGGGCCCCGTGGCAGGTGGCGGGCGGTGTGGGGCGCGGTGAGGATGCGGTGGGTCAGCGCCGCCGGGGTGGGCAAGGACGGGGTCATGCCGAACCCGTCAGACATCGATGATGCCTACGCGGTCCCCGCACAGTGTCCACCAGTCGTCCCGGTCCGAGGTGAGGACCAGAACGGGGGCCGGGGAGCGCAGGGCCAGCGCGGCGACGAGGGCGTCGATCGCGTACTTGTGCCCGTGGAGGCCGCCCGCGTCCAGCAGCAGGCTTACCGCGGTCATCGAGTCGGCTTGGCTGACCGGCTCGACCTGGAGCCGGGAGAGGACCCAGTTGAGCCGCGCGACATCCGTTTTGGCGTGGACGGCCTCGACCACGGTGAGGACGGAGACGAGGACCGGCACACCCGCCCGGCGGGATGCCTCGATGCGGGTGACCATCTGCCGGTCATTGCCGAGCAGGAGGGACAGCGCCTGGGAGTCGAGGACCAACGATCGCGCCGCCGGCTCCTTCACGCGGCGTTCTGTCCGTCTTTGCGGGACTGCTCTTCTTCGCCGAAGAGTTCACGATGCGCCGCCTCGACCTCCTGATCGGTGAGGGCGCCGTGCTCGGCCTCGTGGTCGGCGACGATCTCGGCCAACCCGTCCATGGCGAGCTGGTGCCGGACCGCCTCGGTGATGTACGCGGATACGCCGCGTCGGCCGGCGCGCTCGCGCAATGCTCCGACCAGTTCCGAGGGCAAGGACACGGAGATGTTCTCGGTCGATCCGGTTCGGTTCGTCTTCACGGGACCAAGTGTACGACAAGAACTATTACAGTTCTGGGCGGCGGCCTCACCGTGCCATCCGCGTTGACGGAGCATCTACGGGCTCCGGCAGGGTGGCAGCGGAGTCGCGGACGTTCCCGTGGTCTCGCCCCGTGGCAGGCGGCGGGCGGTGTGGGGCCGTCCCGATCGCCCGGCTGCCGGGAAGAGCGGGGCGCGGCGAGGGTGCGGTGGGTCGGCGACGCCGGGATGGGCAAGGATGGGGTCATGCCGAACCGCCTCGCCGACGCGACGTCGCCGTACCTCCTCCAGCACGCCGACAACCCGGTGGACTGGTGGCCGTGGGGTCCTGAATCGTTCGAGGAGGCGAAACGGCGGAACGTACCCGTCCTGCTGTCGGTCGGCTACTCCTCGTGCCACTGGTGCCACGTCATGGCCCGCGAGTCCTTCGAGGACGAGGCGACCGCCGCGTACCTCAACGAGCACTTCGTGTCGGTGAAGGTCGACCGCGAGGAACGCCCCGACGTCGACGCGGTCTACATGGAGGCCGTGCAGGCCGCGACCGGCCACGGCGGCTGGCCGATGACGGTCTTCCTCACGCCGCGGGGCGAGCCGTTCTACTTCGGCACCTACTTCCCGCCCGACCCCCGGCACGGCATGCCCTCCTTCCGCCAGGTGCTGGAGGGCGTCGAGGCGGCCTGGCGCGAGCGGCGCGACGAGGTCGGGTCGGTCGCGGCGAGCATCGTCAAGGACCTGGGCGGACGCTCGCTCGCCCTCGGCGGGACGGCCGCCCCGGGGGAGGAGCAGCTCGCGGCGGCGCTGCTGGGGCTGACCCGGGAGTACGACGCCAAGCACGGGGGGTTCGGCGGGGCGCCCAAGTTCCCGCCGTCGATGGCCCTGGAGTTCCTGCTGCGGCACCACGCCCGCACCGGTTCCGAGGGCGCGCTCCAGATGGTGCGGGACACCTGCGAGGCGATGGCCCGCGGCGGCATCTACGACCAGCTCGGCGGCGGCTTCGCGCGCTACTCCGTGGACCGCGAGTGGGTCGTGCCGCACTTCGAGAAGATGCTCTACGACAACGCGCTGCTCTGCCGGGTCTACGCCCACCTGTGGCGGGCCACCGGCTCCGGCCTGGCGCGCCGGGTCGCCCTGGAGACCGCCGACTTCCTCGTCCGCGAACTGCGCACCCCCGAGGGCGGGTTCGCCTCCGCGCTCGACGCCGACAGCGACAAGCCGGACGGCGGCCACGGCGAGGGCGCGTTCTACGTATGGACGCCCGCGGAGCTGGCGGAGGTCCTCGGCGAGGAGGACGCGGCGCTCGCCGCCGAGTACTTCGGGGTGACCGGGGACGGCACCTTCGAGGAGGGCGCGTCGGTGCTGCAGCTCCCGGCCGACGGGGGCTTCGCGGACGCCGAACGGATCGCCTCGGTACGCGGGCGGCTGTTCACCGCCCGCGAGGGCCGGCCCCGCCCCGGCCGCGACGACAAGGTCGTCGCCGCCTGGAACGGGCTGGCGATCGCCGCGCTGGCCGAGACCGGGGCGTACTTCGAACGGCCGGACCTCGTCGCGGCCGCCGTCGAGGCCGCGGACCTGCTGGTGCGGGTCCACATGGACGAGCACGGCCGGCTCGCCCGTACCTCGCGGGCCGGCACGGTGGGCGCCAACGTCGGCGTGCTGGAGGACTACGCCGACGTCGCGGAGGGCTTCCTCACGCTCGGCGGGGTGACCGGCGAGGGCGTGTGGCTGGACCTCGCGGGGCTCCTGCTGGACTCCGTGCTGCGGCACTTCACCGGTGAGGACGGCACGCTCTTCGACACCGCCGACGACGCCGAGACGCTGATCCGCCGCCCGCAGGACCCCACGGACAACGCCGCCCCCTCGGGCTGGACGGCCACGGCCGGCGCGCTGCTGTCGTACGCCGCGTACACCGGTTCGTCGCGCCACCGCGAGGCCGCCGAGCGGGCACTGGGCGTCGTGGGCGCCCTCGGCGGCCGGGTGCCGCGGTTCATCGGCTGGGGGCTGGCGGTCGCCGAGGCGGCGCTCGACGGCCCCCGCGAGGTCGCCGTGGTCGGCCCTGCGGGCGACCCCGGCACGGCCGCACTGCACCGCACCGCGCTGCTGGGCACCGCTCCCGGCGCGGTGGTCGCCGTGGGGGAGCCCGGATCCGCCGAGTACGCCCTCCTCGACGGCCGCCCGCTGCTCGACGGCCGCCCCGCGGCCTACGTCTGCCGCCACTTCGTCTGCGCGGCCCCGACCGCGGACCCGCAGGCCCTCGCGGAGCAACTGGGCGGCCACTGAGGGCCGTTCCGGCCCGTCCGCGCCGACGCGGACGGCCGCACCCCGTCGTGCGGGGCGGTGTCATCCGGCCCCGGGGAAGGCGGCGTGGCGCGCCGGCGCGCCACCCACCGCCGGCGCCGGGGCGCACATCACGCGGCCGCAGCGGTCCAGGGCCGGGCCGGCGCCCCCACGGGGTGTCGGGCTCGGTCCGGGCGGTGACGGTGCGTGCTCGGCGCCCGGGTGCGTCCGGCGCGCTCGCGAACGGTCCGGAGGACGCCGCACGCCAACCGGGCGCCGGGTCCACCTGGGCGCGGCGGGGACGAGGGGGTGGGCCGCCGCTGAGCCGGCCTAGCGGCCGAGGTGGGCCGCGAGCAGTTCCAGCGCGCGGTCCAGGACGGCGTCGAGGTCGGCGGCGCCGTCCGAGTCGAGCCAGTGGAGGACGGCCTCGGACCAGGCCCCGACCAGCGCCCCGACGACGACCCGGATCTCGAAGTCGTCCTCGGGGCGCCCGAGGCGCTCGGCGGTGACGGCGGCCAGCAGCCGGCCCGACTCCTGGATGTTCTCGCCCACGCGGGCGCGGACGGCGGGCACCGAGCACACCAGGCGCAGCCTTTGCCGCGTCTCCTCGTACGCGCCCTCGTCGGCGGGCCTGCCGCGCAGCGGCCCCGGCAGCGCGTGCCGCAGCGACGTGACGAGGGATTCCCCGGGCGGGCGGGCACGCAGTTCGGCCACCGTGACGGGGCCGTACGCGTCGCAGAGGACGATGTCCTCCTTGGTGGGGAAGTACCGGAAGACCGTGCTGGCCGACACCTCGGCCGCGTCCGCGATCTGCTCGACGGTGGTGCCGTCGTACCCCTGCGCCTCGAAGAGCCGGTAGGCGGCGCGGCGGATGGAGCGCCGGGTCCGGATCTTCTTGCGCTCGCGCAGGCCCGGTGCGGTCGGTACGGTCACGCCGTCATTGTCGTATATCGACGGCGGGCGGGGCCCCCGCGGAACCCGGGGCGGCCGCACGGGGGCGGTCCGGGAGCCGCTGTCGGATGACAGCGGCTGTCAACGGGGACCGGCCGTCACCCCGGGTCCGCGCGCGGGCCCCGCGGACGGGCTACGCGTGGTTGTAGGCCACCAGCGAGATCCCGACGTAGTGGACGATGAACGCGGCCAGCGTGAACGAGTGGAAGACCTCGTGGAAGCCGAAGAAGCGCGGCGAGGGGTTGGGCCGCTTGGTGCCGTAGACGACGGCTCCGATGCTGTAGAGCAGGCCGCCCACGACGATCAGGACGAGCACGGCGATGCCGCCGTGCTGCAGGAAGTCGGGCAGGAAGAAGACCGCCGCCCAGCCGAGCGCGATGTAGCAGGGCGTGTAGAGCCAGCGCGGCGCGCCCACCCAGAAGACCCGGAACGCGATGCCGGCGAGGGCGCCGGCCCACACCAGCCAGAGCAGGATCTCCTGCTTGCCGTCCGGCAGCAGCAGGAGCGTGAAGGGCGTGTAGGTCCCCGCGATGATCAGGAAGATGTTCGCGTGGTCCAGCCGGCGCAGCACCGCCGAGGCCCGGGGGCCCCAGTCGCCGCGGTGGTAGAGCGCGCTCACGCCGAAGAGCGCGCAGGCCGTGAGGGTGAACACCGCACAGGCGATCCGCCCGCGGGTGCTCTCGGCGAAGGCGGTCAGGACCACCCCGGCGACGAGGACGGCCGGGAACATCCCGGCGTGGAGCCACCCCCTCAGCTTGGGCTTCAAGGGGGCGGCGGCGGATGCGAGTTCTTCAAGGGCGGCGGGCACAACGGGAGTCTCGTCCACGGAGCTCATGAAATCAATGCTACCTACGGTTGCGTAGGTTACCGATCCGTAGTAGGCGGTGTCGCCGGGCGTTGGGAGTGGCGATGCTCACCCCACGCGCCCTGGACAGATCGCGTTTCCTGTCCTGATACTCATATGAGTGCGGACGGCACCGGATGAGCATCCCACGACAGCAGCGTCCGGGTCGCAGCCCCCAAGGGGCCGACAACAACACCCTCGGAATCTGACGCCAGGTGAGTGCACACCGGGCGGAACGGAGCGATCGTGGCGCGCGTCAATGCGGCTCCCACCAATCACCAGGACCTGATCGCATGGGTCGGCGAGATCGCCGAGCTGACCCAGCCGGACGAGATCGTGTGGTGCGACGGCTCCGAGGAGGAGTACCAGCGCCTCGCGGACGGGCTCGTCTCGAAGGGCACCTTCAAGAAGCTCGACCCGATCAAGCGGCCCAACTCGTACTACGCCGCCTCCGACCCGACCGACGTCGCTCGTGTCGAGGACCGCACCTTCATCTGCTCCGAGGAGGAGCAGGACGCCGGCCCCACCAACCACTGGAAGGCCCCCGCCGAGATGCGGGAGATCTTCAGCGGTGAGAAGGGGCTGTTCCGCGGCGCCATGCGGGGCCGCACCCTGTACGTCGTCCCGTTCTGCATGGGCCCGCTCGGCTCCGAGCTGTCCGCGATCGGCGTGGAGATCACCGACTCCGCGTACGTCGCCACCGCCATGCGGACCATGACGCGCATGGGCCAGGACGTGCTCGACGAGCTCGGCGAGGACGGCTTCTTCGTCAAGGCCGTGCACTCCGTCGGCGCGCCGCTGGAGCCCGGCCAGGAGGACGTCCCGTGGCCGTGCAACTCCACCAAGTACATCTCGCACTTCCCCGAGAGCCGTGAGATCTGGTCCTACGGCTCCGGCTACGGCGGCAACGCCCTGCTCGGCAAGAAGTGCTACGCGCTGCGCATAGCCTCGGTCATGGCCCGCGACGAGGGCTGGCTGGCCGAGCACATGCTCGTCCTGAAGCTCACCCCGCCGCGCGGCGAGGCCAAGTATGTCGCCGCCGCCTTCCCGAGCGCCTGCGGCAAGACCAACCTCGCCATGCTGGAGCCGACCATCCCCGGCTGGACCGTGGAGACCATCGGCGACGACATCGCCTGGATGCGCTTCGGCGAGGACGGCCGCCTGTACGCGATCAACCCCGAGGCGGGCTTCTTCGGCGTCGCGCCGGGCACCGGCGAGCACACCAACGCCAACGCCATGAAGACCCTGTGGGGCAACTCGGTCTTCACCAACGTGGCCCTCACCGACGACAACGACGTCTGGTGGGAGGGCATGACCGAGGAGCTGCCGGCCCACCTCACGGACTGGAAGGGCAACTCCTGGACGCCCGGGTCCGGGACCCCGGCCGCCCATCCCAACGCCCGCTTCACCGTCCCCGCCGCGCAGTGCCCGACCATCGCGCCGGAGTGGGAGGACCCGAAGGGCGTGCCGATCTCGGCCATCCTCTTCGGCGGCCGCCGCGCCTCGGCCGTGCCGCTGGTGACCGAGTCCTTCGACTGGCAGCACGGTGTCTTCCTCGGCGCCAACGTCGCCTCCGAGAAGACCGCCGCCGCCGAGGGCAAGGTCGGCGAGCTGCGCCGCGACCCCTTCGCGATGCTGCCGTTCTGCGGCTACAACATGGGCGACTACTTCGGCCACTGGGTCGAGCTCGGCCAGAAGCACGACGCCGACAAGCTGCCGAAGATCTACTACGTGAACTGGTTCCGCAAGGACGCGGACGGCCGGTTCGTGTGGCCGGGCTTCGGCGAGAACAGCCGGGTGCTGAAGTGGATCGTCGAGCGCCTGAACGGTCAGGCCGAGGGCGTGCGGACCCCGATCGGCGTGCTGCCGGCCGAGGGCTCCCTGGACACCGCCGGTCTGGACATCTCCCAGGAGGACCTCGACCTGCTGCTCTCGGTCGACGTCGAGACCTGGCGGCACGAGGCCTCCCTGATCCCCTCCCACCTGGAGACCTTCGGCGACCACACGCCCAAGGAGCTGTGGGACGAGTACCGCTCCCTGGTCGAGCGCCTCGGCTAGACCGCGAGAGGGCCGGGACCGGAGGTCACGACCTCCGGTCCCGGCCCCCGGGCGCGGCTCCGTACTAGGCGGCTGCGGTGTGGACCGCGATGTGGCGCTCGGCGAGCGCCACGGCCTCCGCGTTCTGACGTGACTCGGCGACCACCAGGGCCCGGCCGGCGAGCGCGCGCGCCCTCCGGTGCAGGGCCGCCACGCGGGCCGCCTCCGCGTGGCCCCGTCCGGCCGGAGCCGGGGAGATCCGCAGCGGGGGACGCCCGTGGTGCAGGCCCGCCACGGCCTCGGCGAGCTGCTCCGCGGCACGGTCGAGCTCGGGACAGGGCTCCAGCGCCCGCAGCTCGTCGGTGACGGTCAGCAGGGCGGCGAGGTGTCCGGCGAGCTGGAGGTCCAGCTCCTCGTCACGACTGCGTCGCGGAAGGGTGGGCGCCACCGCCGTATGGACCGATTTGGTGCGGATCGGTTCGTACATGGATGCACTCCTCCTGCAAACAGGAGTACATCCTACCTTGGACTCAGTCTAAGGAGGGAGTGTTTCGACGTATCGGCCGCACAGGCCGCGGGTCACGGCTGCCCGTAGCCGTCCAGGAAGCGCGCGATCCGGCCCACCGCGTCCGCCAGATCCTCCTTCGCCGGCAGCGTGACCAGGCGGAAGTGGTCCGGCTCCGGCCAGTTGAAGCCGGTGCCCTGCACCACCAGGATCCGTTCGGCCCGCAGCAGGTCCAGCACCATCTGCTGGTCGTCCTTGACCTTGTAGACCTTCGGGTCCAGCCGCGGGAACGCGTACAGCGCGCCCTTCGGCCGTACGCAGGTGACCCCGGGGATCTGCGTCAGCAGCTCGTACGCCACGTCCCGCTGCTCGGCCAGCCGGCCGCCCGGCAGCACCAGGTCCTTGATCGACTGGCGGCCGCCCAGTGCCGTGGCCACCGCGTGCTGGGCCGGCACGTTGGCGCACAGGCGCATGTTCGCCAGGATGGTCAGGCCCTCGAGGTAGCTGGTCGCGTGCTCCTTCGGGCCGCACACCGCGAGCCAGCCGCTGCGGTAGCCCGCCACCCGGTACGCCTTGGACAGACCGTTGAAGGTGAGCGTCAGCAGGTCGGGGGCGATCGCCGCGGTCGGGGTGTGGGTCACGTCGTCGTAGAGGATCTTGTCGTAGATCTCGTCCGAGCAGACGATCAGGTTGTGCCGGCGGGCGATGTCGGTCAGCTGCCGCAGCAGCTCGTCGTCGTAGACCGCGCCCGTCGGGTTGTTCGGGTTGATGATCACCAGCGCCTTGGTGCGGTCGGTGATCTTGCGCTCGATGTCGGCGAGGTCGGGGAACCAGTCCGCCTGCTCGTCGCAGCGGTAGTGGACCGGGGTGCCGCCCGACAGCGAGACCGCAGCCGTCCACAGCGGGTAGTCGGGCGCCGGGATCAGCACCTCGTCGCCGTCGTCCAGCAGCGCCTGCATCGACATCTGGATCAGCTCGGAGACGCCGTTGCCGAGGTAGACGTCCTCGACGTCCAGCTCGATGCCCTTGGTCTGGTAGTGCTGCATGACCGCGCGCCGCGCCGGGAGGATGCCCTTGGAGTCCCCGTAGCCGTGCGCACCGCCGAGGGAGCGCAGCATGTCCTCCAGGATCTCCGGGGGGCACTCGAAGCCGAAGGCGGCGGGGTTGCCGGTGTTCAGCTTCAGGATGCGGTGACCTGCCGCCTCCAGCCGCATGGCCTCCTCCAGCACGGGGCCGCGGATGTCGTAGCAGACGTTGGAGAGCTTCGTGGACTGGATCACCTGCATGCCCGTGAGCTTACGGCCACGTACCCCGGACCGCCCCGTGTTCTTGGCCACGTATGCGCCGAATGGTGACGTGCCGCTACCTTCCCGGCGCCCGCTCGTTGCGCACCGAGCGTCCCGCCAGGACGTCCGTCCGGCGGCCGTCCTCGATGACGAACTGCCCGTCGACGAGGACGTACGGGATGCCCGTGGGCGGGGTGCGCGGGGCTTCGAACGTCGCGCCCGCGGCCACCGTCCCCGGGTCGAAGAGCACCAGGTCGGCGCGGTGGCCCTCGCGGACCAGGCCGCGGTCGGACAGGCCCAGCCGGGCCGCGGGCCGTCCGGTCAGGTGCGCGACGCACTCCTCCAGGCCGAGCACGCCGAGCTCGCGCACGTAGCGGCCCAGGTAGTGCGGGAAGGTGCCGTACGCCCGGGGGTGCGGCTTGTCGCCCACCAGCAGGCCGTCGCTGCCGCCGGTGTGGACCCGGTGCCGCATGATCGCCCGGACGTTCTCCTCGTGGCCCACGTGCTGCAGGATCGTCGTGCCCAGGCGGTCCTCCAGCAGCAGGCGGCGCGCCGTGGCGAAGTCCGGGACCCGGCGGCCCACATGGCCCGCGAGGGAGGGCTCGCGCACCCCGGACACCTCCAGCGTCCGCCACTCCACGGGCACCCCGTGGCAGCCGTCCGAGCCCTTCACCTCCATGGCGTGCCGGATGCGCTCCGCCTGCACGTCGTCCCGGAGCCGGGCGAGCGTCGCCTCCGGGCCGCCCTCCGTCGCCCAGCTCGGCAGGGTCGCCGCGAGCGTGGTGCAGCCCGGCAGGTACGGATACGTGTCGAGGGTGATGTCCGCCCCCGCCGCCAGCGCCTCGTCCAGCAGCGCCAGCAGCTCCGGAGCGCGGCCCTCGTTCACCCCGAAGTTCATCGTCGCGTGCGCCAGGTGCAGGGCGCAGCCGGCCTCGCGGGTCACCGCGATCATCTCCGCGTACGCCTCCAGCGCGCCCGCGCCGTAACTGCGGTGGTGCGGGCAGTAGTAGCCCCCGTGGGCCGCCACGACCCTGCACAGCTCGGTGAGTTCGGCGCCCGAGGCGTACATCCCCGGGGTGTACGTCAGCCCCGACGACATCCCCACGGCGCCCTGCGCCAGGCCCTCGGCGACCAGCTCCCGCATCCGGTCCAGCTCCACCGGGGTCGCCGGGCGGTCCTCCCACCCCACGGCCAGCATCCGCACGGTGCCCTGCGGGACCAGGTACGCGGCGTTCACGGCGATGCCCCGGTCCAGCCGGTCCAGGTACTCGCCGACGCTGCGCCAGTCGTACTCCAGGCCCTCGGGGTCGCCGTTCCACCCCGCGAGCTGGCTGCGCAGGCCGGCGAGTGTGGCGTCGTCCACGGGGGCGTACGACAGGCCGTCCTGGCCCAGCACCTCCAGGGTCACGCCCTGCGCCGCCTTCGCCTCGTGCGCGGGGTCCGTGAGCAGGGCGAGGTCGCTGTGGGCGTGCATGTCGATGAAGCCGGGGGCGAGCACGAGGCCCCGCGCGTCGAGCGTCCGTTGTGCGTCGCGCACCGTCCCGATCTCCGTGATGCGACCGTCCTCGATGCGGACGTCCGCCCGGTACGCCGGGGTGCCCCCGGTCCCGTCCGCGACGCTCGCGCCCCGAATCGCCAACTCCATGAGGGCGTCTCCTTTGTGCCGGTTGTGTTTGTGTTGCGGCCCGTTGCTTGTGTGCGGTGCCGTTGCGCCTGCGGTCGGCTGCGCCGGGCTGCCCTGTTGTTGTGTGCGGGTGCGTCGTGGTTGTTGTTGGGGGCTTTTCCCGCCCTCCCGCCCGATTGCCCGGCGCGGTTGGTGCGGGTCTCGCACGTTGTTGTGGGGGTCGGCGCCGCGCCGGCGCACGTCCTCAACGCTCGCGGTTTACGCCAACGTCATTCGGCGCCGGGTCCGCCGCTCGTCGTTTCCGGGCGCACCCCGACACACCCCCTCCCGTCGTATGGGCGCACAACGGCCGGTGGAGGGTCAGAAGGCAATCCGGGGCGCCCCGCACCGCTCGCTGACCCCGCGGCCCCGTGGTTCAGGCCCGCATCATTCGGCACCGGGTCTGCCACCCGCCTCCCCCCAGCCTTCGGCCAGAGGGGAGCACGCCGCCACACCCCCTTCCCGTTGTGCGGGTGCAGGGTGTCCCGTTGGGGGTGCGTGGGGCAGGTGCGGTGCTCCGGACCGCCTTCGTGCCCCCCACCGGCCGTTGGTCGCCATGGATACGGAGGGGGTGGGGTCGTAGGGGTGGGCGTTCTGGACGCTGACGTGTATTTGATGTGCGGCAGAGACGGCACCGACGAGTGCTGCCCGTCATGCACATAAATATGCGGTACAGAATGCCCACCCCGGAGGCCCCGCCCCCGGCCCACCAACCCACAGCGCGCAGCCCGCACCAATCGCGCCGGGCAATCGGGCGGGAGGGTGGGGGAGAAACCCAACAACAACCACAACGGCGCCGCACACAACAACCGACCGGGGTCAGAAGAACGTGCGGACGAAGTCAGTGACGACCCCACCCGCGTCCACGACAGGGATGAGCTGCCACTTGTCGAACGCCGTGCACGGATGCGACACCCCCAGCCCCACCCAGTCGCCGACCGCCAGGTCCCGCGCCCCGGGGGCGACGTCCACGAACGCGTGCTGGTCGGCGAGCTTCGTGACCGTCAGCCCGGCCGCCGGGACGGCGGAACCGTCGGCGCGTCGCACGACCTGCGGCACCGGGAGGTCGAGGTCGTACGGTGCGTCGCGCTTGCCCGCGTTGACGAGGGCGAGCCCCGGCTCGGGCCGGGAGAGCACCTGGGTCCACAAGCGGAACGCCGGTTCGAGCGACCCCTGCGCGGGGATGCGCTCGCGGAACGGCGTCAGATCCCGGTAGTGGACGTCGTCGTGGGTGACGTACGCCCCGGACCGCAGGAGCCGCACCACCGGCAGGGAGAGTTCCCCGAGCGTCCCGAACGCGTCCGCCACCGCGTCGAACCACTCGCTGCCGCCCGCGCTCACCACGATCTCCCCGGCCCCGGCGAACCTCCCGGCCGCGTCGAACGCGCGGGCCAGCGCGACGAGTCCGGCGAGCCACCCGCGTGGGTCCGGCGCCGCCGCCTCGTAGCCCGCGACGCCGACGAGCCGCAGGTGGCGGGCCGCGGCGACCGCGTCGGCGACGCGCGCCGCCTCCGCCGTGCCGCGCACGCCCGTGCGGCCCCCCTCGGCGCCGAGTTCGACGACGACGTCCACGACCTCCGTCAGGGCCGCGTCCATCAGCTCCACCCCGCGCACGGAGTCCACGTAGCAGACGAAGCGGAAGTCCGGGGCGCCCGCGAGTTCGGCGGACAGCCAGCGCAGTGCGGCCGCGTCGACGAGTTCGTTGGCGAGGAAGACGCGCCGGACGCCGAACGCCCGGTAGACCCGGACCTGGTGCGGGGTGGCCGCGGTGATGCCCCACGCGCCGTGCTCGAGCTGGCGGGCGAAGAGCTGCGGGGCCATGGAGGTCTTGCCGTGCGGCGCGAAGGCGAGGCCGTGCCGGCCGGCCCAGCCGGCGAGCTGGGTGAGGTTGTGCTCCAGGGCGGGCTCGGAGAGCGTGAGCAGCGGGGTGGTGAATCCGCCGTCGAAGACGGTGCGGTGCTGGGCGGCGAGTTCGCCGACGGTCAGCCCGTCCGCGTCCGGCGGGAGCCCCTTGAAGCGGTGGTCCACCCGCTCCTGGTGCAGCTCGTCGATGCCCGTGACCTGGTCCATCCCGCCTCCGTCCACGGCCCGTTGCAATATGTGCAACGGTCGTTGCGTGCTGTGTTTCCCGCTGTCTAACATCCCGGCCAGCACCGGGTCAACGGTGCGCGGAGAGGAGCGGACGTGACCGGGACCGTGGCCGTGGACGTCGTGTGCGTGGGCGAGTCCATGGTCGCCTTCGTGCCCTCCGTCCCGGGGCGGCGCCTCGCCGACGCGGCCGCCTTCGACCGCGGGGCGGGCGGCGCGGAGTCCAACGTGGCCTGCGCGCTGGCCCGGCTGGGACATGCCGTCCGCTGGATCAGCCGGGTGGGCGCCGACCCGTTCGGGGACCACCTGGTGGCGGCGATCGCCGCGGCCGGCGTCGACGTCTCGGGGGTGCGCCGCGACCCCGGCCGCCCCACCGGGGTCTACTTCCGCACCGGCGACGGCGAGGTCGCCTACTACCGGGCCGGGTCGGCCGCCACCGCCATGGGCCCGGGGAACGTCGCCCGCCGCGACGCCTGGGCCGGCCGGGTCCTGCACCTGTCCGGCATCACGCCCGCGCTCTCCGCGGGGTGCGCGGACCTCGTCCACGCGCTCACCGCCCAGGGCCCGGGCCGCCCGCTGGTCTCCTTCGACGTCAACCACCGCCCCGCCCTGTGGCGTTCGGCCGACCCGCGGCGGCTGGCCGGGCTCGCCGCGCGCTGCGACCTCGTCCTGGTCGGCGAGGACGAGGCGGGGACCGCGTGGGGCCTGCCGGACGCCGACGCGGTGCGCGAGGCGCTGCCGGGTCCCGCCGTCCTGGTCGTCAAACAGGGCGCGCGGGGGGCCACCGCGTACGAGGGCACGGCGGACGGGGTGTTCGTGCCCGCGCCGGACACACCCGTGGTCGACCTGGTCGGGGCCGGTGACGCCTTCGCCGCCGGCTTCCTGTCGGCGACGCTGCGCGCCCTCCCGCTGCGGGACCGGCTCGCCCGCGGCCACGCCCTGGCCGCCGCGGTGATCGGGGTGCGGGGCGACTCCCTCGCCGCCCTCGGCGACGAGGCATGGGGGAGACTGCGCGCATGAGCCAGACCGTGGACCGCGCGCTGCGCATCCTGCCCCTGCTCGCCGAGGGGCCCGCCAACCTCGAACAGGTCGCCGCCCGCCTGGACGTGCACAAGTCCACCGCGCTGCGCCTGCTGCGCACCCTGCACGAACACGGCATGGTCTACCGCCAGGACGACCAGCGCTACCGCCTCGGCACCCGGCTGTTCGCCCTCGCCCAGGAGGCGATGGAGAACCTGGACGTCCGCGGCATCGCCCACCCCCACCTCGCCGCCCTGAACGAGCTGACCGGGCACACCGTCCACCTCGCGGTGTACGAGGAGGGCGAGGTGGTCTACATCGACAAGGTGGAGAGCCGCTACCCGGTGCGCATGTACTCGCGGATCGGCAGGCCCGTCGCCATCACCGTGGCCGCCGTGGCCAAGCTGCTCCTGGCCGACCTGCCCGAGGCGGAGCGCCGCGCGGTCGTGCAGACCCTGGAGTACCCGCGCTACACGGCCCGTTCCACCACCGACGCCGCCGCCCACCTCGCCGAACTCGCCCGGGTCCGCGAGCAGGGCTGGGCGAGCGACCTCGGCGGCCACGAGGAGTCCATCAACTGCGTCGCCGCGCCGATCCGCGGCGCCGACGGGCGCGTCGCGGCCGCCTGTTCCCTCTCCGCCCCCAATGTGGTCGTCAGCGCGGAGGAGTTGCTGCGACTGCGTCCACGGGTCCAGCGCACCGCGGAGGCGATCAGCCGCGAGTACTCCGGAAGACCGAGCGAAGGAACCACATGAGCGAGAAGACCGCGATCACCCCGGCCGGCCACACCACCCCGCCCGCCAGGTTCTCCCACGGCGTCCGCAAGGGCGGCATCCTGCAGGTCGCCGGTCAGGTCGGCTTCGGCCCCGCCGTACCGGGACAGGCACCGTCGCCCGTCGGGCCGGGGCTGCGGGAGCAGACCCTGCAGACCCTCGCCAACGTGCAGGCGGTGCTGGAGGCGGGCGGCTCCTCCTGGGAGGACGTCGTCATGATCCGGGTCTACCTCACCGACACCGCCCACTTCCCCGAGTTCAACGCCCTCTTCGACGAGTTCTTCGCCGGCCTGACGGGCGCCCCCGCCGCCCGTACGACGGTCTACGTCGGCCTGCCCGCCGGGCTGCTCGTCGAGATCGACGCGCTCGCCGTCCTGGACTGACCCCACCCGGTCCACCGCTTCCCCGCCCCACCCTCACCCGCACGCCGTCCCGTGGTCCCCCCATGCCCGAAACCCCCCGGGAGCCCTGAGTGAATCCGGAAACCGTCCCCCACACCGGCGGCCTCATAGCCCTGATCCCCGGCACCGCCGGGTTGCTGACCGTGGCCGTCCTCGGCATCGTCCTTCTGCTCCTGCTCATCATCAAGGCGCGGCTGCAGCCGTTCGTCGCCCTGCTCGCCGTCTCCGTGGCGGTGGCGCTCGCCGCGGGGCTGAGCGTCACCGAACTCTTCGGCACCGTCCAGCGGTCCACCGCCACCAGCCTCATCGAGACCGGCATGGGCGGCATCCTCGGCCATGTCGCGATCATCATCGGCCTCGGCACGATGCTCGGCGCGATCCTGGAGGTCTCCGGGGGCGCCGAGGCCCTCGCCGCCCGGCTGCTGGGCGCCTTCGGCGAGCGGCGCGCCCCGCTCGCGATGGGCCTGACCGGTCTGGTCTTCGGCATCCCGGTCTTCTTCGACGTCGGCATCTTCGTGCTGGCGCCGCTGGTGTACGCGGCCGCCAAGCGCGGCGGCCGCTCGATCCTGCTCTACTGCCTGCCGCTGCTGGCCGGGCTCTCCATGACGCACGCCTTCCTGCCGCCCCACCCCGGACCGGTCGCCGCGGCCGCCGTGTTCGGGGTGGACCTCGGCTGGGTCGTGCTCATGGGCGTGGTCTGCGGCGTCCCCGCGGTGCTGGCGGCGTGGGCGTACTCGGCGTGGATCGGGCGGCGCATCTTCGTCCCCGTGCCGCAGGACATGGCCGACGCGGTGGAGGAGGCCCGCGAGGCGGTGCGCGCCGAGGACGCGCCGTCGCAGGAACCGGTGTCGGTGCGGATCGTGCTGGCGATCATCGGCACGCCCCTGGTGCTGATCCTGCTGGCCACCTTCTCCTCCGTCACGATGGAGGAGGGCACGGCCCGTTCGCTGCTCGCCTTCTTCGGGCACCCCTTCGTGGCGCTGACCATCGCCCTGCTCCTCGCGTACTGGCTGCTGGGCATCCGGCGCGGCTGGAGCCGGCGGAGCCTGGAGACGGTCTCCACCGCCTCGCTCAAGCCGATCGGCAACATCCTGCTGGTGGTGGGCGCGGGCGGGGTCTTCGGCGCGGTGCTCAAGGCGAGCGGCATCGCCGACGCGCTGGCGGGGGCCTTCGGCGACGCGGGGCTGCCGGTGATCCTGCTGGCCTGGCTGCTGAGCGTGGCGCTGCGGGTGGCGCAGGGCTCGGCGACGGTCGCGATCGTCACCACCGCGGGCATCGTCCAGCCCGTGCTGGCCTCCGGCCACGCGTCCCAGGCGCACCTGGCGCTGGTCATCGTCGCGATCTCGGCCGGTTCGATCTTCGCCTCGCACGTCAACGACGGCGGCTTCTGGATGGTGGCCAAGTACTTCGGCATCAGCGAGCGCGACACCCTGCGCACGTGGACGGTGCTGGAGTCCGTCCTGTCGGTGGCCGGCTTCGCGGTGGCCGGGGCGCTGAGCGTGGTCGTCTAGGACGCCATGACGTGTGGCCGCGGACACCGCGCCCCCGGGGGACGGGACCTCTCCCGGGGGCGCGGTGCGTTCGGTGACGGACCCGCCGGTTACGGCAGCCCGTGCACGTGCGGGCCCACGGTGCCGGAGAAGGCGTTGCCGTTCGTCGCGTCCCAGTTGGTGGACCAGGTCATCGCGCCGCGCAGCCCCGGCCAGGTGGTCGGGGGCTTGAAGGAGCCGCAGTTGGTGCCCTTGGTGAGGCAGTCCAGGGCGTTGTTGACGACGGCCGGCGACACGTAGCCGCCGCCCGCCGCCCGGGTGGAGGCCGGCAGGCCGAGGCCGACCTGGGAGGGGGCGAGACCGCTCTGCAGCTGGATGCAGGCCAGCGCGGTGATGAAGTCGACCGTGCCCTGCGCGTACACCTTGCCGTCGCAGCCGTTCATCGTGCCGCTGTTGTAGTACTGGGTGTTGACGACGGTCAGGATGTCCTTGATGTCGAGCGCGGTCTTGAAGTAGCCGAAGGACGTCGACTGCATGTCGATGGTCTGCGGGGCCATGGTGATGACCAGACCCGAGCCGGCCTTGGCCGACAGGGAGCGCAGCGCTTGCGTCATGTAGGTCGCGTTGATCCCGTTCTCCAGGTCGATGTCGACGCCGTCGAAGCCGTAGGTCTGCATCAGGGAGAAGACGCTGACCGCGAAGTTGTTCGCCGAGGCGGAGTCGCTGACGCTGATCGTGCCGTTCTGCCCGCCGACGGAGACGACGACCTTCTTGCCGGCCGCCTTCTTGGCCGCGATGTCGGCCTTGAACTGGTTGACCGGGTAGTTGAGCGCCGGGTCGAGCGTGAAGGAGACCGCGCCGGGTGTGCTCGTGGCGTCGGCGAAGCTGACGGCGATGATGTCGTACTGGGACGGGACCTGCGCGATGGTCTGCACCGTCGCCCCGTTGTTGAAGTTCTGCCAGTAGCCGGTCAGCACGTGCTTGGGCAGCGAGCCGCCACCGGTCGGCGTCGGGGTGGGCGTCGGCGTCGGCGTGGGGGTCGGCGTCGGGGTCGGGTCCGTCGGCGTGGGGGTCGGGGTGGGCGTCGCGGTGCCGGCCGCGCCCAGCAGGCTCACGTCGTCGGCGAGGAAGGCGGGCTGCGCGTACCAGCCGTGCACGTAGACCGTTACCGAGGTGGTGGCCGCGCCGGTGGTGAAGCCGGTGGAAAGCTGCTGGTAGGAGGACGCGGACGGGGTCCAGGTGGAGGCCTCGGCCATCCCGCTGCCGGTCGCGCCGAGGTAGACGTAGCTGCCCTGGACGAAGGCGCTCAGCCGGTACGTGGAGTTCGGCCGGACGCTGATCGTCTGCGAGCAGCGGGCGTTGTCCGAGGACGACGGGGCGGCCTGCAGGGCCTTGCCGCCGCCGTGCACCGGGCTGCCGACGGCGGTGCCGCTGGAGGCGGTGCAGGTCCAGCCGCTCAGGCCGGCCTCGAAACCGCCGTTGGTCACGAGTTCGGGGTCCGCGGCGCTTGCGCTGCCGGACGTGGCGACGAGTCCCGCCACCGCGAGGGCGGCGGCGCCGACGGCCGCCGCGGCTCTGAGGGCGGTGCGCCGAGGGCGTGCGTGTTCCACTACTGCCTCCTGGGGGCGAGGAGTTGGGCGGGTACGCGAGTGGCCACTCTTGTGTGGACGCAGTTTGGTCCAGACCAATCCTCGGGTCAATACCTCGGCCCGCGTGCGTAGTCCGGCGTCCCGCGGGTACCACCGACTTCATCAACTGTTCGGCGACTTTCCGCACTGCTCCGGCTACGCAGGGATAAGCTCTCCGGGCATGGGACTGGGCGGGAGTTCCGGGAGGTCGCGGGTGTCGAGCGTCATAGCGGTCACGGCGGACGATCTCGCGCTCCCGCTGGAGCAGCACGTGATGGGCACCGCCGCCGCCCTGGAGGCCCACGGCCACCTGGTCGTACTCGTCCCGCCGGAGCCCACCGATCCGCTGCGCCGCCGCGTCCACACCGTGCGCGCGGCCCTGGAGGCGGACCGGGTGGCGATCGTCCCGGTCGACCTGCCGCCGCTGGCCGCCCTGCTCCTGGCCGAGCAGCTGCGCCAGCTCGCCGCCACCGACCTCGGGCCCGGAGTGCTCGCCGGGGCGGCCCGGCTGCTCTCGCACTACCTCCACTCCGGCGCGCTGCTCGGCTCGGTGTCCCGGCTGGACCGGGTGGACGTGCCGGTCGGCGCCCACCTGAAGTCCCTCGTGCCCGGGCGTCACTTCGCCGTCCTCGCGCACCCCGAACCGCATCTGTCCGAGGCGCGGCCCGACGCCGTGCCGCCCGGGCCGGCATTCCTCACCCAGCTCGCCGTGGCGCACGGCCACGGCCTCGACGCCGGCTGGGTCACCGGGCCGCTGGCCCGCGCCTGGCGGAGCCAGCACGTGCGGGAGGTTCCGCTGCCGGTGGACTCCGCACGCTGGTGGGGCACCGGCCGGCTCGTCGAGTTCACCGCCTACATCGCCGACGTCGGCGTGCTGTACCAACTGGTCACCTCGGTCCGCCGGGACACCTGCGGCTGGTGCGGCCTGGCCGTCATCGGCGACCGCTGCCTGTTCTGCTCGGCCACGGTCGACGGGCAGCAGCGCGTCCGTCCCCTCGAGCGGCCGCGCCAGGTCGTGCACTCGGGCCCGCGCGCGCCCTCCCTGGCGCCCAGGGCGTCGCCCGCCCCGCAGGTATCCCCCCACCAGCACTCGGCACTTGAGCGATAGGGCCCCACCTCTATGAACTCACGTCAGCGTCGCGGCGTCGTCCTCCTCGTGGTCTCCGCGCTGTGCGCGCTCGCCGCCTTCGCCGGGGTCGTCACCGTCATCGGGGACGCCCGCTCCCAGGTCGGGCCGAAGGTGACCGCGTACCGGCTGGCCGCGGACGTGCCCGCCTACGAGGCGGTCGGCCGCGCCCAGTTGCAGGAGGTCCGGATACCCGAGCGCTGGCTGCCCGCCACCGCCGTCCGCGACCTCGGCCGGTTGGCCGGCAAGATAGCCGCCGTCCCGCTGCACCGCGGCTCCCTGCTGCAGACGGACATGGTCGCCGAACGGCCCGCGCTGCAGGCCGGGCAGATGGAGATCGCGATCATGATCGACGCGGAGACCGGGGTGGCCGGGAAGATCACCCCGGGTGCGCGGGTCAACATCTTCGCCACCTTCGCGCCCCGCGCGGACGACGACCCCGAGGTCTCGAAGATCATCGTCGCGGGCGCCCGGGTCATCGACGTCGGCGAGCTCAAGGCCTTCGACACCGGCAGCGACAACCGCCGCGTCAGCAGCCAGGGCGTCCCCATCACCTTCGCCCTCGGTGCCGCCGACGCCCAGCGGGTCGCCTTCGCCGAGTCCTTCGCCCGGCACGTGCGCCTCGCGCTCGTCGCCCCCGGCGACGCGACCGCCCCCTCCGAACGGGACCGCACCTACACCCTCGCCCGCGACGGAGCCGCCTCGTGACCGGCGTACGCATCCTGTCGGGCACCCCCGACCCCGACACCGCACGGGCCCTGACCGGGGTCCTCCACCAGCTGCCGGGCGCCGAACCCGGGCCCGCGCTCCCCGACTCCACCACCCTGCTCGACGTCCTCGCGCGCGCCGCCGAGACCGGGGTGGACGAACTGCCCGAGGTCGTCGTCGTCCACGACCGCATCACACCGGTGCCCGCGCTCGAGGTCGTCCGCGAGATCGCGCTGCGCTTCCCCGCGGTCGGCGTCATCCTGCTCACCGCCGACCCGAGCCCGGCCGTCCTGTCCGGCGCCATGGACGCCGGCGCGCGCGGCGTCGCCGGGGTGCCGCTGTCGTACGACGAACTCGGCGCCCGCGTGGAGGCGGCCGCCGCCTGGGCGGCCGGCGTACGGCGCCACCTCAGCCCCCAGCAGCCCGCGCTGCCCGCCGCGGCCGGGGGCCGGCTGGTCGCCGTCGCCGGGGCGAAGGGCGGGGTCGGCACCACCGTCGCCGCCGTCCAGCTCGCGCTCGCCGCGCAGGCCGCGGGGAAGTCCACCGCCCTGGTCGACCTCGACCTCCAGGGCGGCGACGTCGCCTCCTACCTCGACGTCCAGTTCCGCCGCTCCGTCGCCGACCTCGCGGACATCGCGGACGTGTCGACCCGCGTGCTGCAGGACGCCATGTACGTCCACGAGTCCGGGCCCGCGCTGCTGCTGGCACCCGGCGAGGGCGAACGCGGCGAGGAGGTCACCGACCGCGCCGCCCGGCACGTGCTGCACGCCCTGCGGCAGCGCTACGAGGTCGTGGTCGTCGACTGCGGCACCCAGATGACCGCCGCCAACGCGGTCGCCGTCGAGACCGCGGACACCGCGCTGCTGGTCACCACCCCCGACGTGGTCGCCGTGCGCGCCGCCAAGCGCATGGTGCGCATGTGGGACCGGCTGCAGATCCGCAAGCCCGAGGACGTGCTCGTCGCCGTCAACCGGCACACCCGCGGCAGCGAGATCCAGCCCTCGCTGATCGCCCGCATCACCGGCACCCGGATCGCGGGCGCCGTCGTCCCCGCCGCCTTCCGGGAACTCCAGGCGGTGGTGGACGCCGGACGGCTCCAGGACCTCGACAACCGCTCCAGCGTCAAGCAGGGACTGTGGACGCTCGCCGCCGAGATCGGCCTGACGGGCCCCGGGAACGCCGTGACGCCCCGCCGGGGCCGCCGCGGCCGCGGCGAACAGGGCCAGGTCGTCCTGGAGACGCTCGGCATGACGCCGCTGATCCTCCTGGTGCTCGTCCTGGTCTGGCAGGCGGTGCTCGCCGGGTACACCTTCACCCTCGCCGGCCACGCCGCCGACCGGGCCGCGCGTGCGGCGGCGGTCGGTGAGGACGCCCGCGCGGCCGCCGCCGACGACCTGCCGGGCGCCTGGCGGATCCAGGACTTCGGCACCGACGACGCCGACGGGATGGTCGGGGTCACCGTGGGCCTGCGCGTCCCCGTCCTCTTCCCCGGCGCGATCGACTTCCCGCTGACCGTCCACGGCCACGCCTCGGCCGTCGACGAAGAGGCGGTCGCCCCGTGACGGCCCGGACCCGCCGCCCCCGCGACCGCGGCAGCGCCTCCCTGGAGTTCCTGGGGATGCTGCCGATCCTGCTGCTGATCGCCCTCGCGGGCGTGCAACTGGGCCTGGCCGCCTACACCGCGGCCCAGGCCGGCACGGCCGCCCGCGCCGCCGCGCGCATGGCGGCGCTGCACGACCCCCCGGTGAGCGGCTCCGTCGCGGGCACGGAGGCGGTGAGCTCCTGGCTGCGCGACGGTACGCGGATCGGCACCACCGGCGACGCCGGCGACTCGGTGCGGGCGACGGCGACCGTGGAGATCCCGTCGGTGCTGCCGGGCCTGCGCCCCGGCTCCGTCACCCGGACCGCCACGATGCCCAGGGAGGACGACGAAGGGGCCGACGAATGAGCCTGCGCGACCGCATCGCCGCGAACGAGGACGCCGCCCCGCAGACGCAGGAGGGCCACCTCGTCGCGGTCTACCGGGCCAAGCTCCTCCAGGAGATCGACCTCGCCGAGATGTCCGCCCTCGCCGCCGCCGAGCGCCGGGTGCGCCTGGAACGCGTCCTCGGCCACATCATCAGCCGCGAGGGCCCGGTGCTCTCCACCAAGGAGCGCACCGGCATCATCCGCCGGGTCGTGGACGAGGCCCTGGGCCTGGGCATCCTCGAACCGCTGCTGGAGGACGCCTCCATCACCGAGATCATGGTCAACGGCCCGGACCGCATCTACATCGAGCGCGCCGGCCGCGTGGAGCCGGTCGCCGCCCGGTTCAGCAGCCCCGAGCAGCTGCTGCAGACCATCGAGCGGATCGTGTCGACCGTCAACCGCCGGGTGGACGAGTCGAATCCGATGGTGGACGCCCGCCTGCCCTCCGGCGAGCGCGTCAACGTCATCATCCCGCCGCTGTCCCTGACCGGCCCCGTCCTGACCATCCGCCGCTTCCCCCGCGCGTACGCCCTGCACGAACTGATCGGCCTCGGCACCCTCGACGAGCACATGCTGATGCTGCTCTCCGCGCTCGTACGGGCCAAGTTCAACATCATCGTCAGCGGCGGCACCGGCTCGGGGAAGACCACGCTGCTCAACGCGCTGTCCGGACTCATCCCCGACGGCGAGCGCATCATCACCGTCGAGGACGCCGCCGAACTCCAGCTCCAGCAGGAGCACGTCGTACGCCTGGAGAGCCGGCCGCCCAACGTCGAGGGACACGGCCGGATCACCATCCGCGACCTCGTGCGGAACTCGCTGCGCATGCGCCCCGACCGGATCATCGTCGGTGAGGTCCGCGGCGGCGAGACCCTCGACATGCTGCAGGCCATGTCGACCGGCCACGACGGCTCGCTGGCCACCGTGCACGCCAACTCCGCCGAGGACGCGGTGCTCAGACTGCAGACCCTGGCCTCGATGTCGGAGGTGAAGATCCCCTTCGAAGCGCTGCGCGACCAGATCAACAGCGCCGTCGACGTCATCGTCCAGCTGCGCCGCGACGTCGACGGCACCCGCCGGATCGCCGAGATCGCCGTGCTGTCCTCACGCGGCCGCGACACCTTCCGGCTGACCACCGCGACCCGCTTCCGCGCCGAGCCGATGGGATCCGACCGGATCGTGCGGGGCTGGTTCCACCACCAGCCCGTACCGCGGGAACTGGCCGAACGCTTCCACCTCGCGGGCGAGTCCGTGCCGGCGGCGTTCGGCATCGGCGAGAGCGAACTGGAGCTGTCCAGCAGGGAGGCGAAGTGAACACGCCCACGATGGCCCTGACCGTGCTCGGCGTGACCGGCCTCGCGCTGGTGCTGGCCGTCTGGGGCCTGCACGCCTGGAGCGGCGGCCGCGCCGACCGCGCCGCGCTCGTCGACCGGCTGGCCGACGTCCCGGCCGCCGAACGGCACGCCGTGCCCTTCGCCGGCCTGGACCGCAGGGTCCGGCGCACCGCCTGGGGCGGCCGGCTGGCCAGCCGGCTCGCCGCCACCGGCACCAGCCTGACGCCGGGACAGTTCACCGCGGCCGCCCTCGGGGTCGTCGCCGGTGCCTGGCTGGTCGCCGACGTCGTGCTGGCACCCTTCTTCGGCCCGATCGCCGGGCTCCTGGCGGCCTGGGCGGTCAGCTCCTTCCTCGGCTGGCGGCGCCGGGTGCGCAC
Organism: Streptomyces sp. NPDC005722; assembly: GCF_040630935.1. NCBI lineage: Bacteria > Bacillati > Actinomycetota > Actinomycetes > Kitasatosporales > Streptomycetaceae > Streptomyces > Streptomyces sp. NPDC005722. Next base: position 135,840 of record NZ_JBEXYN010000001.1, read on the forward strand.
CGAGCGCTTCATCGCCCAGCTGCCCGAACTCGCCCGCGTCCTGGCCAACGCCACCCAGGCCGGGCTCGCCCTGCGCACCGCCGTCGGCATGGCGGCGGAGGAACTGGAGGCCCCGGCCGGCGAGGAACTGCGCAAGGTCGCCGACGCCATGACGCTCGGGCACTCCATCGAGGACGCCATGGCCGAACTGCAGGAACGGCTGCCCAGCCGGGAACTGGTGGTGCTGGTCACCACGCTCGTCCTGTCGTCCCGGGCCGGCGGCTCGGTCGTGGAGTCGCTGCGCAACCTCACGGTGACCCTGGAGGAGCGCAAGGAGACCCGGCGCGAGATCCGCACCCAGATGTCCCAGGTCACCGTCACCGCGTACGCCGTCCCCGTGATCGGGATCGGCTCGCTGCTGCTGCTCGACCGCATCATGCCGGGCTCGCTGGGCGCGATGACCGGCTCCGGCGCCGGGCGGATCGCCGTGCTCGTCGCCCTCGGCCTGTACGTCGTCGGCTTCGCGCTCATCCGCCGCATGTCGCGGATCGACGTGTGAGGGGGGTGGGGGACCTGTGATCACCGTCGCGCTGGCCGCCGTCGCCGCCCTCGGAGTGGTGGGCGTCTGCTACGGCATCGGCATCTACCGCTCCGAGGTCAAGCTGCCCAGCGACCTCCAACTGGCCCTGGAGGTCGGCCGGACCCGCACCACCAAGGTCGGCAACGCCGTCGACCGCCTCGGGATGCGCTGGGCGCCCCTGGTGCTGCGCCTCATGGGCCCCGCCCGGGTCAACCGGATCCGCACCCGCATCGACCACGCCGGCCACCCCTACGGCCTCACCGTCGACCGCTACGCCGCCCGCCGCGCCGTCTACGGCGCGCTGGGCGCCCTCGCGGCCCTGGTGCTCCTCCAGGCCGGCCACTGGTTCGTCGCCCTCCTCATGGTCGCCTACGGCCTCGGCTGGACGGACCTCGGCATCTGGCTCGCCGTCCGCAGGCGCCGCGACGAGATCGAGCGCACGCTCCCGGACTTCCTCGACGTCCTCGCCGTGGTGGTGAGCGCCGGCCTCGGCTTCCGCCAGGCCCTCGAACGCGTCGCCTCCGTCTACAAGGGCCCGTGGAGCGACGAGATCCGCATCGCCCTGCGCCAGATGGACGTCGGCGTCAGCCGCCGTGACGCCTTCGACCAGCTGCGCCGGCGCAACGGCAGCGAGCAGGTCGGGCAGTTCGTCACGGCCCTGCAGCAGGGCGAGGAACTGGGCGCGCCCATCGCCCGCACGCTGCTCCAGATCGCCACGGACATGCGGCGCACCGAGGCCCAGAACGCCCGCCGCCGCGCGGCCCGTACGGTGCCCCGCGCGACCGGCGTGGTCACCACGCTCCTCGTCCCCGCGACGATGATCCTGCTGATGACGGGCACGATCCTCGGGTCGCGCATCAACTTCGGCGAGCTGCTGGGGTGATGGGGGTGACGGGGCCGTGAACGCATGTGCGGTGCGGGTGGTGGGTAGTGACGGGGGCCGCCATATTGGGTGCGGAGTCCGGGGTTGCGCTGTACATTTGCAGTCGCAACCACATTTGCACCTGCAATCAGGCACGGATCGCAGCGGGTCGACCCGATGGGAGGCGGTGCGCCGTGGACCTCACCGGCACCGCGACCGCCCGCGGCGATAGCCAGACCCCGGCCGACGCAAGGGGCGCGGCCGGAGCACGTCTCGTGACTACGGTTTGGGGCACGGAAGATGAGCAGGTGGGTTGTGAAGCGACTGACCGCGCTGCGCACACGCATGCGCGTCCACGACGACTCGGGACAGACGTCGTTCGAGTACCTGGGCATCGCGGTGGTGATCGCGGTCATCATCGGGGTACTGGCGGGGACGACGGACATCGGCGACGCCGTGCTCGAGGGAATCCTCAACAAGATCTCGGACATCGTCGACGCCGGCTGACCGGGCGGGGGCGAGGCGACGAGGGCCAGACCCTCGGCATCTACATCGTGGCCGTCGGCGCACTGTTCTTCCTCGCCTTCGCCTACTTCGCCGTCGGCCAAGCGGTCTCCGCGCGCAACTCGGCACAGACGGCGGCCGATGCGTCCGCCCTCGCGGCGGCGCGGGAGGTGCGCGACAGCGTCCGGGAGCCGTTCCTCGACGCGTTGGAGGCGGGAGACCTCGACCGCATCGAGGAGCTCCTGGCCCTGAACGGGATGACGGGCGGGAACGCTTGTGGGGCGGCGCAGGACTTCGCCACCCAGAACGGCGCGGAGGTCAACGAGTGCGACGTGAGCGGCCCGGCAGGCGCCACGATCGCCCTCCAGACTTCAGGCCCGGTGGGCGAGTCCGTCGTCCGGGAGACCGGGACGATGCGGGCGCACGCGTCGGCGACGGCCGTCGTCGACAGCCGGTGCCGAGTCGACGGGAAGGACGGCGACAAGGTCATGTTCATCTGCGACGGCGACCCGCTGACCGTGGACCCGACGGCCGACGACTTCGATCTGAACCTGGCGGAGTTCTACTTCGTCCATCTCAGCGAGTGAGGAACGGGGGACCGATGCGTATCCAGATGCAGGGTCCGGCCGCAGTCGCCGTTGCCGTGGCCCTCGCCGCGGTCCTGGTGGGCTGCGGCGGCGGAGACGGCGACGCGAAGACCGGGGCCTCGCCGTCCGCGAGGACGAGCGCGTCGGGGAACCCGGGGAAGACGAGTCCCGCGGCGTCCGACGCACCGACGCAGGTGCTCGCCCAGATGAAGGGCGCGAAGGACATCACCGTCACGATCAGCGAGGCGACCCGGGATCCGGGGGGCTTCGTCACGGTCAAGGGCTCGATCGCCAACGGCGGTGACGAGACGTTCAACGCGGCCACGTGGCGCGGTGACGAACTGGCCGTCGCCAAGTCCGGGGCGTCCGTGGCCGGTGCCGTACTGGTCGACGCGGTCGGCAAGAAGCGCTACTACGTGCTCCGTGACACCGACGGCATCTGTCTCTGCACGACCAAGCTGATCGGCATCCGGCCCGAGGAGACGAGGCCGTTCTTCGCGCAGTTCCCGGCGCCGCCGGAAGGCACGACCGAGGTGGAGTTCCAGCTGCCGACGATGCCCCCGGCCAAGATCACGATCGGGGAGGGGTGAGCCGTGCCCCGTCGCCGACCCCGTCCGCACGGTCGCCCCGGTGTCGCGGCCGTGCTCGGCCTCGCGCTCGTGCTCACGCCGCTCACCGCCGCGACCGCGCGGGCGGACGACGACCCGACGGCGCAGCCGACCCCGTCCGCGCCCGTGGAGGTGGACCCGGACGACCCCGACCTGCAGCTGCCCGAGGGGGCGACCCTGGCGCCGCCCAAGGTGCTGGACATCGTCTCCGTTTCGGACGCGTCGTCCTCCGAGAACGCTTCCGCCGACGACGGCGAGGAGCGGCACGAGGAGTCGAACTCCTCCGTGACCTATGCCCTCCAGTCGGACGTCCTGTTCGGCCGGGACAGCGCCAAGCTGAACGCGGCGGCCACCGCCCGGATCAAGGCCATCGCGGGCGACATCGACGCCAGGAACGTCACGCAGCCGATCCGCGTCTTCGGCTTCACGGACGACCTGGGCTCGTACGAGCACGGCGAGGTGCTGTCCAAGAAGCGGGCGGACGCGGTCTACAAGATCCTCGCCGAGGAGCTCGGTTCGCTCGGCAGTTCCGGTCACTCGTTCCAGGTGCGCGGGTACAGCGAGGACTACCCGATCGCCGACAACTCCAGCGAGGCGGGCCGCAAGCAGAACCGCCGCGTGGAGATCACGTTCCGTCCGTCGTAGCGCCGCCGGCCGGCAGTGGAGGATTCCGGCGCGTCGACGGCGTCCCGGGTCCCGGTCAACGGAACGGGTCACCTACACGGGTAAGGCGCCGCCACAGGACTGCCGAATTCCTCGCCAAGGCTCCGGTGCGCTCCGTGACGGAACGTATGCGGTGCGGATGTGGTGCTGGTGGGCAAACGGCCTGAACCAGGGCCATTCGGTCCAATCGCCCACCGTTCGCGCAACTTGTTCGGGGGAACCTTCACATCTCCCTCATGACCTTGGACCGGGAGAGCGGTTCCGGCGCGGTACCTTGGAAACCCCCCCCTCGGGCCGGTCCGCTCTCCCCCCCCTGCGGACCGGCCCGTCTTCTTTCCCCGGGTTTCGCCGCGTTTCCCCGGGGCTCGGGCACCCGCTCCGGCGGGAACCGCCCCGGGCGCGCCGGGTGTCTCCAGACGACGACGGGGGCGTGCGCCCCCTCGCAGTGACGGGGGATGCCGATGGACGCTGCGATACCGGTCGTCTTCACCGGGGTGGCCGTGCTGATCACGCTCGTACCGCTGGCGGTCGCGGTGCGCGCCGGTCACCGCCTGCTGTGGATACGGCGGGCCGTGCACGGTGGGCTGCGCGCCGAGGGGCGCTGCGTGCGGGTGTACACGACCGTCGGATCGACCGGTGAGGGCCCGACGCGCTCGCGGCAGCACTTCGTCTTCGAGTTCCGCACCGGCGACGGCCGCGACGTGCGCTTCGAGGACCCGGGAGCGCCCGGCACGACGATCGAGGGCGACCGGCTGACGGTCGCCTACGTGCCCGGTGCGCCGGAGCGCGCGCTGGTCGTACCGCCCGGGTACCGGGTGCCGTACGGCCAACTCGCCCTGACCCTGGCCTTCCTGGGGATCTTCGTCACCGTGGGCGTCCTGCTGGTCCTCGGGGGCGTGCGGTTCGCCGACGCCTTCGGCAGCGCCTTCGACCCGGCCGGCTTCGGCGGGGAGGGCTTCTAGGACGACACGGCCCTCCCGCCCCACCCGGCCTCCGGCGGACGGTGCGTCATGCAGGGGAGCCGCACGGCCGGGGCGCGGGCACGAAGTCGGCGGGGCTCACGCGCCGGGCCGCACGGTCAGCGCCGTACCCCGCACCAGGCCCCAGGCCGCCATCGCGCCGGCCTCCGCCTCCAGTACGTGACGGGCCCGCAGCCGCGGGCGGCCCACCCGGCCGGGCGGCATGGTGCGGACGGCGAGCACCCGCAGCCGGCGGTCGAGGTAGGCGACGTCGATGGCGAAGCGCATGCCCAGGGTGTGCACGCTCGCGGCGGGCGTGAGCAGCAGCGCGCCGGTGATCCCGGTGCGGCCCAGCAGCCCCCGGGTGCGGGCCCGGTACGAGGCCGCGATCTCCAGCGGTATCCCCGCGCCGTCCGCGGGTCCGGCACCGGCGAGGTGCAGCAGCCCGGCCCCGTCGCGGCGGAGGTCACCCATGCGGCTCACGTCCCTTCGCGTGGTGCGCCCGTGTACGGTCGGGCCCGATGCATGTCTATCCGATCGCCGCGGCCGTCGTGTGGGGAACCGTCGTGGGGCTCGCGCTGCCCCGTCCGGCGTTCCGGCTGTCCGTCGCGCCGGAGCAGCCCCGGCGCAGCAGGTGCCCGGCGGACCTGCCCTATCCGGCCGGGTGGCGGGGCTGGTGGGGGCCGGCGCGCAACGCGGGCCCGCTGGCGGCCGGCTGGCGGTCCGCGCTGCTCACCGCCGCGGTCTGCGCGGCGGTGGCGGCGGGCACCGGTCCACGGCCCGAACTGACGGTGTGGCTGCTGCTCGTCCCGCTCGGAGTGCTGCTCGCCCGGGTCGACCTGACGGTGCTGCGGCTGCCGGACGTGCTGACCCTCCCCGCCGCCGCGGGCACGGCGGCGCTGCTGGGGGCGGCGGCGCTGCTCCCGGGTCACGGGGGCTCCTGGCCCCGGGCGTTGCTCGGGGCGGCGGCGCTGGGGCTGTTCTACCTCGTCCTGCACCTGGTCAACCCGGACGGCATGGGCTTCGGCGACGTCAAACTCGCCCCCACCGCGGGGATGGTGCTCGCCTGGTACGGGTGGGGGACGCTCGCCGCCGGTACCCTCGCGGCCTTCGCGCTGGCGGCGGTCACCGGCCTGGCGCTGCTGGCGGCCCGCCGCGCCGGCCGTCGCACCCCGCTGCCCTTCGGGCCGTTCATCCTGGCCGGCGCCCTGGCCGGACCGCTGCTGCCGTCCTGACCAGGGCGCCCGCCGTCGTCACGCGTCGCTGCTGCGGGACCAGAGGTTGACGCCCGACTCGAGGGCGAACTCGTCGACCTCGGCGAGTTCCGCGGCCGTCAGCGGGGCGGCGCCCACCGCCGCGACGTTGGCCTCCAACTGGGCGACGCTCGACGCCCCGATGAGCGCGGAGGTGATCCGCTTGTCACGCAGCACCCAGCTCAGCGCGAGCTGCGCCAGCGACTGGCCGCGCCGGGCGGCGATGTCGTTGAGGCCGCGCAGCCGCCGCACGACCTCGTCCGTGATCAGGGTGGGGTCGAGGGACTTGCCCTGGGCGGCCCGCGAACCCTCCGGGATGCCGTTCAGGTACTTGTCCGTCAGGAGGCCCTGGGCCAGCGGGACGAAGGGGATGCAGCCGATGCCCTCCTCCTCCAGGACGTCCAGCAGCCCGTCGTCCTCGACCCAGCGGTTGATCATCGAGTACGAGGGCTGGTGGATCAGCGCCGGCACACCCATCTGGCGCAGCAGGGCGGCGGCCTCGCGGGTGCGCTGCGCGCTGTACGAGGAGATGCCGACGTAGAGCGCCTTGCCCTGGTGGACGGCGGACGCGAGCGCGCCCATCGTCTCCTCCAGCGGGGTGTCGGGGTCGTAGCGGTGCGAGTAGAAGATGTCGACGTAGTCCAGGCCCATGCGGCCCAGGGACTGGTCGAGCGAGGACAGCAGGTACTTGCGGCTGCCCCACTCGCCGTACGGGCCGGGCCACATGTCGTAGCCCGCCTTGGTCGAGATGACCAGCTCGTCACGGTAGGGCCGGAAGTCCTGGGCGAGGATGGTCCCGAAGTTGCTCTCGGCGGAGCCGTAGGGCGGGCCGTAGTTGTTGGCGAGGTCGAAGTGGGTGACGCCGAGGTCGAACGCGCGGCGCAGGATGGCGCGCTGCGAGTCGAGGGTGCGGTCGTCGCCGAAGTTGTGCCAGAGCCCGAGGGAGATCTCGGGGAGCTTCAGACCGCTGCGGCCGGTACGGCGGTACGCCATCGCGTCGTAGCGCCCGTCGGCGGCGCGGTAGAGAGAACGAATATCCACAGAAGCGGTCCTATCACGACGGTGCTCCACACCCTCGCACCCGGTTCGGCGGCCCGCGGAGAGGCGCAGTAGGGTGGCGAAGGGGTGACGACCGCAGGAGGGGCCCGCCAATGAATCTGCGCGACCTGGTACGTCTCAGGCTGACCGACCTGTACGCCCACCGTGTGGAGCGCCGGCTGGACCTGGCGCAGGCCCCGAAGCACATCGGAGTCATCCTCGACGGCAACCGCCGCTGGGCCAAGGCCGCCGCGCGGACGACCGAGCAGGGCCACCGGGCCGGCGCGGACAAGATCACCGAGGTGCTCGGCTGGTCCGAGGAGACCGGCGTCGAGGTCGTCACGCTCTGGCTGCTCTCCACGGACAACCTGGACCGCCCGGCGGAGGAACTCGTCCCGCTGCTCGGCATCATCGAGGACGCGGTCACCGGCCTCGCCGCGACCGGCCGCTGGCGCGTCCACCACGTCGGCGCGAGGGACCTGCTGCCCGCGCGCACCCAGTCCGTCCTCAAGGAGGCCGAACAGGCCACGGAGGGCGTCGAGGGCATACTCGTCAACGTCGCCGTGGGCTACGGCGGCCGCCAGGAGATCGCCGACGCGGTCCGCTCGCTGCTCCACGAGCACGCCGGCCGCGGCACCTCCATCGAGGACCTCGCGGAGATCCTCGACATCGACCACATCGCGGAGCACCTCTACACCCGCGGCCAGCCCGACCCCGACCTCGTCATCCGGACCTCCGGCGAGCAGCGGCTGTCGGGCTTCATGCTCTGGCAGAGCGCGCATTCGGAGTACTACTTCTGCGAGGTGTTCTGGCCGGCGTTCCGCCGGGTGGACTTCCTGCGGGCGTTGCGCGACTACGCGGCGCGGCACCGGCGCTACGGGTCCTGAGCGCGGTCCCGGGCTCCCGGCGGTCACCCGGACGGCGGTACCGGGGAGAGATGCGCCACACCCGGGTCGCGGCGAACGGCGGTGGGCGCGGTGGCCGGATTACGTCCCGGCGAAGGGCCCGCGAACGCCCGGCGACGGGGCGGCAAGAGTAGGGCCCGGGCCAACACCTGTCATATGCAGTCGCATAGGCCTCCTCTTTCGAGGGAATAGACCCGTCAGACCGACATCCGGCCCATGGATGTCGGACAGAAGCGGACGGCACCTGGCCCGTCCGCCCGGGAGGCCCTTTGCTCACGGACGTGCCGTTGTCAACCCTTGACCCAGACGGCATTGACCGCGTCGACTCGAAGGGTCGTGGTCCGGCCCTTCTGGTCGGTCCCGGCCCTGTCCCGCGCGACGCCGTCGCACCCGCACCTCTTCCGAGGGGGTTCGTCCACACGTGGTGACCAGCAAGAATCGCCGTGAGCACGACCGGCGCACTTACGTACTCGACACCAGCGTGCTGCTTGCCGACCCGCATGCCCTCCTCCGCTTCGACGAGCACGAGGTGGTCCTGCCGGTCGTGGTGGTGACCGAGTTGGAAGCCAAACGCCACCACCCCGAGCTCGGCTACTTCGCCCGCCAGGCGTTGCGGCTGCTCGACGAGTACCGGATCCGGTACGGGCGGCTGGACGCACCCATCCCGATCGGCGAGCTGGGCGGCACCCTGCGCGTCGAACTGAACCACTCGGACCCGGGCGTGCTGCCCGCGGGGTTCCGGCTGGGCGACAACGACTCGCGGATCCTCGCGGTCGCCCGGAACCTCCAGGCCGAGGGGTACGACGTCACCGTCGTCTCCAAGGACCTGCCGCTGCGCGTCAAGGCCTCCTCCGTCGGCCTGCTGGCCGAGGAGTACCGGGCCGAGCTGGCGATCACCTCCGGGTGGACCGGCATGCACGAGCTGCAGGTCGCGGCCCAGGAGGTCGACGAGCTCTTCCAGTCGGAGACGGTCGACCTGCCCGACGTGGAAGGGCTGCCGGTGCACACCGGTCTGGTCCTGCAGTCCGACCGCGGCAAGGCGCTCGGCCGGGTGACGGCCGACGGCCGGGTCCGGCTGGTGCGCGGCGACCGCGAGGCCTTCGGCATCCACGGCCGCAGCGCCGAGCAGCGGATCGCGCTGGACCTGCTGCTCGACCCGGACGTCGGCATCGTGTCGATGGGCGGCCGGGCCGGCACCGGCAAGTCGGCACTGGCGCTGTGCGCGGGGCTGGAGGCGGTGCTGGAGCGTCAGCAGCACCAGAAGGTCATGGTCTTCCGGCCGCTGTACGCCGTGGGCGGCCAGGAGCTCGGCTACCTGCCGGGCTCGGAGGCCGAGAAGATGAGCCCGTGGGCCCAGGCGGTCTTCGACACCCTGGGCGCGGTGACGTCGAAGGAGGTCATCGAGGAGGTCGTGGCGCGCGGCATGCTGGAGGTCCTGCCCCTGACGCACATCCGGGGCCGCTCCCTGCACGACGCGTTCGTGATCGTCGACGAGGCGCAGTCGCTGGAGCGCAACGTCCTGCTGACCGTGTTGTCCCGTATCGGGCAGAATTCCCGGGTCGTCCTGACCCATGACGTCGCCCAGCGCGACAACCTGAGGGTGGGTCGGTACGACGGCGTGGTCGCCGTCGTCGAGAAGCTCAAGGGCCACCCGCTGTTCGCGCACATCACCCTGACCCGTTCCGAGCGCTCGCCGATCGCCGCGCTCGTGACGGAGATGCTGGAGGACGGCCGGGCGTAACAGGCGAGTTGGAGGGTCCGCTAGGCTGCTGCGCCGCAAGGGCGCAGCAGCCTAGCGCTGTCCGGCGAGGCTACGGATGCGTAACGGAAATTCCCGTGGCCCACGTGGCGTGTGAGCTTTGACACGCAACGGGGAATTGCGTTGACGCGTCCGCCTGCGGCAGGCTGTCGGTTCTGTCAGGCCCCCGCCCTCGGCACACCCGTACCCGCAAACGTACGGAACCTCAGAATTGAACAGCGTTCGCCGTGGGCCGCCCGAGTTGCAACAGCGGACTCCTCCTCGCCGGGGGAGCCTCCACCGGGCCAGTGCTTCTGTGACCGGTGCAGGAGGAGCCAGCGCGAAGGGGCACGATCGCGTCCGCGAGGTCACCGAGCGGGCGACGCTGGAAGGAAACCGTGTGAGCCGGATCTCGGTCCGGGGATTCGCGGTGGCTTCGGCCACTGCGGTCACCACTGTGGGCGCCGTCGTCGGTGTCGCCTCCGGCAGCGAGGGTGTCGTACAGCCCGTCGCCGCCGCCGACGCGCCGACCGTCCTCGCGGACATACCCGCGGGACAGCAGGTTCAGCAGGCTTCCCTGACCCAGCAGGTGCAGGCGCAGTCGGACGCCGCCGACGCCGGGGCCAAGAAGGCCGCGGAGGAGTCGGCGCGCAAGCAGGCCGCCAAGGACGCCTCCGCCCGCAAGAAGGCGGAGGAGAAGGCCGAGGCCGACCGCAAGGCCAAGGAGGCCTCCCGCGCCGCCGAGCGTGCCGCGCTGGTCGTCAAGGCCTCGTACACGGTCAGCGAAGTCCAGGCCATGGCCCAGGGGCTCATCGGTGACGCCTCGCAGTACCAGTGCTTCTCCAACATCGTGACCCGTGAGAGCGGCTGGAACTACACCGCGACCAACGCCTCTTCCGGCGCCTACGGCCTCGTCCAGGCACTGCCGGGATCCAAGATGGCCTCCGCGGGCGCGGACTGGCGCACCAACCCCGGCACCCAGCTCAAGTGGGGCCTGAAGTACATGAACGGCCGTTACGGCAGCCCCTGCGGCGCCTGGTCGTTCTGGCAGGCCAACCACTGGTACTAGACGCCCCGGACCGCTGACCCGGTCCAAGCCGTCCGGAATCCGCCGACGAGCCCCCGACCCTTTGAGGGATCGGGGGCTCGTTGCGCGTACGGTGGTGCGGGACGGAAGGACGCACCGGGGGGCGGGGGACAGGGGAAGCGATGTCGGAGAGACGCCAATGGGGCTCCGGGCTGGCGGCCGAGCTGGCCAAGCTCGCCGGGAGGCTGGAGGAACAGCGGCGGGCCGCGGCCGCGAGCGCCCGCGAGGAGGCCCGCCGCCAGGAGCAGCAGACCGTGCGCCGGCACACGCCGCGCGCCTCCGGGCCCGGCAACCCGGTCGCCCAGGTGCCGTGGAGCATGCGGGTCGCGGCCGAACTCGGCTGGCGGCTGCTGGTGCTGGCGGGCACCGTCTGGGTGCTGATGCGGGTGATCGGCACCATACAGCTGGTCGTCCTCGCCTTCGTCGCCGCGCTCCTGATCACCGCGCTGCTGCAGCCCTTCGTGGGCCGGCTGAAGCGGATGGGGGTGCCGCGCGGGTTCGCCACGGCCATCGTCTTCATCGGCGGTTTCGTGATGATGGGCCTGGTCGGCTGGTTCGTGGTCTGGCAGGTCATGGAGAACATCGACAACCTCTCCAACAGCCTCCAGGACGGCATCACCGAGCTGAAGCGCTGGCTGCTCAACAGCCCGTTCCACGTGACCGAGGACCAGATCAACCAGATCGCCAAGAACCTCCAGGAGGCGATCGGCACCAACTCCAAGGCGCTGACCGACGCCGGACTGCAGGGCGTCACCGTCGTCGTGGAGATGCTCACCGGCATCCTGCTGGCGATGTTCAGCACGCTGTTCCTGCTCTACGACGGCCGGAACATCTGGAACTGGTTCCTCAAGCTCTTCCCCGTGGCCGCCCGTGACGGGCTCGGCGGGGCCGGGCCGCGCGCCTGGCGTACGCTCACCCTCTACGTGCGCGGCACGGTGATAGTGGCCCTGATCGACGCCATCTTCATCGGCATCGGCATCTTCTTCCTCGGGGTGCCGATGGCGGTGCCGCTGGCCGTCATCATCTTCCTGGCGGCGTTCGTGCCGCTGGTCGGCGCGGTCGCGTCGGGCGCCATCGCGATGGTGGTGGCGCTGGTGACGGAGGGTCCGTTCACGGCGCTGATGGTGCTGGTGGTGGTCCTGCTGGTGCAGCAGATCGAGGGCCACATCCTGCAGCCGTTCATCCTGGGCCGCGCGGTGCGGGTGCACCCGCTCGGCGTGATCCTGTCGGTGGCGGCCGGTTCGCTCATCGCCGGCATCGGCGGCGCGGTCGTGGCCGTACCGCTGGTCGCCGTGACCAACACCGTCGTCGGCTACCTGCGGGCGCACTCGCGGGAGTCGGCCATGGCCGACGAGCCGCCGCCGCACGGCTCGACCGCCGCCGAGGTGGCGCCGGTCGGCGCGCCGGGGCTCCCGGACGCCACGTCGGGGGACACCGCCTGACAGCCCGAGGGCCCGGCCTCCCATGTCGGGGAGACCGGGCCCTCGGGGCACGCGTCACGCGTCGGCGAGGACCGCCTCGGCGTCCAGGGTCGCCGCGACCGCCTGCACGACGGCGGCGATCTTGAAAGCCTCCTGGACCGTCTCGCGCTCGACACCGGCCTTGCGCAGCACCTGCTCGTGCGAGTCGAGGCACGTCCCGCAGCCGTTGATCGCCGAGACCGCCAGCGACCAGAGCTCGAAGTCGGTCTTGTCGACGCCCGGGTTGCCGATGACGTTCATCCGCAGACCGGCCCGCAGGTTGCCGTACTCCGGGTCCGACAGCAGGTGCCGGGTCCGGTAGTAGACGTTGTTCATCGCCATGATGGCGGCGGCCGCCTTGGCGGCCTGGTACGCCTCCGGCGAGAGGTTCTCGCGGGCCTCGGGCTCCAGCGCGCGCAGCACGACGGCCGAGCGCGAGGCGATGGCGGTCGCCAGCACCGTCCCCCACAGCTGCTGCTGCGGGAGGTCGGAGTTGCCGATCACGGAGCCCAGGTTGAGCTTGAGGTCCTTGGCGTAGTCCGGCAGCGCGGACTTCAGCTCATCGAGCGCCACGGTCACTCACCGGCCAGCAGCTTGACGACGTCGAGGGTCTCGTCGCCCTTCTTCCAGTTGCAGGGGCACAGCTCGTCCGTCTGCAGCGCGTCGAGGACCCGCAGGACCTCCTTGGGGTTACGGCCGACGGAGCCGGCGGTCACCATGACGAACTGGATCTCGTTGTTCGGGTCCACGATGAAGGTGGCGCGCTGGGCGACGCCGTCCTCGCCGAGGATGCCGAGGTCGGTGCAGAGCTCGCGCTTGATGTCCGACAGCATCGGGAAGGGCAGGTCGCGCAGGTCGTCGTGGTCCTTGCGCCAGGCGTGGTGCACGAACTCGGAGTCGACGGAGAAGCCGAGGACCTGCGCGTCACGGTCGGCGAACTCGTCGTTCAGCTTGCCGAACGCCGCGATCTCCGTCGGGCAGACGAAGGTGAAGTCCTTCGGCCACGCGAAGTAGACCTTCCACTTGCCCTCGTACGACTTGTGGTCGATCTGGGCGAAGGCCTTCTCGGGGTCGAGGTCCACACAGGCGGTCAGTTCGAACGCGGGGAACTTGTCACCGACGGTGAGCACGAGCACTCCTAGTGAGGGTCGGGACCGGGGCGCGGGGTGGCCGCGCGGTCCCTCGATGGGTCCCGATCACCCTGCCATGAGCCATTTGATCAGTGAAATCGTCCCGACGGGTCGGATTGATCGGAACCCCTTATCGACGAGTGAGGCAGGGACGACCCACTGCGCAGCGTGACCGGCGCCACAGGACGGCTCGGGTGGCACCGGGGCGGTGTGCGACGGCGTCCCGCCCGGCGGCCATTGATCGCCCGCGCAACTAGACTGAAGATCGTTGATCGGAGGCGGTTATCAGTAGTCAGCGCGCGAACCAGCGCCAGCCGAGCCTGTCCCAGCTGCGGGCCTTCGCCGCCGTCGCCGAGCACCTGCACTTCCGGGACGCGGCCTCGGCGATCGGCACGAGCCAGCCCGCGCTGTCCGGGGCGGTCGCCGCGCTGGAGGAGGCCCTCGGGGTGGTGCTCGTGGAGCGCACCACCCGCAAGGTGCTGCTGACCGCGGCGGGGGAGCGGGTCGCGGTCCGGGCGCGGGCGGTGCTGGCGGCGGTCGGCGACCTGCTGGACGAGGCGGAGGCGGCGCGCGCCCCCTTCACCGGGGTGCTGCGGCTCGGGGTGATCCCCACGGTCGCGCCCTACCTGCTGCCGACCGTGCTGCGACTGGTCCACGACACCTACCCGGAGCTCGACCTCCAGGTGCACGAGGAGCAGACGTCCTCGCTGCTGGAGGGCCTCGCGGCGGGGCGGCTGGACCTGCTGCTGCTCGCCGTCCCGCTCGGTGTCCCCTCCATCGCGGAACTGCCGCTCTTCGACGAGGACTTCGTCCTGGTCACCCCGCGCGACCACTGGCTCGCCGGGCGGACGGACCTCCCGCGGGAGGCCCTGCGGCAACTGGACCTGCTGCTGCTGGAGGAGGGCCACTGCCTGCGCGACCAGGCGCTGGACGTCTGCCGGGAGGCGGGCCGCACCGAGGGTGCCGCCGCCGGCACGACCGCGGCGGGGCTGTCCACGCTGGTGCAACTGGTGGCCGGCGGGCTCGGGGTGACGCTGCTGCCGCGGACCGCGGTCCCGGTGGAGACCGGACGCAGCGCGGACCTCGCCACGGCGTTCTTCGCCGACCCGGCGCCCTCGCGGCGGATCGCGCTGGCCATGCGCGCGGGCACCGCGCGCGCGGAGGAGTTCGAGACCTTCGCCTCCGCGCTGCGCGGTGCCCTGGAGCCGCTGCCGGTACGGTTCGCCCGCTGACGGCCGCGGCCGCCCCCGGTCACTCCGTCCGCAGGCCGTCCGGACGCATCATCCGCCACAGCGGCGGCAGGCTCAGCAGCGTGACCACGACGACCACCGCCGCACCGGCGCCGGTCATGGCGCCCACGCTCGCCCAGTCGACGTGCGGGCCGAGGCCCACCATGCTGCGCAGGGCCGTGGCGAGACCGGCACCGCCGACGACGGCGAGGGCGAGTCCCAGCGCGACGGGGAGCGCCGTCTGCCAGAGCACCGACAGACCGAGCACCGACCGGCGGGTGCCGAAGGCCACCAGGACGGCCAGCAGCCTCCTGCGCTCGCGCAGCTGCTCGAGCATGGACACCAGCAGGCTCGCGCCGATCAACGCCAGGGTGGCCGTGGCGCCGATGAGCAGACCGCGCCGGATGGTCGCGAACTTGCGGCTCTCGGTGGTCGTCCGCAACTGGTAGACCGACAGCGCGGGATCGATGCGCGCGGCGGTGTTGCGGGCGTGCTCGACGGCGTCCGGCGAGCCCGGCTCGGTCCTCAGCATGAGCCGGACGGACGGCGACTGCAGGGCCGCCACGTCCAGGGCGGCGGGGGTGGCCAGCACGCCCCACCCCCGGTCCCCGTCCGGCGCGGTACGGGACTTCGCCGGGCGGGCGTCGGCCGGGATCCGCCACGGCCTCGGCGTGCCGGTGTACGTGTCCGTGACCGGAACGTTCAGGTCGAGCGTGCCGCCGGGCTCGGCGAAGCCCATGTCGCCGTCGCCCTCGGGGTCGGAGACCAGGAACACGTCTCCGTCGGTGCAGCCGGCCCCCACCTCGGCGAGTTCCCGCAGCGTCGGGCAGTCGCCCACGACCAGGGGCGTGTACCGGAAGTCATCGGCCGTCAGCTTCGAGGCGTTCCCCTGCACGCTGTCGCCCTGGACGACGCCGAGCACCGCGCTGATGCCCGGGGTGTCGGCGAAGGCCTTCTGCACGCGCTGCGCCTCGGCCCCGCTGTCGACGCTCTGCGAGACGCTGAACTGGGCGCGGTCCGGGTCCTGCCCGGTCTCGTTGACGAAGTCGTGCTGCACCCCGGTGAAGAGCGACTGGAGGGCGATCGCACCCGCCACGGCGACGGTGACGCCGCTGACCATGCGGGCGGCGGCGCCGCTGTTGAGCTGGATGCGGCGCGTGGCCAGCTGCCAGGGCAGCGAGCCGCCGCGGAGGCGGCCGACGACCGACTCGACCAGCCAGGGCAGCACGGCGGTGAGCCCGACCAGCAGCAGGACCGTGCCCGCCGTCACCTGGTAGGGGTTGACCGAGGTGTCCTGCGAGATGCCCCCGAACAGCGGCGCCAGCAGTGCGATGCCGGCCAGCGGGATCAGCAGCCGCCACCACAGCCGGCGCTTGTTCGGGGTGGCGTTGCGCACCACCCCGAGCGGCTCGACGGCGATGCCGCGCATCGCCAGCAGGGTGACCGCGACCGCCGCCCCGGGAACCGCCAGCGCCACCAGGGCGGCCAGTGCGGGGCCGGGCGTGATGTCCGACGGGAAGAGGCTGATGTCGTACAGCGTCACGTCGGGCGAGAACTGCCGGGCCCACAGGAAGATCCCGGTGCCCACGACGAGTCCGAGCAGGGAGCCGAACAGCGCCTCGCCGGCCGCGACCCGCCGGGTCATGCTGCTGTCCGCGCCGACCAGCCGCAGTGCGGCCAGCCGCCGGTCCCGGCGTTCGCCGCCGAACCGTACGGCGGTGCCGATGAAGACGGCCACCGGCATCAGCAGGACGACGACGATGATGACGACCAGCAGGGTCAGCACCCCGCCCAGCGGCTCGGGCTTGACGCTGCCGCGGCCGAAGTACGGGATGCGGGTGGCGTTCCCGACGGAACCGTCCTCGTTGCGGGCGACGAGGTCGTCGTCGCCCGCGTAGTAGGCGAGTTCGGCCGGGCCGAGCAGGCCCTGGTCGCCGATGGTTCCGGAGACGCGGTAGTCCAGCCGTTCCCGCAGCAGCTCGCTGCCGGGCCGGTCGAGCAGCTTCCTCAGCGCGGGGGAGACGACCATCTCGCCGGGCGCGGGCATCCTGTCGACGCCCGGCGGCAGCACCGGCCGGTCGCCGTCGGCCTTGAGCAGCAGACCCCGGATCTCCTCGTCGTGGAACCGGGTGTCGGACTGCTCGCGCAGCACCGTGGTGGCGGACTGCGCCGGCTGGTCGTTGAACCAGGAGTAGTCCCGGTCGTATCCGCGGTCGCTGCGGGCACCCAGCATGGCCGGCACGGCGGCCGCCACCAGCAGCAGCGCGACGCCGAGGCCGACGCCGACCGCGGTGAGCAGGGTGCGGGTCCAGCCCTCGCGGCCGCCGGTCGCCGCGAAGCGGACGCCGAGGCCCAGGTCACGGACCCACGTGGCGAGGGTGCCGCCGGGGGAGGAGCCGGGGGTGGTGCGGGTGGTGCTCATGCCACCCGCTCCATGTCGCGGGACTTGCCGTCACGGACGACGACCTCGCGGTCGGAGTAGGCGGCCACCCGCGCCTCGTGCGTGACGAGGACGACGGCGGCGTCGGTGTCGCGGGCGGCGTCGGTGAGCATCCGCATCACACGCTCGCCGTTGAGGGAGTCCAGGGCGCCGGTCGGCTCGTCGGCGAAGACCACCCGCGGGCCGGTGACCAGGGCACGGGCCACGGCGACGCGCTGGCCCTGGCCGCCGGAGATCTCACCGGGGCGCTTGCCGGCGAGGTCGTCGACCTCCAGCCGGGCCAGCCACTCGCGGGAGCGCGCCTCCGCCTCCTTGCGCCGGGTGCCGTTCAGCCGCAGCGGCAGCGCCACGTTCTCCACGCAGGTCAGTTCCGGGACGAGCTGGCCGAACTGGAAGACGAAGCCGAACTCGCCGCGCCGCAGCGCGCTGCGTTCGGCGTCGCTCATCGCGGTCAGGTCGCGTCCCCGGTACCGGATGCTGCCGGAGTCCGGCCGGACGATGCCGGCCAGGCAGTGCAGCAGTGTCGACTTGCCGGAACCGGACGGCCCCATGACGGCGACCACCTCCCCGGCGCGTATCGCGAACTCCGCGCCGTCCAGGGCAGGGGTCGGGCCGTACGCCTTGTGCAGGCCGACGGCTTCCATCAGGTTCTCCGTGCTGCTCACTCGGCTACCTCCGCCGCGAGTCGGTCGAGGCGGGCGGCGGTGAGTTCCAGCCACCGCAGGTCCGCCTCCAGGTGGAACAGGGCGTGGTCGCAGATGAGCTGGTCCGCGAGGTCGCCGTGCCGTTTGCGTTCGGTCAGGTCCCGCATCAGCCGCAGGTGCTCGGACCGCTGGGTGTCGAGCAGGCCGGCGGCGCTGCGCCCGGTGAGCAGGGCGAGGACGACCTTGGTGTAGAGGGTGTTCTGCAGGTAGGGCTCGGGCTTCTCCGGCTGCCCGAGCCACTTCTCGACGTCGGTGATACCGGCCTCGGTGATCGCGTACCGCTTGCGTTCCGGGCCGCCGCCGGGCTCGATGCCGTCGACCTCGACCAGCCCGTTCTTCAGCAGCCGGGCCATCGTCGAGTAGACCTGGCCGTAGTGCAGCGGTCGGTCGTGACCGAACTTGTCGTCGAACGCGCGCTTCAGGTCGTATCCATGGCGCGGGCCGGACTCCAGGAGCCCGAGCAGGGTGTGGCCGATGCTCATGGCCGAGGACTCTACACGATGCGTATACCTAGGGTGTATAGATCTTGTGCATAGCGGTACGCCGGTGCGTCATTCCTCACCGGGACCTGCTGCGAACAGGCCCTTTCCCGGTTCGTACCCGAGTCGTGCCTGGTACGCGGTGGGCTCGCAGCCCGGACCGTTCGGCTGCCACTTCTCGAGCGTCACCTCGAGGCGCTCGTCCACCGCGGGCCCGGTGGAGGCGCCGGTGGAGGTGCCGGTGAAGCGCACGGGGACCCGCTTCGGGCCGGCCGGCTCGGGCAGGTCCAGGACGAGGAGCAACTCGCGCCCGTCGCCGGTCGCGCTCCGCGTGCACACCGCGCCCGCGCACAACCGGTAGGTCGTCCCGGGCTGTGTGTCGAACAGCAACCGCACCCCGGAGTGCGCCCCTATGCCGGTGCAGTCGGGGCCGTCCGCCCCCAGGGCTCCGCAGCCCACCGTCATCGCCAGGGCCATGACAGCCCCCGCCCTCGTCCACGGCCTCGTCCTCATGCCGGTGGGATGCGTCCGGTCCCGGTCCGGTTCCGTCCGGTTCGCGTCCGGTTCCGGACCGGACGGCACGATGCAGCCCCGGGGCACGGACGGACATCACGTGCACCGGGGCTGCGGCCGTGGGGAGGTCCTGCTACAGGCCGTTGACGTTGGCGGCGATGCGGTCGCCGACCTCCTTGTCGATGTTGCGCCAGTACTCCACCGCGCGGGCCAGGACCGGGGCGCTGACCCCGTCCTTCAGGTGGCCCGAGACGTTGGAGACCAGCCGGTCGCGGGCGGCGTCGTCCAGGACCTTCCGGACCATCGTCCCGGCCTGCCCGAAGTCGTCGTCCTCGCGGTGCAGCTTGTACGGCTCGTGCACCATGTTGCCCGCCGCCTCCCAGCCGGCCGGGTCGCCGAAGCGCGCGACGTCCGCCGCGGGCCCGCCGACGGAGTTCGGCGCGTACGGCGCGGCGGTGCGCGCCGGCTCGTAGCGCATCGGGCCGTCCTTGGCGTACGAGTGCACCTCGGTGTGCGGCCGGTTCGGCGGCAGTTGCGCGTAGTTGGGGCCGATCCGGTAGCGGTGGGTGTCGGCGTACGAGAAGAGCCGTCCGAGCAGCATCTTGTCCGGCGAGGGGCCGATGCCGGGCACCATGTTGTTGGGCTCGAAGGCGGCCTGCTCGATGTGGACGAAGTAGTCCTCGGGGTTCCTGTTCAGCGTCATCCGGCCGACCTCGACCAGCGGGTAGTCGCCGTGCGGCCACACCTTGGTGAGGTCGAAGGGGTTGAACCGGTAGTCCGCGGCGTCGTCGAACGGCATCACCTGCACGTAGAGCGTCCACGAGGGGTGCTCGCCGCGCTCGATGGCCTGGAAGAGGTCGCGGCGGTGCAGGTCGCCGTCGGCGCCCGCGAAGTGGTCGGCCTCCTCCTGCGTGAGGAAGTCGATGCCCTGGTCGGTCTTGAAGTGGTACTTGATCCAGTGCCGCTCGCCGCCGCCGTTGACCCACATGTAGGTGTGGGAGCCGTAGCCGTTCATGTGGCGGTAGTTCTTGGGCACGCCGCGGTCGCCCATCAGCCAGGTGACCATGTGCGCCGACTCGGGGGACAGCGTCCAGAAGTCCCACTGCATGTTGTTGTCACGCAGGCCGGAGTCGGGGCGGCGCTTCTGGCTGCGGATGAAGTCCTGGAACTTCATCGCGTCGCGTACGAAGAAGACCGGTGTGTTGTTGCCGACCAGGTCGTAGTTGCCGTACTCGGTGTAGAACTTCAGGGCGAAGCCGCGCGGGTCCCGCCAGGTGTCGGGGCTGCCCAGCTCGCCCGCGACCGTGGAGAAGCGGGCCAGCATCTCGGTGCGGCGTCCGGGCTGGAAGAGGTCGGCCTTGGTGAACTGGCTGACGTCGTTCGTCACCTCGAAGACGCCGTAGGCGCCCGAGCCCTTGGCGTGCACCACGCGCTCCGGCACCCGTTCGCGGTTGAACTGCGCCATCTTCTCGATGAGGTAGTGGTCCTGGAGGAGGACCGGGCCGTCCGAGCCCACCGTCAGCGAGTGCTCGTCGCTCTCCACCGGGATCCCGGCGTTGTTGGTGGTGTAGGGGGTGCTCATGTGGGTGTGTCCTCCCGTCGATCTTCGGAAGAGTCCGTCGGGGGCTCCTGGTCGCTAACGACCACACAAACACTGAATCACCGGCTCGGCACGCCGGACAATGACTTCACGCCAAGGATCTGGACAATGTCCAGAAATGAAACTTGTACGGATACGGAGTGTCTACCGGTCCACACCGTCCGGAATGCCCATTTCGAACCAGACCACCTTCCCCGCGCTCAGCCGGGTCGCTCCCCAGCGCTGCGCCATCCGGTTGACGAGGTAGAGCCCGCGCCCGCCCTCGTCCTGCGGCTGCGCGTGGCGCATCCGCGGCAGCGTCGGGGCGTCGTCGCCCACCTCGCAGCGCAGCACGTCGGTACGGAGCAGCCGCAGCGTGATGGGACGCTCGGCGTACCGCACCGCATTGGTCACCACCTCGCTGACCAGCAGCTCCGTCGCCTCGGTCAGCGGCTCCAGGTTCCAGCGGCCGAGCGCCTGGCGCACCAGCCGCCGGGCCCGGCCGGCCGTCTGCGCCCGGGGCTCCAGGAACCAGTAGGCGACGTCGCGCGGCGCGATGCCGTCGAAGCGCGCGGCCAGCAGCGCGATGTCGTCGTCCCGGTCGCCCGGGCCCACGATCTCCAGCACCTCGTCGCACAGCGGCTCCAGCGGCGGCGGGCACACCACCGCCGACGCCGTGTGCAGCCGCTCGCGCAGCATCTCGATGCCGCCCCACACGTCGCGGGCGCGGGACTCCACCAGGCCGTCGGTGTACAGCAGCAGCGTCGCCCCGGCCGGGGCCGGCAACTCGACCGCCTCGAAGGGCACGCCGCCCACGCCGATCGGCGCGCCCGGCGGCACGCGCAGCACCTCGGCCAGGCCGCTGGCGTGCAGCAGCACCGGCGGCGGGTGGCCCGCGTTGGCGATGGTCACCCGGTGCGCTATCGGGTCGTAGACCGCGTAGATGCAGGTGGCCATGCGGTCCTGGCCGAGCCGCTGGGCCTGCTCGTCCAGGTGGTAGAGCACCTCCTGCGGCGACAGGTCCAGGCCGGCCAGGGTCTGCACGGTCGTCCGCAGCTGGCCCATGATCGCCGCCGAGGTCATGGAGTGGCCCATGACGTCGCCGACCACCAGTGCCACCCGGCTGCCCGGCAGCGGGATCGCGTCGTACCAGTCGCCGCCGACCCGGGCCGACTCGGCGGCGGGCAGGTAGCGGCTGGCCAGCCGGACCCCGGTGGGTTCCGGCAGGGAGTCCGGCAGCATCTCGCGCTGCAGGGAGTCGGCGATGGACGCCTCGCGGTCGTAGAGCACCGCCTTGTCCACGCCGAGCGCGGTGTGGGTGGCCAGTTGCGCCGCGATCAGCAGGTCGTCCTGGTCGAACGGGGCGCGCTCGGGACGGCGCAGCAGCACGGTCGCGCCGATCACCCGGCGGCGGCCGCGCAGCGGTGCCAGGATCGCCCGGCGTCCGTTCGGGAGGTCTAACGTCTCGCCGAACTCGGCCTCCCGGCAGCCCCCGACCAGCTCGTGCAGGGCCGCCGTGGACTGCGCGCTCTCGGAGAACACCGGACGCACTCCGCGCAGCACCTCGGCCAGCGAGCCGTCCGTGGGGACGGTCACGACCTCGGCGGCCGAGCCGTAGGCGCCCTCCGTGGAGGGGACGACCGGCATGAGCAGCCCCTCCACCGGTTCCGGGGCGTCCTCGTCCGGCACCCGGTCGGTGCGCCGCAGCCGCAGCACCAGCGGGCCGGAGGGGCGCTCGTCGCCCACCGGCAGCGGGTCGCGCAGGTAGACCAGGATCGCGTCGGCGAAGGCGGGCACCGCGGAGCGGCACAGGCCCAGCACGATCTCGTCCAGGTCCAGGCCGCGGGCGATGCGGCGGGTGGCCGCGCCGACGTAGCGCAGCCGCTCGGTCTCGGCCTGCGCCGCCCGGCCCCGGTGCTGCGGGCCGATCTTCTTCAGCGGCTGGCCGCCGGTGGAGTCCTCGTCGACGGGGTGCCCGCCGGCCTGGCCGCCGCGGCCGCCCTGCCGGCCCGTCGCCCGTGAGGTGGGCAGCGTCGTGTCGGGGGTCCGCTGCCGGGCGCGCGGCTCGCCGCCGTCGGGCTGCGTGGGGCCGGGTACGCCCGGGGCGCCCGGGTTCCCGCCGCTCGCGGTGGCCCGGCGGCCGGGTTCCACGGGGGCCGCCATCGCGGTGGCCGCCCGCCGGTCCCGGCCCGCGGAGCCGTTCCAGGACTCACCGCCCGCCGGGGCGACGCCGGGGGCCTCGGGGGTGCGCAGCCGTACGGCCTGCCGTCCGCGGGTGCCGTCCGCCGGGGCGGCGGTCATGTGCTGGACGGCGGCGACCCCCTCGCCCGCGACCACCCGGGCGGCCTGACGGTCCCGCACCTCGGCGGACCGCCGCGCGGACCGTCCGCCGCGCGCACGCCGGCCACCGCGCCCGGGCTTGGCGGGGACGGGCTTGGCGGGGACGGGAGCCGACGCGGGGGTGTCGGGAGGGGTCTGACGCTGTGCCGGCGGCGTGGCGGCGCCGCCGGCATCGCCGGTCCCGCCGGCGACCGCGCCGCGCTCGGCGCCGCCGCCCCTGCGGCCCCGGCGCGGGCGTTGGCCCGCCGCGGACGGGGCCGGGGACCGGCCGGGGGCCTGCGGCCCGGGGGACGGGGACGCGACCGCCTCGTCGCCCTGCTCGGGGTCCGCGGGCAGCCGGAAGCCGGCCCGCGGATCCGGGACCGGTTCGGTGTCGCCCGGACGTGCCGGGCCGGCCGTCGTCGCCTGGGCGGCGGCCTGCTCAGAAATGCGCTCCGTGCTCACGCTGGTCGTTCCATCCGGTCGGGTGCGTCACGTGCCGGGCACGTGACGGGGCGGCCGCGTCAGGCGGGTCGTCGACAGTGCAGGAAGAGCTGCTCCTCCGGCGGCACTTCGGTGGTGTGCGGCGCGTACGCGTACGAATCCTCCTCAAGGACCACGAATCCCGCTTCGGTGACCACCTGGCGCAATTCCTCCCGTAGATAACCCGATACCCGGATGGTGTTACCAAGGAACGGAATCGCGAAGTCGTCCACGTCGGCTTCCACCATCGAAAGGGTGAACATTCCGCCCGGCAGGAGGAGGTCGTGGACGCTGCGCAGGGCCAGCGGGATCTCCACCCGCGGCAGCATCAGCAGCGAGAAGAAGGCCACGGCGGCGTCGAAACGGCCCAGGTCCTCCGGCCCGCCGGGGCCGAGGCGGCCGCCGGTCCGCAGGTCGGCGATGTCGGCCCGGTGGAAGGCCGCCCGGGGCACGTGCCGGCGGGCGAGCGCCAGCATCCCGGCGGAGAGGTCCACCCCCGTCACCTTGTGCCCGGCCTCGGTCAGCTGACGACAGGTCGGCAGCCCCGTGCCGCAGCCGAGGTCCAGCACGCGGGAGCCCGCGGGGAGCCGCGCCAGCAGCCGCTCGCCCGCGGTGACCTGGCCCTCCTTGTAGGGGAAGGCCTCGTCGTAGCGGTCACCTATGGCGTCGAACCCCTCGGCCTGGCCGGTGCGGTCCAGCTGTATGTCCTCGTAGCCGCCGACTCCCACAGCCCGGGCCTCCCGTATGACCTTGGTGACATAGCGTCAAACTCTAGTGTGAGCCTGTGTTTTGTGCAGCACTATGGGCCACGATCTTACGATTGGGGTTGGGGTCCTCGGCAAGCCGCTCACGCGGTCACCTTGCCGGACGACCCCAGTCAACCGGAAGGGCCGGTACCGGCCACGCCGGATCCGGACGCCAGTGTTCCCATCCGTCCCGGAACGGGCGCCCCCAGTCACCGATCACGCCGACCGCCCGGCGGCCGGCCTCCCGCACCCGCTCCGCCGTCTCCGCCGTCATCAGGCCCGCGGTCTGGGCCTGCGCGAACTCGTCCTCGTCCCGCCACTGCCAGGCGCGGTCCGGGGTGACGTGGATGTCCAGGAAGTGGTCCTCCGAGTCGACCCCGCCCGACCAGCGCAGACGCGGCTCCTCCAGGTTCACGTACCAGTTCTTGAAGCGCCAGCCCTGCTCCCAGAACAGCCACACCGACCAGGGCTCGTCCGGGCGCGCCAGCTTCAGCACGCCCGCGCCCCACCAGCGGTCCACACACGTCGTGCGCGGCTTGAGGTAGCGGGTCTCCAGCGGCTCGTGGTGGATCGGCGAGCCGTCCGCCAGGACCGGCTTGACGCACTCGGTGCCCGGCGCCATCCACACCGCCAGCAGGTCCGGGTCGTCGCGGACCACGGTCACCGGGCGGCAGATGTGCACCGCGTCGCCGCCGTTGCCGCGGTAGCGCCACAGCACCTGCTCGCCGGGCGCCCAGCGGCCCGCGCCGCCGTCCCGGCCCGCTCCCTGGGAAAGAAGGATGTCCGCTGTCATGAACGGATCTTACGGACCCCGTGTCACGGAGGCGTCACCCTTGAGCCGATCCTTCGTCACGCCGGACACGGGACGGCCCGCACCGGGCGGCCCGGACGACGGCGCGCCGCACCGTCAGGGCCGGGTCATCCGCAGCACGTCCAGCGCCTCGTCCAGCTGCTCCAGGGTGAGCTGCCCGCGCTCGACGTAGCCGGACTCCAGCACCACCTCGCGGATGGTCTTCCGCTCGGCCAGCGACCGCTTGGCGACCTTGGCCGCCTCCTCGTAGCCGATGTACTTGTTCAGCGGGGTCACCACCGACGGCGAGGACTCCGCGTACTCGCGGGCCCGCTCCACGTTCGCCGTGATCCCGTCGACCGTGCGGTCCGCCAGCAGCCGGGAGACGTTGGCGAGCAGCCGGGCCGACTCCAGGACGTTCCGGGCGATCACCGGGAGCATCACGTTCAGTTCGAAGTTGCCCGCGGCGCCGGCCGTCGTGATCGTCACGTCGTTGCCGATGACCTGCGCCGCGACCATCAGCACCGCCTCGGGGATCACCGGGTTCACCTTGCCCGGCATGATCGAGGAACCGGGCTGCAGGTCCGGCAGGGCGATCTCGGCCAGGCCGGTGCGCGGGCCGGAGCCCATCCAGCGCAGGTCGTTGGCGATCTTGGTCAGGCCCACGGCGATCGTCCGCAGCTGCCCGGAGGTCTCCACGACCCCGTCGCGGGCGCCCTGCGCCTCGAAGTGGTCCCGCGCCTCGGTCAGCGGCAGCCCGGTCGTCCGCGCCACCTCGGCGATCACCGCCGCCGAGAAGCCGGGCGGGGTGTTGATCCCCGTGCCGACCGCGGTCCCGCCCAGCGGCAGCTCCGCCAGCCGCGGCAGCGAGGCCCGCAGCCGCTCCACCCCGTACCGGACCTGGGCCGCGTAACCGCCGAACTCCTGGCCGAGCGTCACCGGCGTGGCGTCCATCAGGTGCGTACGGCCGGACTTCACGACGTCCGCGAACTCTGCGGCCTTGCGCTCCAGCGACGCCGCCAGGTGCTCCAGCGCCGGGACCAGGTCGCCGGTCACCGCGGCGGTCGCGGCGATGTGCAGGGAGGAGGGGAAGACGTCGTTGGAGGACTGGCTGGCGTTGACGTGGTCGTTGGGGTGCACGTCGCGGCCCAGCCGCTCGCTCGCCAGGGTCGCGATGACCTCGTTGGCGTTCATGTTGGACGAGGTGCCGGACCCGGTCTGGAAGACGTCGATCGGGAAGTGCGCGTCCCAGCGCCCCTCGGCCACCTCGGCGGCGGCCTCCTGGATCGCCTCCGCCACGTCCTTGTCCAGGACGCCCAGCTCCGCGTTCACCTTCGCCGCGGCGGCCTTGACCCGGGCGAGCGCCTCGATGTGGGCGCGCTCCAGCCCGCGTCCGCTGATGGGGAAGTTCTCCACCGCCCGCTGGGTCTGCGCGCGCCACTTGGCGTGGGCCGGGACGCGCACCTCGCCCATCGAGTCGTGCTCGGTGCGGTACTCGCGCTCGTCCCCTGCGTCCTGCTCGGGCATGGCCGGAATCCCTTCCATCGCGGACATCGTCGGGCGTCCTGGTACCTCCCAGTACACCCCCTCCCCACGACAGCGGCACGGCACGTTTCATTCCCCCGGAACGCACCGCGCAACGCCGACGGCCCGGCACCGCGCACGCGGTGCCGGGCCGTCGGGGACGGGTCACGCCTTGGGGCGCACCGGGATGCTGGTGAACGTCGGCGCGGGGGCGGGATCGGTGAAGAAGTCGTTGCCCTTGTCGTCGACGACGATGAAGGCCGGGAAGTCCTCGACCTCGATCTTCCAGACCGCCTCCATGCCGAGCTCGGCGTACTCCAGCACCTCGACCTTCTTGATGCAGTCCTGGGCCAGGCGCGCCGCCGGGCCGCCGATCGAGCCGAGGTAGAAGCCGCCGTGCGCGGCGCACGCGTCGGTGACCTGCTTCGAGCGGTTGCCCTTGGCGAGCATCACCTTGGAGCCGCCCGCGGCCTGGAACTGCTCGACGTAGGAGTCCATGCGGCCGGCCGTGGTCGGGCCGAAGGAGCCGGAGGCGTAACCCTCGGGGGTCTTGGCCGGGCCCGCGTAGTAGACCGGGTGGTCGCGCAGGTACTGCGGCATCTCCTCGCCCGCGTCCAGCCGCTCCTTGATCTTGGCGTGCGCGATGTCGCGGGCGACGACCAGCGAGCCGGTCAGCGACAGCCGGGTCTTGACCGGGTACTTGGACAGCTCGGCCAGTACCTCGTCCATCGGGCGGTCCAGGTCGACGCGCACGACGTCCTCGTCCGACAGGTGCTCGTCGGTGGTCTCCGGCAGGTACCGGGCCGGGTCGGTCTCCAGCTGCTCCAGGAAGACGCCCTCGGCGGTGATCTTGGCGACGGCCTGGCGGTCGGCGGAGCAGGACACGGCGATGGCGACCGGCAGGGAGGCGCCGTGCCGGGGCAGCCGCACCACGCGCACGTCGTGGCAGAAGTACTTGCCGCCGAACTGCGCGCCGATGCCGATCTTCTGCGTCAGCTCGAAGACCTTCTCCTCCAGCTCCTTGTCCCGGAAGCCGTGGCCGGTCGGCGAACCCTCGCCCGGCAGCTCGTCCAGGTAGTGCGCGGAGGCGTACTTGGCGGTCTTCAGCGCGTACTCGGCGGAGGTGCCGCCGACCACGATCGCCAGGTGGTACGGCGGGCAGGCCGCCGTGCCGAGCGAACGGATCTTCTCCTCCAGGAACTTCATCATGGAGGCCTCGTTCAGGACCGCCTTGGTCTCCTGGTAGAGGAAGGACTTGTTGGCCGAGCCGCCGCCCTTGGCCATGAACAGGAACTTGTAGGCGCCGCCGTCGGTCGCGTACAGCTCGATCTGGGCCGGCAGGTTGGAGCCGGTGTTCTTCTCCTCCCACATGGTGATCGGGGCCATCTGGGAGTAGCGCAGGTTGAGCTTGGTGTAGGCGTCGAAGATGCCGTGCGAGAGGGCCTCCTCGTCGCCGCCCGCCGTCAGCACGTTCTGGCCGCGCTTGCCCATCACGATCGCGGTGCCGGTGTCCTGGCACATCGGCAGCACGCCGGCGGCTGCGATGTTGGCGTTCTTCAGCAGGTCCAGGGCGACGAAGCGGTCGTTGGCGGACGCCTCGGGGTCGTCCAGGATGCGGCGCAGCTGGGCGAGGTGCGCGGGACGCAGGTAGTGGGAGATGTCGTGCATCGCCTCGGCGGCGAGCGTGCGCAGTGCCTCCGGCTCCACCTTGAGGAACGTCCGGCCGTCGGCCTCGAAGGTGCTGACGCCCTCGGAGGTGATCAGTCGGTACGGAGTGGTGTCCTCACCGAGGGGAAGCAGATCCGTATAGGCGAACTCGGGCATAAGGGACATCCTCACTGGCGCTGCGTCATAGAAGCCCAACAAGCGTAGAACGTGCGCGGGGTGCCGGATGTGTGAGGTGACCCTCACCGGCCCTAGTCGCGATCTATCGCGTCTGTGTACGGTAGTCGGGTGGATGAGTCGTCGCTCCAGAAGCGTGAACAGCACCCCGTGCGCCCCGTGGCCGAAGCCGATCTCCGCGCGTCCGACGCGGACCGCGACCGGGTGGCCGACATCCTTCGCGATGCCCTGGCGGAGGGCCGCCTGACCACCGAGGAGCACTCCGAGCGGCTCGACGGGGTCTACGCGGCCAAGACCGTCGGCGAACTGGAGCCGTACGTCCGTGACCTCCCCGCGGGACGCACCGCGAGCGCGCCCGCCCCGGCGCCGGGGGCGCACCACTGGGTGCCCGACGGGTCCGGGGAGAACCCCAACCTGATCGGCATCCTCGGCGGCGCCGAGCGCAAGGGCCGCTGGCGGGTCGGCTCGAAGATCAACGCCGTCGCCATCATGGGCGGCGTCGTCATCGACCTCACCGAGGCCACCTTCACCAGCCCCGAGCTCGTCATCAACTGCACCGCCATCATGGGCGGCGTCGAGATCAAGGTCCCCGAGAACGTCACCCTGCGCGGCGGCGGCGTCGTGGGCATCATGGGCGGCTCCGACGTGAAGGCGTACGAGGCGCCCGACCCGAACGCCCCCGTCATCAAGGTCCAGGGCTTCGCCTTCTGGGGCGGCGTCGAGGCCAAGCCGCGCCGCGGCAAGCGCGTGAAGAAGAAGGGGCTCGGCCCCGCGGAGCTCGACGGCTGACCGCACGGCCCGGCGGCCCACCGCGGCGCGGCCCAACTCCCGCGCCGCGTACGGGGATCGACGGAAGACACCACGGGCCGGCAGGCGGCGTGCCCGGCACGGTGCGCATGAACGCGCGCACAGCGGGTAGGGCAAGGGGACACGTCGCTCGCCGCAGCCCTCCTCACGCCGACAGACCCGTGGAGACGCACCGGCACCGCAGCGACGGGCAAGGGTGACACCAAGCCGAGCCGTCGTCAGGAGTATCCCGTGCTTCAACCGATCGAGCCCCCGGCACCCTCCAGGTCCTCCCTGAGTCACCCCCGGGACCTGGGCGGCCCATGGCACGCGGAGGCGGCGTGCCGCAGTGACGAGGCGGGTCTGTTCTTCGCGCCGTCCAAGGAGCCGACCGCGGCGCGGCTGTCCCGTGAGGAGGCCGCCAAGCGGGTCTGCGCGCGCTGCCCGGTGATGCTGGAGTGCCGCGAACACGCGCTGCTGCAGCCGGAGCCCTACGGGGTGTGGGGCGGGATGACCGCCGCCGAGCGCAGGGTCGTCCTGGCCCGGCGCCGCCGCCGCGAGGCGGAGCTGCAGCGGCCCGGGACGCGGATCGCCGCGGCGGGCTGAGACGGGAGCGAGGGCCGGGAGCCCGCCGTGCCGGCGGGCTCCCGGCCCTCGTCCGTGGGTGCGCGGCGCGGGGCCGCGGCGGCTCAGCGCGCGCGGTCGAAGTCGATG
The DNA here is from genome assembly GCF_040630935.1 of Streptomyces sp. NPDC005722. Taxonomy (NCBI): domain Bacteria; kingdom Bacillati; phylum Actinomycetota; class Actinomycetes; order Kitasatosporales; family Streptomycetaceae; genus Streptomyces; species Streptomyces sp. NPDC005722. The sequence continues at coordinate 165,341 of NZ_JBEXYN010000001.1, forward strand.
GTGCTGTAGGCGCGCAGCTTCGACAGGCGGTGCGTGGAGTCGATCTGGCGGATCGTGCCGGACTTCGAGCGCATGACCAGCGACTGGGTGATGGCCGTCTCGGCGCGGTACCGCACTCCGCGCAGCAGCTCGCCGTCCGTGATGCCGGTGGCGACGAAGAAGACGTTGTCGCCCCTGACCAGGTCGTCCGTGTGCAGGATGCGGTCCAGGTCGTGACCGGCGTCCAGGGCGCGGCGCTTCTCCGCCTCGTCCTTCGGCCACAGCTTGCCCTGGATGGTGCCGCCCAGGCACTTGATCGCGCAGGCCGCGATGATGCCCTCGGGCGTGCCGCCGACGCCCATCAGCATGTCGACGCCGGTGCCCTCCCGGACGGCCATGATCGCGCCGGCCACGTCGCCGTCGGAGATGAACTTGATGCGCGCCCCGGTCTCCCGGATCTCCTTGACGATGCCCTCGTGGCGTGGACGGTCGAGCACGACGACCGTGACGTCCTCGGGGGCGCTGCCCTTCGCCTTGGCGACCCGGCGGACGTTCACCGAGGGCGGGGCCGTGATGTCGACGTAGTCGGCGGCCTCGGGGCCGGTGACCAGCTTGTCCATGTAGAAGACGGCCGAGGGGTCGTACATCGTGCCGCGGTCGGCGGCGGCGAGCACCGCGATGGCGTTGGGCATGCCCTTGGCGGTCAGGGTGGTGCCGTCGATCGGATCCACGGCGATGTCGCACTCCGCGCCGTTCCCGTCGCCGATGCGTTCGCCGTTGAAGAGCATCGGGGCCTCGTCCTTCTCCCCCTCGCCGATGACGACGACGCCGTTCATCGACACGGTGGAGACGAGGGTGCGCATGGCCTTGACGGCCGCGCCGTCGGCGCCGTTCTTGTCGCCGCGCCCGACCCAGCGGCCGGCCGCCATGGCGGCGGCCTCGGTGACCCGGACGAGCTCCAGGGCGAGGTTGCGGTCGGGGGCCTCGGGATTCACCTCGAGCTGCGGCGGCAGAGTGTGGTTCTCGTGCTGCTCGGTCATCAGCGCACCTTTCTGTACGAGGACGGCCGGGATAGAGGGTGTTACGACCTTATCCGGACCCCGCCAGGATGAGCAGGGCACCCGTCACATGAGCGGATTTCCCGCCGGGTGCGACCCCGGGCGGCCGGACGGTCCGGGGCATGGGGGACCATAGGGGACGTGGCAAAGAAGCGCGGCACGGAAACCCTGCGGGACATGGTGCTCTCCATGGCGGCGATCGGCGTCGTCGCCGGAGGCATCTGGCTGTTCATCCCGCACGACGAGAACCACGACCCCGTCAAGGTGGTCGGCTACCGGGTCGAGCTCGACCAGGCACGGCGCGACGCCCCCTACGGGGTCGCGGCGCCGGAGGGCCTCGGCGAGGACTGGCGGGCGACCTCGGTGACGTACGAGTCCACCGACCCCACGGCCGTGCGGTGGCACCTGGGCTTCGTGGACCCGGAGAACGAGTACGCGGCCGTCGAGCAGAGCAACGAGGCCGCGGAGAAGTTCGTCGCCGCCAAGAGCCACGAGGCGGAGCGGGTCGGCACCCGCAGCGTCGGGGGCGAGACCTGGCAGCGCTACGAGGGCCCCAAGTACGACGCGCTGGTGCGCGAGGAGGGCGGGGTGACCACGATGGTCACCGGCACGGCCCCGATGGCCCGGCTCGCGGAACTGGCCGGGGCGCTCGAGCAGCGCGGCGGCGTGCAGGGCTGAACCCCGTCACCGCCGCCGGCCCGGGGGCGCCCGCCGCGGGGGGAGAGCCCCGTGCCGCACCCCCTGGCGGCGACGGGGACCCGCGCGCTCGGCCGTCGTGTCGGAGGACGGCCCTAGGCTGGTGCCATGGCAGATCAGGACACGCTGGGGTACGAGCAGGCCCGCGACGAACTCGTCGACGTCGTTCGCCGTCTGGAGGCCGGCGGCTCCACGCTGGAGGAGTCCCTCGCCCTGTGGGAACGCGGGGAGCAGCTGGCCAAGGTGTGCCGCGACTGGCTGGAGGGCGCCCGCGCCCGGCTGGACGCGGCCCTGGCGCAGGAGTCCGGCGGCACCGCAGGCGAGGGGCCGGAGGCCGCGGGGGAGGAATGACCGGTCACCGGTCCCCGGACCGGTGACCTTCGCCTTCGTCGTCGCCGCGGCCGTGGCCGTGGCCGGTCAGCGTGTGACGCGGACGGTGAATTCGCCCCCGGCCACGCGGGCGCGCAGCTTCTCCTCCTCGGAGACCTCGTCCGCGGCACGCACGACCTGACCGTCCTCGCGCTGCAGCACCGCGTACCCCCGCTGCAGGGTGGCGGCCGGGGAGAGCGCCAGGACCCGGGCCCTGGTGTGCGCCAGCTCGTCGTCCGCCCGCTCCAGGCGGTGCCGCAGATGCCGCCGGGACCGCTCCAGCAGGGCGGCGACCTGCTCCTCCCGCTCGTCCACCATCAGCTGGGGCCGTGCCATGCACGGCCGGCTCACCGCGGCGGCGAGCCCCCGCTCCTCCCGGTCCAGCAGCCCGCGCATCACCCGCAGCGACCGCTGCCGCAGCTGCTCGACCCGGGCCAGCTCCTCGCCCACGTCCGGCACGACCCGCTTGGCCGCGTCGGTCGGCGTCGAGGCCCGCAGATCGGCCACCAGGTCCAGCAGCGGGGTGTCCGGCTCGTGCCCGATCGCCGACACCACCGGCGTACGGCACTCCGCCACCGTCCGCACCAGCCGCTCGTCCGAGAACGGCAGCAGGTCCTCCACGCTGCCGCCGCCCCGCGCCACGATGATCACGTCGACCTCGGGACGGGCGTCCAGGTCGCGCACCGCCTCGATCACCTGCGGCACCGCGTACGCCCCCTGGACGGGCACGTTGCGCACCTCGAAGCGGACCGCGGGCCAGCGCAGCCGCGCGTTCTCCAGCACGTCCCGCTCGGCGGCCGAGGCCCGGCCGCAGACCAGCCCGATCAGCTGCGGCAGGAACGGCAGCGGCCGCTTGCGCTCCAGGGCGAACAGGCCCTCGGCCGCCAGCCGCTTCTTCAGCTGCTCCAGCCGCAGCAGCAGGTCGCCGACGCCTATCGGACGGATCTCCGCCGCCCGCAGCGACAGCTGGCCACGCGGCGCGTACCACTCCGGCTTGGCGTGCACCACGACCCGGGCGCCCTCGCCGACCGCACCGTCGAAGGCGTCGAAGACCGCACGGCGGCACGTCACGCTGAGCGAGATGTCGTGCGACGGATCGCGCAGCGTCAGGAACACCACGCCGGCCCCCGGGCGCCGGGACAACTGGGTGATCTGCCCCTCGACCCACACCGGACCGAGCCGGTCGACCCAGCCGCCGATCAGCCGGGACACCTCGCCGACCGGGATCGGCGTCTCCGCGGACGTGTTCACAGCCATACGCCGAGACTAGCCCCCGCCACGGACAGTGACGCCCCCGCGGCCCGACCCGAATGGCACGCCCCGCTGTCCCCGCCCCGCGCCCCCGCGCACCCTGGGGGCAGCGGTGCCGCCGGGCGGCACCGCACTCCACCGACAGGTCCTGGGAGGTCCCATGCGCCGACCCGGCCGGTACGGCTGGACCCCGTCCGAACGGCCGCCGCGGGTCCACGCCGGGTTCCGCGTGGGCCGCTACGGGCCCGGCTGCGGCTGCTTCAGCTGCCTGCCCCTGGCGGGGGCCGCCCTGGCGACCGGCTGGGTACTCGCCGCCCGCCGTGCCGCACGGGGCCGGCGCGGCTGCCGCTGAGCCCCTCGCCGTGTGCCCGCCCCGCGCTGTCCGGCAGGTCGTCCCGCCGGGCACCGCGCGTGCGCCCCGGGACGCTCCGGCACCGCCCCCGCACCCCCGTCCGGAGCACCCGGGGCAGGGGTGGGGCCCCGTCCGGGGCCCGTACGATGGGCACATGACCGCTACGACTTCCCGCCGCGTCCTGCTCGCCGCCCCGCGAGGCTACTGCGCGGGTGTGGACCGTGCCGTGATCGCCGTCGAGAAGGCCCTCGAGCAGTACGGGGCCCCGATCTACGTCCGCCACGAGATCGTCCACAACAAGTACGTCGTGCAGACCCTGGAGCGGAAGGGCGCGATCTTCGTCGAGCAGACGGAGGAGGTGCCGGCGGGGTCGATCGTGATGTTCTCCGCCCACGGCGTCGCCCCGGTCGTCCACGAGGAGGCCGCCAAGGGCCGGCTCGCCACGATCGACGCGACCTGCCCCCTGGTCACCAAGGTCCACAAGGAGGCCGTGCGGTTCGCGAACGAGGACTACGACATCCTCCTGATCGGCCACGAGGGCCACGAGGAGGTCATCGGCACCTCCGGCGAGGCCCCCGACCACATCACCCTGGTCGACGGCCCCGGCGACGTCGAGAAGGTCGAGGTCCGCGACCCGTCCAAGGTCGTCTGGCTCTCCCAGACCACGCTCTCCGTGGACGAGACCATGGAGACCGTCGACGCGCTCAAGGAGAAGTTCCCGCTGCTGATCTCGCCGCCGAGCGACGACATCTGCTACGCCACGCAGAACCGTCAGCTGGCCGTGAAGCAGATGGGCGCCGAGGCGGACCTGGTCATCGTCGTCGGCTCGCGCAACTCCTCCAACTCCGTGCGCCTGGTGGAGGTCGCCAAGCTGGCCGGCGCCCGCGCCTCCTACCTGGTCGACTTCGCCGACGAGATCGAGGAGGCGTGGCTGGACGGCGTCTCCACGGTCGGCGTCACCTCCGGCGCCTCCGTGCCCGAGGTGCTCGTCGAGCAGGTGCTGGAGTGGCTGTCCGCCCGCGGCTTCGAGGACGTGGAGATCGTCAAGGCCGCGGAGGAGTCGATCACCTTCTCGCTGCCCAAGGAACTCCGCCGCGACCTGCGCGCGGAGGCCGGCGAACTCATGCGGGGGGACACCTCCGAGGGGTGACCGACCGTGCCACGTCGTAGCGTTGGGGCATGAGCGTTTTCGGTGTGGACATCGGCGGATCGGGCATCAAGGGTGCCCCGGTCGACCTCGGGCGTGGCGACCTGGCGGAGGAGCGCTTCAAAGTGCTCACCCCCCATCCCGCGACCCCGGACGCCGTCGCGGAGTGCGTGAAGCAGGTCGTGGACCACTTCGGGTGGACGGGCCCGGTGGGGGCCACGTTCCCCGGAGTGGTGACGCACGGCATGACACGTACGGCGGCGAACGTCGACAAGGGCTGGATCGACATGGACGCCGCCGGGCTCCTGTCGCAGAAGGTCGGCTGCGCGGTGACGCTGCTCAACGACGCGGACGCCGCCGGCATGGCGGAGATGGAGTACGGGGCGGGCCGCGGCCGCAAGGGCACGGTCATCGTGCTCACCCTCGGCACCGGCATCGGCAGCGCCGTCTTCATCGACGGCGCCCTGCTGCCCAACACGGAGCTGGGCCACCTCGAACTGCACGGCCACGACGCCGAGACGAAGGCCTCCACCAAGGCGAAGGACGACGAGGGCCTCACCTGGGAGCACTGGGCCAAGCGCGTGCACAAGTACCTCGCCCACGTCGAGATGCTCTTCTCGCCCGAGCTGTTCATCCTCGGCGGCGGGGTCAGCCGCAAGGCCGACAAGTTCCTTCCGCTCCTGACCGGCATCAGGGCCGAGATCGTGCCGGCCGCGCTGCAGAACAACGCGGGCATCGTCGGCGCGGGCATGGCGGCGGCCGCGGTCCGCTCCTGACCGCGGCGGCCGGCGAGGTGGCCGGGGACCGGTGCCCGTGGGGGCACCCCCCGGCCGCCCGGGGCCGCGGCGGCGGGCGCCGTCAGCGGCGCCGTTCGCGCATCACGTAGGCCACCTTCCGCCCGGCCACGATCATCGCGGCACCGACCGTGCCGCCGTACAGCCAGCCCGTCAGGGTGGCCAGTCCGGTCAGCAGGCCCATCACATGGCCCGTGAAGCCCCCGCCGTCGCCGTCGGCCGTCACGGCCAGCGCGATGGTGAAGGCGATGGGCGCGCTGACCGGCGCCGCCGACAGGTCGTACGGCCGTACGAAGGCGCCGGCCGCGAGGCAGGCCAGCAGGAAGACGACCCCGAAGAGGGTGCCGGGCTCGCCCGTGATCAGCGAGTCCGCGGCGCCGCCCGCGAGCGCGGTCAGCGTGAGGAAGACCCCCGTGCCCAGTCCGGTCAGCCGGGGCTCCGTCCGGCGCAGCCGTGCCACCCGCAGCAGCAACTGCCCCCGGGGCAGACCGCCCCGGACGGCTGTCGCGCCCTGCGGGCGACGCTGCGGGCGGGCCGGCCGCGGCAGCGGGGAGGCGGCGGTGGGGGCACCGTTCTTGTGGGGTGTGCGCGCACTGTGTTGCTCCACGCACCCAACGTAGGCGCCGGGGAGGGGGGAAACGGGGGCAGGACACGACTTTTCACCGCCTCAGGGGGCTGCTCGGGGCGCGGCCCACCCGGGGGCCGCCGCGTTCCGTAGACTGGTGGATCGGTCCGCCGGTCGCCCCGCCCGGGCGCGGCGGCCCATTCCACCCACATCTCGCTACGGGAAGTCGTCACGTGTCGCTCACGATCGGAATCGTCGGCCTGCCGAACGTCGGCAAGTCGACCCTGTTCAACGCCCTGACCAAGAACGACGTGCTGGCGGCCAACTACCCGTTCGCCACGATCGAGCCCAACGTCGGCGTGGTCGGCGTCCCCGACCCGCGTCTGGACACGCTCGCCGGGATCTTCGAGTCGCAGCGCAAGCTTCCCGCGACCGTGGACTTCGTCGACATCGCCGGCATCGTGCGCGGCGCCAGCGAGGGCGCGGGCCTGGGCAACAAGTTCCTCGCGAACATCCGCGAGTCCGACGCGATCTGCCAGGTCATCCGGGCCTTCGTCGACCCGGACGTGGTCCACGTCGACGGCAAGGTGTCGCCCAAGGACGACATCGAGACGATCAACACCGAGCTGATCCTCGCCGACCTGCAGACCATCGAGAAGGTCGTGCCGCGGCTGACGAAGGAGGCCCGCCTCCAGAAGGAGAAGGCCTCGGTGCTCGCCGCCGTCCAGGAGGCCCAGCAGATCCTGGAGGACGGCCGCACGCTGTTCTCCGCCGGCATCACCGCCGGCACCGAGAAGGGCGGCCTGCTGCACGAGCTGCACCTGCTGACGACCAAGCCCTTCCTGTACGTCTTCAACGTCGACGAGGACGAGCTGGGCGACGAGGCCTTCAAGGCCGAGCAGCGGGCCCTGGTCGCCCCGGCCGAGGCGATCTTCCTGAACGCCAAGATCGAGTCCGAGCTCATCGAGCTGGAGGACGACGAGGCCCTGGAGCTGCTGCAGTCCATGGGCCAGGAGGAGCCGGGCCTCGCCACCCTCGCCCGGGTGGGCTTCGACACCCTCGGCCTGCAGACGTACCTCACCGCGGGCCCCAAGGAGGCCCGGGCCTGGACGATCAAGAAGGGCGCCACCGCCCCCGAGGCCGCCGGTGTCATCCACACCGACTTCCAGAAGGGCTTCATCAAGGCGGAGATCGTCTCCTTCGACGACCTGGTGGAGACCGGCTCCATCCCCGAGGCCCGCGCCAAGGGCAAGGCCCGCATGGAGGGCAAGGACTACGTCATGCAGGACGGCGATGTCGTGGAGTTCCGCTTCAACGTGTAGCCGTGCGGCAACGGAGGGCTGCGCTGAGGTTGGACGCGCAGGTCGGAAGGGGTCGGCCCGCGCCGGAGCCGAGCCCTTCCGCCTCCGTGCGGTACTTCGGCGCCGAGCGCTCCCATCGTGTTCTCCGCCACGGCCCGGCGCGCCGTCACGAACGCCGCCGCATCGTCGGCCTCGCCACGGCCGACCCTGCTGACCAGGAGCGTTCCGCTGCGCCACCCGGCCGGAGCCGTCGAACCCGGCGCCCGTCCGACGCCCTTGCGGGGCCCGCAGCGAGGGATCGGTGGCTGGACCTGACGCTCAAGACGATTAGTATGCATACCTCATGCGGACCGGTTGCGCGGCCGGTCGGGTGGGCGCTCGCTGGCGCAGGACCCTTAATGGATGTTGGGAACGGTGGAGTGTGTGCGCTGAGACCGCTGGAGCGGATGCGCCATATCCTCATCGGAAACGGGGAAACAGCGTCATGCGCGCACCATCGCATATCGAAGTGCCTCAGGCCGTCGACATCTCCGCGTCCGCGGCGTCCCCGCCTCCGGGCACGAGGGCCGACAGGCCGGGCGATCGCCTCGCGTGGGCACCCCGGCGCGACCGGCGGGAGCCGGTCACCCTCGGGACGCGACGCTCCCGCAGTCATCCGCCCAGGGCCAGCTCCCAGTTCCCCACCGGGCTCGCGCCGCCGGACACCGCGGATCGCCGCACTGCCGGACTTGCCCAAGCGCATCCAGTACGAGGGCAATCCTCCGCTTGATTCGCCGCACCTCACGTCGCTCGCCGACCCGGCCGGAATCCGTGAAAGGGCAACCGCCCCGGTAGGCTCCGTAGTCGTCACACCGGCCCCGACGGTGGCGTCAGCCCACGGGCTTCCCACAGGCCCGCGACGCCCGTTCGACCGGCCGTGACCGTCCAGGTCGAAGTCTCCCCCCTGCGTACGGCAACGAGGCCGGCGCGGGTGGCAGCACAAAGGTGACCGTGCGGCGGCAGCACCCCATCAAGTTCGAAGAGCACTCAAAGTTGTACGACGTTTTACGGATAGCCGCACGGCGATTTCGCGGACGGAAGGATAGCGATGGCACATTGTTCGATAGCGGAGATCTCCTGGGAGCGGGTGCACCTTACCCTCACCGTGGACATCACTGGGGATGTTAGTCCGTCGCAGTTCCTGATCGCAGACGGTGACCGTGAACTCCCGGTGAAGTCTCGGCGAATAGCTTCGGGCCGGTACGCGCTGGAGATCAACGTCACCAACTTCCACGGCCGGGGACAGGTGCCGAACGGAACCTGGCGAATCGTTCCTGTGGTGCGTGGCAAGCAATTGCCCGCCGCCGACTTCGACCTCAGCGACACGGACCGGCTGGACGCGGACTCCCGTACCTTCCTGTACGACCGCAACCGCGTCGCATATGTCATTGCGTTCGGGATCTCGGACAACGACGAGAATCCCGAGTTCCTGATGCGGACCTACCAGCTCTTCCGCAAGGCGCCGGTCGTGCCCGGGCAGGGGCCGAAGAAGCCGCTGGCGAGGCGAATCGGGCTGCGGGTGCTGCCGCGGCCGCGTCGCCGCAAGCTCGCCAACCAGTTCTACCGGCTCGCGCGCCGCCTGAACCCGCCGCGCGGCAACAGGATCCTGTTCGCCTCCGAGATGCGCCCCAAGATCGGCGGCAACCTGGCTCGCGTCAATGAGCGGATGATCGAGCGGGGTCTCGACGAGAAGTACTCCCTCCGCTACTCGTTCCGGATCCCCGACACGGCGAACAAGTGGAACACGCTTCGCGTCATCTACCTGCTCGCGACGTCGGACGTCGTGCTGATGGACGACTACTTCGGGCTCCTCGGGCAACTGGGCATCTCCCCGAAGACCAAGATCATCCAGCTCTGGCACGCCGGAAGCGGTTTCAAGGCGGTCGGCTACAGCCGGTTCGGGCGCTACGGTTCGCCGAAGCTGACCAACGCCCACCGCAAGTACACGTACGTGATCACCGGCTCCAAGCACCTCGTGCCGACGTACGCCGAGGCGTTCGGGATCGAGGAGTCGGCCGTCATACCGACCGGCCTGCCCCGAATAGACACGTTCCTCGACAAGGAGCGCACCGAAAAGGTCGTCGAGGACTTCTTCACCGCCCACCCGAAGCTCGAGGGCAAGAGGATCATCCTTTTCGCGCCGACCTTCCGCGGGAAGAGCATCGGCGACGCGCATTACGACTACGACCGCATCGACTTCGCGAAGCTCTACGAGGCCTGCGGGGACAAGTCCGTCGTACTCTTCCGCATGCACCACTTCATCTCGGATCCCGTGCCGATCCCCGCGGAATACTCCGACCGGCTGCTGGACTTCGCGTCGTTCCCGGACACCAACGACCTGCTGCAGGTTACCGACGTGCTCATCACCGACTATTCGTCGGTGATATACGAGTACTCGCTGCTCGACCGGCCGATCCTGTTCTACGCGTACGACAAGGACCGCTACTCGGTCGTCCGCGGATTCCACCGCGACTACGACACCGTCGCTCCCGGCAAGATCTGCGTGACCTTCGACGAACTGCTCTCTGCCCTGCAGAACGAGGACTACGACATCTCGAAGCTCGAGGAGTTCCGGCAGGAGAACGTCGACTACGTCGACACCAATTCGGCGGACCGCGTGATCGACTGGCTGGTTCTGGGCGACCCCGGCGACACGGGCAGGACCGAAAGGCAGGCGTGGCTCGAGCCCGTCACAGATGACACAGCGGTGGGCGACCAGCCGCTCAGCGACCAGTCGGAGGTATGAGCATTATGAACGTGGCGTTGCTTTTCGCCGGCGGCATCGGGTCGAGGATGAACACCCGGGCCCTCCCGAAGCAGTTCCTGGAGATCCACGGCAAGCCGGTGATCATCCACACCCTCGAGCACTTCGAGGCGCACCCGGACATCGACGCCATCGCCATCGCGATCCTCCCCGAGTACCGCGAGCTCATGACGAAGCTGCTGAAGCGGTACGAGATCGAGAAGGTCCGGTGGATCGTCGACGGTGGCGGCACCGGGCAGGAATCGCGGCACAACGCCCTGAAGGCGGTCGCCGCGGACTGCCCCGAGGACACGGTCGTGCTGATCCACGACGGCGTGCGTCCGCTGATCGACGCGAAGCTGATCAGCGCGAACATCGAGATGGTCCTGGAGCGCGGCTCCGCCATCACCTGCACCAAGTTCAACGAGACCGTGGTGTCGAGTGAGCACGACCACATCGACGATGTGATCCCGCGCGACCACATATACGCCGCCCAGGCCCCGCAGAGCTTCCGGATCGGCGAGATCCTGTCGCTGTACGACCGGGCGGTCGCCGAGGGTGAGCACAACAGCATCGACTCGTGCTCCCTCATGCACCGGTACGGTCACAAGATCCACCGTGTGGTCGGCCCCCGCTCGAACATCAAGATCACCACGTCGGAGGACTTCTACTTGTGCCGGACGTTCTTCGAGATCATCGAGAACCAGCAGATCGTGGGTACGTGATCCAGTGAGCACCATCTTCAGTTCGGTCGTGGCGCACGACCTTGATGAGATCCTCGACCGTGACCTGCCGTGGAACGAGCTCTCCGGCTGCACCGTGCTGGTCACCGGGGCCAGCGGCATGTTGCCGTCGTACGTCGTCCACACCCTGCTCGCGCTGAACGACCGGCACGGGCTGGGCATCACCGTGCACGGCCTGGTGCGGAACCGGGAGAAGGCCACCCGGCTGCTCGCGGACCTGCTCGACCGCCCGGACTTCAACCTCGTCGTCCAGGACGTGTCGGAGCCGCTCGAACTGCCGGGCCCCGTGGACTACGTGATCCACGGGGCGAGCGCCGCGCGGCCCGCCCTGCACGGCAGCCAGCCGGTCATGACGATCAAGGCGAACCTGCTGGGCACCTTCCACCTGCTCGACCTGTGCGTGGCGAAGGCCAGCCGCGGGTTCCTGCTGATGTCCTCGGCGGAGGTCTACGGGGCCCAGCCCCCGGAGACCGAGCTCATCGGCGAGCAGAGCTACGGCGGTTTCGACATCCTCAACCCGAGGGCCTGTTACGCCGAGGGCAAGCGCGCCGCGGAGACCATCTGCGCGACCTACCAGGCGCAGTACGGCATCGCCGGCCGCGTCGTCCGGTTCGGTCACGTCTACGGGCCCGGGATGGCGCTCGACGACGGGCGCGTGCAGGCCGACTTCGCGGCGAACGTGGTGCGTGGCAAGGACATCGTGCTCAACAGCGACGGTTCCGGCGTGCGGACGTACACCTACGTGGCCGACGCCATCGCCGGACTGTTCTACGCGCTGCTCCGCGGTGACGAGACGGCCTACAACGTCGCGGACCCGGCCGGTCTGATCTCGATCCGGGGCCTTGCGGAGCTGTTCACCGAGGTGCGCCCGGAGCGTGGGCTGCGGCTGCGGTTCAGCAACGAGTCGGACGAGCGCTCCTACAGCCTGACCAAGAAGCAGGGCCTGGACAGCGCGCGGCTCGCGGCCCTCGGCTGGCGCCCGGTCGTCGGCCTGCCGGACGGGCTCGACCGCATGGTGACCCACCTGGAGTCGAGCACCCCGGCGCAGTAGCGAACCCCGCGCTGCCGCGCTTCACCGGTGATCCGAGACCGGAGCCGAACGGCTCCGGTCTCGATCGTTCACGGGTGCGGGTGCGGGCGCGGCCGCGGCCGCAGACACGACCGCGGGCCACTTCGGCGCGGACGGAGGTCCGCGCCGAAGTGGCCCGCGTGAGCAGCGCCGGTCGTCAGCCCTTCAGGCGGCGCAGAATCCGCCGGGCGAGCCGCCGCGGCGTCCTGGTCGGCAACGGCCGCACCACCGGACTCTTCGGGACCTCCGACTCGTCGGTGAGGTTCCAGTACTGCGGGGACTTCTCGCCCTTGCGCGGATACTGCTCATTCGGGCGGCGCGGCACGACCTCGGGGCGCTCCCAGGCGATGTCCCGCCGCACCACGCGCGCCGGTGCTCCGACGGCTATGCAGTTGTTCGGAACGGACGAGGTGACGATGCTGCGGAATCCGATGACCGAACCGTTGCCGATGGTCACGCCGCCCATCACGACCGCGTGCTTCGCGATCCAGACGTGCTCGCCCACGACGATCGACTGGGACGGGTTCACGCGCTTCTCGGTGCGCACGTCGAAGATCGGGTGGGTGTCGTCGCCACGCACCTCGATGTTCTTCGCGAACATCACGTCGGCGCCGATCGACACCGACACGCCTTCGACGGCGGAGATGAAGGTGCGGCCGGCGCAACCCACGTTCTCGCCGATCCAGATCCGGGACTCGTGCCCGCAGCGCAGCTCGAAGCGGAGACCGGCACGCTTCTTCGTGGTCTGACCGATTTCTATCCGGCCGTTGTCCCCGGTGAAGGTGACGAGCAGGTCCTTGATGTCCGCATTCGGGCTGATGACGAGTGTGTTGTTCGAACCCTTGAACCGAATGTCGATCTTGTTCTCGAGGGGCTCACCGTCGTAGACGATCTCGTTTCCGTGCTCGTCCTTGTACCGCTCGAGTTTGTGGAGTTGCAGCAGCATCCTGTTCAAGGGGTGTGTCGCGACCCGATCAGGGCCGGACCAACCCCTCATACCTCCATTCGACCTGTGTGTCGTGCTTCAGGTTTCCGATGACTCCGTGCAACGAACGAGGCATCGTCAATGGGGAGTCGGGAGCTGTGAGGCGGCGGATGAGGGCCGCGAACCCCTGCGGGCCACATTGTGCTCGATGCTGCGGCGGACTGATCAGCATACCTGAGTCGGGCGTGGGGGCATAGGTCGTGCTTCACCCGGGATCCTCGGGTGAAAGTCCTGTGCCGACGGTACGCAGAGCGGCCCGGTGCAATGGTGCGCGAATCACTCCGCAAGGCCTCATTGCCGGAGGAAATGCGGGACCTGTGCGTCGGGGAATGACCTTCGACACCCGCTGCCGGGTGGGCCGCTGCCCGGGGCCCAGGAATTTTTCTGCCGGGCCTGTGCTGATTTTCCGATTTCGGTAATCACGGGGTGGTAGTCCCGCGGCGGGCGGCCGCGCGAACAGTGGAATAGCTGTGGGGAGCCGTGAGCATTCACCGTCCGGCCGTCCGGACCGATGCCGCGCACGGTGCCGGCTCCGTCCGGTCACAGCACGGTGACGGAACCGGTGCACCGGCAAACGGCGCGGGCCCGGCGGGCCACGATGGCGGCATGCGTACACGCCTCAGCACCGGAGTGCTCCTCGCCGCCGTGCTCCTCGCGGTCACCGCCTGCAGCTCCGGCACCGACGACGACGCCGGCGGCAAGCCCGAGGGCGGCGGCGCCTCGCCGACCGCGGGTGCGCCCGGGTCGAAGGTGCCGGACATCAGCGAGGGCGTCCCGCAGGAGCCGACCGGGGCCGAACGCACGGCGCTGGTGGCCGCGCTCAAGGCGGTCGACCCGGCCCTGGCCGCCGACGCCGACAAGGCCGTGGCCAACGCGCGTCAGCAGTGCGCCACCATCACCGGCGGCGGCAACGCGGTGGCCGCCGCCCAGTCGCGCTTCGGCAGCGCCGGCCATCAGGTCACGGAGGAAGAGGCCAAGGCGATCAACGCGGTGTTGGAGCGGACGCTCTGCCCGTCCTGAGCCGCCCCGCCCACGGCAGCGGCCACCGGGTCGACACCGTCGAAGCGGACCAGCCCCCGGGCCCGCGACAGGAAGAACGAGCCGCCGCGGACGTCCGAGGGTCCGGGGACGGACCGTCCGTCGTCGCCCTCGACCAGGTCGCGGGCCGGCCAGTGGGCACCGTGGAGCCGCCCCGGCAGCGGGAATCGCCGGAACGCCGCGTCCGGCTCCGGTGGTCGCCGTCCTCGTCCGGCGTGGCCGCGAGCGTCCCCGGGGCGCGGGCGACGAGCCGGGAGTCGATGCGGTCCCGGGCGTGTCCGGCCGCCGTGGCGGACAACGTGGCTTCCCCCTTGGACGTGTGCGCCCGAACCCTGGCGGTGGCCACCGGATGTCGGGGGCCGGGGGAGGGATATATTCGCGCGGGCGTTCGTCGCTTCGCCCTTCCGTGAGGAGCCGTTCCGTGCAGCCTCCGTCGTTTCCCTCGTACCCCGACCGGCCGGTGCTCCCGCCCGTGGCGCGGCGGGCGCCGCTGAACGGGCTCGCCGTGGCCGCGCTGGTGACCGGGCTGCTGTGCTTGCCGCCGGTGGCCGGTGTCGTGCTGGGGAGCATCGCGCTGGTGCAGATCAGGCGGACGGGCGCGCGCGGCAGGGGCATGGCCGTCACCGGGCTGGTGCTGTCGGCCGTCGGCACGCTGCTGTGCGCGTTCGTGCTCGCCGGTGGCGCGGGCGCCTTCGTCAAGGGCTTCAGGGAGGGCGCCCGGGACGGGGCGCGGGACAGCGGCGCGCTCTCGCTGCGCCGGGGCGAGTGCTTCGGCACCTCCGGCGCCGGCGTGGAGGACCCGGACGCCGGCATGGACGCCGCACCCTGCGCCCGGCGGCACGCGGCGGAGGTGGTCGGGGCGTTCCGGCTGCCCGGGTCCCAGGACTACCCGGGCGACGCGGCGCTCGAGGACCGTGTGGAGGAGCGCTGCCGGCGGCTGGCGGACGGCTACGCCATGGACAGCTGGGCGGTCCCGCCGGACGTCAAGGTGTACTACTACGCCCCGGACCGGGAGAGCTGGAAGCTCGGCGACCGCGCGGTGACCTGCGTGTTCGGCAAGGCGAAGGGGACGCTCGAGGGCTCGTTGCGGCAGGACGCGAGCACCCTCGACGCGCACCAGCTCGCCTACCTCGAGGCCGCCGGCGCCCTCAACGAGGTCATGGCCGAGGGGCCCGAGGAGGAGTACGTCGGGGACGACCTCGACGGCTACCGGGAGTGGGCCGGCCGGGTCGCGGTGGCCCTCGCCGCGGAGGCCCGGGCGCTCGAGGCCCACGACTGGCCGGCCGGCGCCGCGGAACCGGTCGCGGCGCTCGCGGCGGAGGCCGGGAAGGCCCGCGTCCTGTGGGCCAGGGCCGCCGAGGCGGAGGACGCGGACGCCTACTACGAGCACTACGAGGCCGCCGACGCCCACAGCGGTCACGGCGAGGCCGTCAGGGCCCGGGAGGCACTGGGGCTGGCCACGACGGTCGCGGCGGCGAACCCTTCGGTGTGATCAGCCCGGACTCGTAGGCGTAGACGACGAGTTGGGCGCGGTCGCGGGCACCCAGCTTGGTCATCGCGCGGCTCACGTGGGTCTTGGCGGTCAGCGGGCTGATGACCATCCGTCCGGCGACCTCGTCGTTGCTGAGCCCGCGGGCGACGAGCGCGAGCACCTCGCGCTCCCGGTTGGTCAGCGCCTCCAGGCCCGCCACATGGGTGGCGTCGGGCGGCCGTGAGACGAACTCGCCGATCAGCCTGCGGGTGATGGCGGGGGAGAGCAGGGCGTCGCCGCGCCGGGCGACGTGGATGGCCTGGACGAGGTCGGCGGGTTCGGTGTCCTTCAGCAGGAAGCCGCTGGCGCCGGCGCGCAGCGCGTCGAAGACGTACTCGTCCAGGCCGTAGTTGGTGAGGATGACCACGTGCACCCCGGCCAGCCGTGGGTCGGCGGCGATCAGCCGGGTCGCGCCGATCCCGTCGAGCACCGGCATCTGGACGTCCAGGAGCACCACGTCGGGCACGTGCCGCCGGGCGAGTTCGACGCCCTGCTGCCCGTCGCCCGCCTCGGCCACCACCTCGATGCCCTCCTCGGCGTCGAGCAGGGCGCGGAAACCGGCCCGCATCAGCGCCTGGTCGTCGACGATCAGCACACGGATCACGACACCTCCTCCAGCGGCGCCCCGCCCGGCTTCGCCGTGGCGGCCGCCGGCAGCGCGTCCAGGGGGAGTTCGGCCCGTACGGAGAAGCCGCCCTCGGGCCGCGGCCCCGCCCGCAGCCGTCCGCCGAGCGCGGCCACCCGCTCCCGCATCCCGGTCAGCCCGACCCCGGGCACCGTGCCGTCGGCGGGGGTCGCCGTGCCGTCGTCGTCGACCTGCACGACCAGTTCCCGGTCGCCGTACTCGATGCGGACGGTGGCCCGGGGCTGCGGCCCGGCGTGCCGGGTGACGTTGGTGAGGGCCTCCTGCACGATGCGGTACGCGGCCCGGTCGACCCCGTCGGCCAGCGGCCGTTCGCGTCCGCCGACCGTGACGTTGGTCGGCAGCCCGGCCGTGCGCGAGCGCTCCACCAGGTCCTCGATCCGGTCCAGCCCGTGGCCGCCGCCGGTGCCGCGCAGCACCTCCAGGGTGGCGCGCAGCTCCCGCATCGCCTCCCCGCTCGCCTCCTGGATCGCCAGCAGCGTGTCGGGCACCTCCTCGCCGCGCTTGCGGGCCAGGTGCACGGCGACCCCGGCCTGCAGCTTGATGATCGAGATGCTGTGGGTGAGCGAGTCGTGCAGCTCCCGGGCGATCCGCAGCCGCTCCTCGCCGGCCCGGCGCAACGCGGCCTCCTCGCGGGTGCGTTCGGCGTCCAGGGCCCGTCGCTCCAGCTGCTCCAGGTAGGCCCGGCGGTGCCGGCCCACCACGGCCATGGCGACCGAGGCCAGGAACCAGCCGAGCAGCAGCGCGGTGGACTGCGCGGAGGTGGGCGCGGGCTGCCCGGAGGCGAGGTAGCCGGCGAGGAACGTCAGGGCGGACACCTGCACCGGAAGCCGCTTGCCGCCCGCCCTGACGGTCATGTGGACGGCGACCAGCACGGGGAACGCCGCCGAGGGCCCGGGGTGCACCCGCAGCGCGTACGCCAGCATGCAGCCGGTGCACAGCAGCAGCGCCGCCGCGGGACGGCGGCGGCTCCCGCACACGGCCAGCGTGCCCACCAGGCCCAGTGCCAGGTCGAGGGCGTTCGTGGGGTGCGGCCCGCCGGGCAGCAGCAGGACGCCCGCGGCGAGGACGAGACCCGCCACGGCGTCGAAGGCGAGGCCCCGCCACCCCCGCAGCCCGGCCCATCCCTGACGCCCGATCAGCGTGCCACCCATGCCCGCACCCTACGCCGCCGCGCCCGGCGGCACGTCCTCCCCGAAGACGGCTCCGCGGCTACTCCCGGCGGAGTAGTGCGGCCCGCGCCCGCGGCGCCCGGAGCAGCGGCAGGTCCCTTCCCGCGGACGACGACCGGACGGCCCCCGGACGGCCACGATCGACCCGTCGCGCACACCAGCGTCCACGAGCCCGTCAGCGAGGAGGCCCGGCCATGCCCACGCCCTTCCGTCTCACCACCCCCGCGCCGCCCGGCGGCGCCACGGGCCGGACCGCCGCGGTCTACGCCCAGCTCGCCGCCGACTTCGGCATCGGTCACGCGCCCACCTTCGTGGCGTTGTCGGCCGCCCCCGACCTGCTCGCGGCGGCCTGGGCCGTGCTGCGCGAGTCGCTGCTCGCCGGCCGCGTACCGCGGGCCGACAAGGAACTGGTCGCCGTCGGGGTGTCGGCGGCGAACCGCTGCCCGTTCTGCGTGGACGCCCACACCGTCCTGCTGCACGCCACCGGCGACCACCGTCTCGCCGAGACCGTCGCCCGCGGCGGCACGCCGGGCGACCCCGGGCAGGCGGCGCTGGTCGCCTGGGGCAGGGCGACCGCGACCCCCGGCACCCCGGCGGCCGCGGCGTACCCCTTCGCTCCGCGGGACGCGCCGGAGTTCGTCGGCACCGCCCTCGCCTTCCACTTCGTCAACCGGATGGTGTCCGCGTTGCTGACCGAGGACCTGCTCCCCGGCGGGCTGCAGCGGCTGCGGCTGGTGCGCAGCCTCGGCGGCCGGGCCCTGGCCCGCACCGTCCGCAGGCCGCTGCCGCCCGGCGCCAGCCTGCCCCTGCTGCGCGGTCCGGCCGGGCCCGTGCCACGGTGGGCCGCCGACGCCCCGGTGGGCACCGCCTTCGCGGCGCTGCGGCGGGCCGCGGCCGTCGGCGGGGAACGGCTCGGGGACACGGCCCGGGAGGCGGTCGTGGCCGCCGTGGACGCCTGGGACGGCACGCCGCCGCCGCTCGGCGGCGATCCGGCCGCCGCGGCGCTCGCAGCCGTGCCCGTCGCCGAACGTCCCGGCGCCCGGCTGGCGTTGCTCGCCGCCCTCGCCCCGTACCGGATCACCGAGGCCGACGCGGAAGCCTGGCGGATCGCCGATCCCGACCCCTACGACGCCGATCTGGTGCGGCTGCTGGCCTTCGGCGCCATGACCGCCGTGAGCAGGATCGAAACCTCGTTCCACGAGTCTTTGCGTCGCCCCAGGTTGACAGCCCATTGACAGAACCACGACGATGCGTGGTGCCACTGGGGCCGATGAGCCCCGTGTGCACTTCGACCACTCGCCCGGTGACGCCTCGGCCTGCTCACGTACGGGGAGAGCTGCCGTCAGCCGCGCCCGCCGGGCCACGCAACGCCAAGATTGGGTTCTGCATGTCCATATCGCGACGTGTCACCGTCGGACGGCTGCTGGGCGTGAGCGCCGCGGCCGTCGCCCTCACCGCCGTGGGTGCCACCTCCGCCTGGGCCGGCGACTGCCCGGGCGGCAAGGGCTGGGACCGCGGTGGCCACCACGGCTACAAGCCCGGCCAGGGCGGTGGCACCAAGACCTCCACCGACCGCTGCGAGTTCTCGCTCGACGGTACGGCCTGGTACCCGTCGGTCAAGGTCGACGACGTCAACCTCAAGCCCGGCGAGGACGGCAAGGTCCACGTCAAGGTCCGGGTCGCGGACGGCTCCTCGTCCTGCACCGTGTCCCTCGCCTCCTACCGCACCCACGGCGCCACCTTCCAGACGTCGGGCAAGCAGGTGTTCCACGACTGGGACACCGTGAAGATCACCACCGGCACCGACACGCTCGACGTGGCCGTCCCGGACGTCACCTGCTTCGCGCAGGTCGACCTGTACTACGGCAACAAGAAGTACGACGGCGTCCTGGACGCCAACGACGGCTACGAGCACGGCGACCTGCCCGAGGGCCCGGACCACGCGGTCATCGGCGACAAGAAGATCGCCTGGTGGAACGGCGGCACGAAGGACTGCACCACGCAGACCGTCCCGTCCACCCCGGCCACCGACACCCCGACCACCCCCGCGGGCGACGAGACCACCCCCGCCGGTGACGAGACCACGCCGGCCGGCGGCGAGGAGACCACCCCCGCCGCGACCGCGACCCCCTCGGACACCGCCCCCGCCTCCGAGGAGGCGTCGGCCTCGGCCTCCGCCTCCCCGTCCGGGTCCGTCGAGGCCGAGACCTCCGAGTCCCCCAACGGCGGCTCGGGCGACCTCGCCGAGACCGGCAGCGGCAACGTCGGCATGCTCTCGGCCGCCGCGGCCGTGCTGCTGGCCGCCGGTGGCGCCGTGGTCGTCGCGACCCGTCGCCGTCAGGCCGCCCGCCGGCACTGACGCCCGCAGGCACCCGCACCCGTCGTGCGGAGGAGGGGTACGGCTGCGTCAGCAGCCGTACCCCTCCGTCGTGCCGGGCCGGACAGCCGCCCTACGCGCTCTAGCCCCCGCTCCGTACGGATTGGAACAATCCGAACCTGACCGTAGGGACCGAGGCGGGGGGCCGCATGACATCTCCGGGGGACACCGCCGTCGGCGAGCGCTACCCGACCGTGGACGAGGTCGCCGCGGCGGCCAGGGCCCTGGCGCTGCGCAGGCCCGACGTCTGCCGGCTGCGGACGGTGGGCCTGTCCCGGGCCGGGGAGCCGCTGCTGCTGCTCTCGGTCGGGCACGGATCGCGCAACGTCCTGGTGGTGGCGGGCCCGCACGCCAACGAGATGGTCGGCGGCGCCACCGCGCTGCTGCTGGCCCGCCGGGTCACCGCCGACCCCGCGCTGCGCGACGGGACCGACGCCGCCTGGCACTTCCTGCTGTGCGCGGACCCGGACGGCGCCCGGCTCAACGAGGCCGTCCCCGACGCCCGGTTCACGATGCTCGGCCACTACCGGCACTTCTTCCGCCCGCGCGCCGCGGAGCAGCCCGAGTGGCTGCCGGACGACGGCACCCTGGACGGGGCCCTGCCCGAGACCCGGGCGCTGATCGGGGTCATCGACGAGCTGCGGCCGGTGCTGCAGTGCTCGCTGCACGGCATCGATGTGGGTGGCACCTTCATCCAGGTGACCCGGGACATCCCACGACTGGCGGAGCGGATCGCCAAGTCCGCCGCCGAGTTCGACATCCCCCTGGAGGCCGGCTCCTCCGACGCCTTCCACTGGCCGAGCCCCGGCCCCGGGGTGTACGTGCTGCCGCCGCCGGGCGGCCCGCCCGAGGACGCCTCCAACTCCACCTGGACGTACGCCCACCGGTACGGCGGGGTGACCGCGATAGCGGAGGTGCCCATGTGGGCGTGCGACCGCGCCGCGGACACCTCGCCGCACCCGGGTGCCGACGGGGCGCTGCGCACCGCGGGGGAGGCGCTGCGCCGCGCCAGCCTGCTGGTCGGCGGGCTCATCGGGGAGGTGCGGCCGCACCTGCCCGACGACGGCGGGCCGTTGCTGCGTGCCGCGCAGGAGATCGTCGCGGTCGGTCCGGCGCTCGCCGCTGACTGGGACCCGGCGCTGCGCACGGCGGCCGCGCCGCCGCTGCCCGCGATGACCCGGGCCCGGGTCAGCAGCGTCGAGATCTACGCGCAGCGACTGCCGTTGCGCGCCGCCGCGATGCTGCTGCGGGTGGTCCGTGCGGCGGAGCTGCCGCCGGTCCCGTCGGCGGCCGTGCGGGAACTGCTGGAGCGGCTGGTGGCGGACTGGTGCGAGGCGTACGCGACGGCGCACCGGGCCCGCTGGATCCCGGTGCGGCACCAGGCGGAGCAGCACGCCAGGGTGGTCCTGGCGGCCTTCGATCTGCTGCCCGGGTGACGCGACACGGGTAAAGCCTTGCGGAAGGCTTGCGGGTGGCAACCCTGAGTTGTCAAGCTGTTGCACACAGTCAACCCGAGGGAGGGGCACGTGCCTTTCGGTGAGCAGCCCGCGTACCTGCGCGTCGCCGAGGATCTCCGCCGGAAGATCCTCGACGGCAGCCTCCCTCCGCACACCCGCCTGCCCTCGCAGGCCCGCATCCGCGCCGAGTACGGGGTGTCGGACACCGTCGCCCTCGAGGCCCGCAAGGTGCTGATGGCCGAGGGCTTCGTCGAGGGCCGTTCCGGTTCCGGGACGTACGTGCGCGAGCGCCCCGACCCACGGCTGGTCGTGCGCACGGGCTACCGTCCCGGCAGCGGTCAGGCGACGCCGTTCCGGCAGGAGCAGGCCGACGAGGGCTTCAAGGGCACCTGGGAGTCGAACAGCTTCCAGGACACGGCGAACGCGCGCATCGCCGAGCGGCTGGGCGTCAAGCCCGGCGACCGCGTGATGCGCACGCGCTACCTCTACCGGACGGAGGGCGAGCCGATGATGCTCGCCACCTCCTGGGAGCCGCTGTCGGTGACCGGCCGCTCGCCCGTCCTGCTGCCCGAGGAGGGCCCGCTGGCCGGCCAGGGGGTGGTGGAGCGCATGGCGGCACTCGACGTCGTGGTCGACAACGTGGCCGAGGACGTCGGCGCCCGGCCCGGGCTCGCGGAGGAGACCGCGGTGCTCGGCGGGGTGCCCGGGCACGTCGTCATCGAGATCCGCCGTACGTACTACGCGTCGGGGCTGCCCGTCGAGACCGCGGACATCGTCATCCCGGCCGACCGCTACCGGGTGTCGTACCGGATGCCGGTGAAGTGACCCCCCTCGGGCGCCGGGCGGCGCCCGGGGAGCGGACCGGGCCGCGCCGGCCCGGTACCGGGGGCCGCGCCCGTTGTGCGCCGGTGCGGGCAAGGCCGCTGGTGGGCCGCGTGTCCGCGGGGCGCCGGGGGTGCGCGCGGGGCGGAGGGCGGCGCCGGGGCGCACACCGATGTACGAAGGGCGCGGGCAAGAGCCCCTTCTGAGTCAACTCCCCATCGAACATGGCCCGATCGAGTCGAATACTGCCCGAACGTGTCCGGCGCGTCACGTTCGGGCGTAGGCTCCGGCATATGCGCATCGCCGTTTCCTCGGACATGGACGAGCCGGTCGCGCGACTGGTCGTCGACGAACTGCGCCGTCGCGGGCACACCGTGGTCGCCTACGGCGCGCTGCGCGCCGGCGATCGCGAGGACTGGGCCTGGAGCGCGGAGACCGCCGCCCGCGAGGTCGCGGAGGGCCGCGCCGACCAGGCCGTCGTGTGCTGCTGGACGGGCACGGGCGCCTCCATCGCCGCCAACAAGGTGCCCGGCGTGCGCGCCGCCCTCTGCGCCGACGCGTACTCAGCGGACGGTGCCCGCAAGTGGAACGACGCCAACGCCCTCGCCCTGAGCCTGCGCCTGACCAGCGGGCCCCTGCTCCGGGAGATCCTCGACGCCTGGTTCGCCGGCGCCCCGAGCGACGAGGACGACGACCGGGCCAACGTGGCGCACCTGGAGGAGATCCGATGAGCGAGCTGGTCTGGGTCGTCATACGTCAGGACGACAACGGCAACCGCTACCGGGTCGGCCGCTACGCCACCCGGCAGGAGGCCGAACGCGTCGCCGACACCCTCGACGCCCGCGGCCACAAGCAGCTCTACCTCATCGAGCGGATAGACCGGCGCGCGTCGTAGCCGTCCGCCGCGGATAGGGTGCCGCCCATGACGACG
The DNA here is from genome assembly GCF_040630935.1 of Streptomyces sp. NPDC005722. Classification (NCBI taxonomy): domain Bacteria; kingdom Bacillati; phylum Actinomycetota; class Actinomycetes; order Kitasatosporales; family Streptomycetaceae; genus Streptomyces; species Streptomyces sp. NPDC005722. The sequence goes on from NZ_JBEXYN010000001.1 coordinate 188,403, forward strand.
CACGACGTGACGGTGGTGGTCGGCGCGGCCGTGCTCGACCGGGGCCGGCTGCTCGCGGCGCGGCGCAGCGCGCCGCCGGAGCTGGCGGGGCGCTGGGAACTGCCCGGCGGGAAACTTGAACCCGGGGAGACGGCGCCGCAGGCACTGGTCCGTGAGCTCCGCGAGGAACTGGGCGTGGAGGCCGAGGCGCTGGAGCGGGTCCCCGGGGAATGGCCGCTGAAGCCCGGTTACGTCCTGCAGGTGTGGACCGCCCGCATCCTCTCCGGGCAGCCCCGGCCCCTGGAGGACCATGACGAGCTGCGCTGGCTCACCCCCGACCGCCTCGACGAGGTGGACTGGCTCGACCAGGACCGCCCCGCCGCCACCTGGGCCGCCACCCGCGCCACCCCCCAGGACTGATCCGGCCCCTCCCGACCCTGGCGGGTCCCTTCCGACGCGGGCCCGCCCCGGCCGGACGCCCGGACCACCCGGCCCGCTCGGGCTCCGGACCCGTACGGGCCCGGGCGACCTCGCCCGGGGCCCGGGCCCGGACCCCGCGGGCCGACGCCCGGTGATCCGGAGGGGAACTCCCGGGCCCCGCGCCGCCCGGACGTCCCACCACCCCGGCCCCCGCCCTCGCAGCCGCACCAGGCGCCCGGACGCCCCGCGGCCCCTCCGCGGCGCGCCGGGACGGATATGCGGTGCGGAATATCGGGTATGGGGGGATTGATCCACCGACGGGGACCGGCCCCGAGCCGGTGGCCCTGCGATGGTCTGGGGTCCCCACACGTGAGCGGGAGCGAGGACGGCACGGCGAAGGGCGAGGCCCCGGGACGCCCCGGGTCCCCGGCCGGGCACGCGCGAGCCCACGCCGGGCTGCAGCCGGGGCCCGCGGGACGGGCGCCGGGCGGACCGCCCACCGCATCCGGGACGCTCCTCGACACCCTGCGGCTGGCCGTCGTCATGCTCGACACCTCCGGCCGGGTCCTGCTCTGGAGCCCCCTCGCGGAGGAGATGCTCGGCTGGGCGGGCGAGCACATCGTGGGCCGCCGGATCTCCGTCCTGCTCGACCCCGTCGAGGACGGCGGCCGGGCGGGGCGGCCCCCGGAAGCCGTGTCCGCCGCCCGGCGGACGCCCTCCGTGCCCCGGCCCGGTCCCAGCGAGCGGATCCTGGCGGAGCTGCTGCGCACCGGCCGCTGGGACGGTGTGCTCGCCGTCCGGCACCGCGACGGCCACCGGGTGCAGGTCGAGGCGCGGGCCTCGCTCCTCGTGGACGGGGACGGCCGGCCCTTCGTCCTGGTGTCGATCGCCGAGACGAGCCGGATCCGCGGCATGGAACACGACCTGGCGGCCCTGGACTCGCTCTTCGACTCCTCGCCGCTGGGCGTCGCCATCTTCGACACCGAGCTGCGCTACGTCCGTGTCAACGAGGCACTGACGCGGATGAACGAGGTCCGCGCCGAGGACACCCTCGGCCACCGCGTCGAGGAGATCGTGACCGCCGGGGCCGCCGACGAGCTGACCACCCTCCAGCGGCACGTGCTGTCCACCGGACGCCCCGTCATCGACGTCGTCGTGCCCGGCCCCTCCGGCGGCTGGCGCTCGGTGTCGTACCACCGGCTGGAGGACCGCGCGGGCCGGGTGCTGGGCATCAGCTGCAGCGTGATGGACGTGACGGAGCGCCAGCAGAGCGCGGAGAAGATCGAGCGCACTCGGCGCCGGCTGGCGCTGCTCAACGACGTCGGCTCGCGCCTGGCGGACCTGCTGGACGTGCGGCGGATCGCCGAGCAGCTGGCCAGGACCGTCGTGCCGCGGTTCAGCGACTACAGCGGGGTGATCCTGCACGCGGCCGTGCCGGACGGCGGCGAACTGCCCGGCGCCCCGTACGGGGAGCGCACCGAGATGCGCCAGCTCGGCATCGGGGCGGTCAAGGAGGGGCCCCTGGTCGACCGGATGCTCGGCATCGGCAAGGTCATCCAGGTCGACCGGGCGTCCGTGTTCGGGTCCGTGCTGCACAGCGCGCGGCCCGCCTTGGTGCGCAGCGCGGACGAACTGCGCGACGGCGTCGCCACCTTCCCGGGCGACCCCAAGGTGCAGGCCGCCGTGGACCTCGGCATCCACTCCCTGCTGGTCGCGCCGCTGCGGGCCCGCGGCATCGTCCTCGGGCTGCTGGTCGTCAGCCGCGCCGGCGGGCGCGAACCCTTCGACCGGGACGACGTCGACCTCGCCATGGAGCTGTGCGACCGCTCCGCCGCCGCCCTGGACAACGCCCGCCTCTACATCCGTGAGCGCGAGGGCGCATTGATGCTGCAGCGCAGCCTGCTGCCGCGGAGCGTGCCCGAGCCGCCCGGCGTGGACCTCGCCTTCCGTTACGTCCCCGGCAGCACCGGGGCGGCGGCGGGGGGCGACTGGTTCGACGTCATCCCGCTCGCCGGCGGCCGGGTCGCCCTCGTCGTCGGCGACGTCGTCGGCCACGGGCTGCGCGCCGCCGCGACGATGGGCCGGCTGCGCACCGCCGTGCGGACCCTGGCGGCGCTGGAGATGGCGCCGGAGGAGCTGCTGCGCCGCGTCGACGACCTCGGCGACGACCTCGCGGCGGGCACCGCCGAGGGCTGGACGGCGACCTGCGTCTACGCCGTCTACGACCCCTCCACCCGGCGGCTCGCCGTGGCCCGCGCCGGGCACCCGCCGCCCGTCCTGGTGGAGCCCGCGGCCCACGGGGGCGGCCGGGCCCGGCTGCTGGACTCCCCGGCCGGGGTGCCGCTGGGCGTCGGCGGCGTGGAGTTCGAGTCGGTCGAGCTCGACGTGCCCGACTCCTCCGTCCTCGTGCTCTACACCGACGGCCTGGTCGAGGCGCGCGGCGAGGACATCGGCGTCGGCATGGACCGGCTGCGGTCGGTGCTCGCCCGCCGTCCGCTGCGCTCCCTGGAGGAGGCCTGCGACGACCTGCTGGCCACCCTCGTCCAGGGCCGCGAACCCGACGACGTGGCCCTGCTCGTGGCCCGCCTCGGCGGTCTCCCGGAGGGCAGCACCGCCCACTGGACGTTCTCGGCCGAGCCGAGCGCCGTCCGCCGTGCCCGGCGGCACGTACGGGAGACCCTCGCGGAGTGGGGCCTGCGCGAGCTCACCGACGTCACCGTGCTGCTCGTCAGCGAACTCGTCACCAACTCCCTGCGGTACGCCCGCGGGCCGATCGGCGTGCGCATGGTGCGCGGTACGTCGTTGCTGGTCGAGGTCTCCGACCCGCTGCCCGACCCGCCCCGCAGGCGCGCCCCGGCCGAGGAGGACGAGGGCGGCCGCGGACTGCAACTGGTCGCCCACGCCTCCCGGCGCTGGGGGACGCGGCACGGCCCGCTGGGCAAGACGGTGTGGTTCGAGCTGGCTCTCCCCGGCGGCCCGGCGGCATCCGGGGGCGGCTCCCGCGGATGACCGGTCACGCACGGTTCGGCGGGCCGGAGCAGGGTAGTTGAAGTGGGGCGTCGGCGGAATCCGTACGCCTCGAGATGATGCTGTGATCGACAAGTGCATGTGCGGAACGGGGGTAATGCTGGATACTCGGCACCAGCCGGTCCGTATGTGTGAGCTGGAGGGGTCGGGCGTGAGCGATGAGCCGTCGGGGGCTGTTGGGCCCCGGAACCCTGAGGCCGTGACACAGAGCGCCTGGCAGTCCAGTCCGCCCGGCTCCCTCTACGACTACATCCGGGTGGCCTCGTTCTCCCTCGGCCCCGACGGGCGGATCGAGCAGTGGAGCGAGCGCGCCGAGGAGTTCTTCGGCGTTCCCGCGTCCGAGGCGCTCGGCCAGGACCCGATCACCGCCTTCGTCCCCGAGGACCGGCGCACCCGGGCGCACGAGCGGATCGCGGAGATCCTCGACGGCCGCGAGTGGATCGGCACCGTGCCGTACCGCGACAAGGCCGGCCAGGAGGGCCTGGCCGAGGTCTACGTGATGCCCTCGCGCAGCGAGACCGGGGCGCGCGGGGCGCTGTGCATCGCCGTGGACGTCCGCGTGCTGCGCCAGATCGAGACCGACCTCGCGTCCTCGCAGGCGGTGTTCGGCCAGTCGCCGATGGGCTTCATCCTCTTCGACACCAACCTCAAGCTGCTCCGGGTCAACCAGCGCTTCGCCACCGTCTTCGGCCGGCACACCGGCGACCACCGCGGCCGCACCCCGCACGACTTCCTGTCCCGGGTCGAGGCCGACCGGCTCACGGCCGCGCTCAAGCAGGTGCTGGACAGCGGTGATCCGGTCCTGGACATGACGATCGTGGGCACCGTCCCCTCCGGCTCGGGCACCAACAACCGCAGGCGCTGGTCGATCTCCCTGTACCGGCTGCACAGCGGCAGCGGCCGCCCCATCGGTGTCGCGGGCCTCGCCCAGGACGTCACCGGACGCCAGCGGGCCGAGCGGGAGGCCGCGCACACCCGCCGCAACCTCGCCCTGCTCAACGAGGCCAGCCGGCGCATCGGCAGTTCCCTGGACCTGGAGACCACCGCCCGCGAACTGCTCGACGTCGCCGTGCCGCACTTCTGCGACCTGGCCTCCGTCGACCTGTACCAGGCGCTGCTGGTCGGCGAGGAGGGCCCGGTCGGCACCGCCGACGGCAGCGGTGAGGTGCGCAGGGTCGCCTTCGCCAGCGCCGTGTCCGACGCGCCCGTGGTCCCGCTGGACGGCGGCCACGCGGGCGGCCCGGTCTCGGTGGGCGCCGTGCACCGCTACCCCTTCAACTCGCCCTGGGCGGGCGCCCTGCGCACCGCCCAGACCCAGGTCATAGGCGCCGACGGCGGCGACCAGGAGGTGGAACTCGGCGAACTCGGCGGCGGCCTGGTGCAGTCCACCCTCGCGGTGCCCGTCGTCGCCCGTGACACCGTGCTGGGCCTGGTCCAGTTCGCCCGCGCCAAGGGCAGTGAGCCCTTCTCCGAACGGGACCGGATGCTCGCCGAGGAACTCGCCGCCCGCGCGGCCGTGTTCATCGACAACGCCCGGCTGTACCGGCGCGAGCACGAACGCGCCCTCATCCTGCAGCGCAGCCTGCTCCCGCCGGGCAACCCCGAGGCCGCCGGACTCGACATCGCCTGCCGCTACCTGCCCGGCAACATGGAGACGGAGGTCGGCGGCGACTGGTTCGACGTCATCGAACTCCCCGGTCACCGCACGGCGCTCGTCGTCGGCGACGTCATGGGCCGCGGTCTGCGCGCCGCCGTCGCCATGGGCGAACTGCGCACCGCCGTACGCACCCTGGCGCTGCTGGACATCGAGCCGGCCGACGTGCTCACCGCCCTCGACGAGGTCGCCCGCGGCCTCGGCGGCAGCGGCGACGGCCGCAGCAGCCGGCGCGGCAAGGAGGCCGACGGCTCGGACCTGTCCGAGGTCTACCTCGCCACCTGCGTGTACGCCGTCTACGACGCCATCTCCCGCCGGGTCACCATCGCCAACGCCGGCCACATGCCGCCGGTCCTGGTCGAGCCCGGCGAGCAGGCCATGATGCTGGAGGTGCCCACCGGGATGCCGCTGGGCGTCGGCGGGGAGCCCTTCGAGGAGGTCGAGGTCGACTTGCCGGACGGCGCCCTGCTCGCCCTCTACACCGACGGCCTCGTCGAGTCCCGCAACCACCCGCTCGACGAGGGCCTGCGCGCCTTCCGGGCCGCGCTCGACGAACCCCAGCGGCCGCTGGAGGACGTCTGCGACCACATACTCGCCCGGCTGGACACCGCCCACGGCGAGGACGACATCGCCCTGCTCATGGCCCGCGTCCACGGCCTGCCCGCCGACTCCGTCGGGGACTGGACGCTGGAGCCCAACCCCCGCTCCGTGGCCCGCGCCCGCGAACTCGCCCGCGACTGCCTGCTCTCCTGGGACCTGTCCGCGCTGGTCGACACCACGGAACTGCTCGTCAGCGAACTGGTCACCAACGCCCTGCGGCACGGCCAGGGCGACATCCGGCTGCGTCTGCTGCGCGACCGCACGCTGGTCTGCGAGGTGTGGGACGACGCCCTCGTCCAGCCGCGCCGGCGCCGCGCCCGCGCCACCGACGAGGGCGGCCGCGGACTGCAGCTGGTCTCCCTGCTGAGCACCCGCTGGGGGTCCCGCCGCACCCACCGCGGCAAGACGGTGTGGTTCGAGCTGGACCTGCCCTCCGAGGGCGAGGGCAGCACGGGCGAGGACACGATCGAGGCGCTGCTCAGCCTCTTCTGAGCAGCGCCCCGACGCCGGGTGCGACGGTCCCGGTCAGCTCCTGCGGCGGATCTTGTCGCCGAGCCAGACCAGCGGGTCGTACTTGCGGTCCACCGCGCGCTCCTTGAGCGGGATGAGCGCGTTGTCGGTGATCTTGATGTGCTCGGGGCAGACCTCGGTGCAGCACTTGGTGATGTTGCAGTAGCCCAGTCCGTGGTCTTCCTGGGCCGACCGCTTGCGGTCCAGGCCCTGCTCCTCCGCCGCGTCCAGCGGGTGCATGTCCAGCTCCGCCACCCGCATCAGGAAGCGCGGACCGGCGAACGCCTTCTTGTTCTCCTCGTGGTCACGGACGACGTGGCAGGTGTCCTGGCACAGGAAGCACTCGATGCACTTGCGGAACTCCTGCGAGCGCTCGACGTCCTGCTGGTGCATCCGGTACTCGCCCGGCGCCACGCCCTCGGGCGGGACGAAGGACGGCACCTCCCGGGCCTTCTCGTAGTTGAAGGACACGTCCGTCACCAGGTCCCGCACCACGGGGAAGGTCCGCATCGGCGTGATCGTGACGGTCTCCTCCCGGTCGAACACCGACATGCGGGTCATGCACATCAGCCGCGGCCTGCCGTTGACCTCCGCGCTGCACGAGCCGCACTTGCCGGCCTTGCAGTTCCACCGCACCGCCAGGTCCCCCGCCTGGGTGGCCTGCAGGCGGTGGACGATGTCGAGGACCACCTCGCCGTCGTGCACCTCGACCTGGTAGTCCTGGAGCCCGCCGCCGTCCGCGTCGCCGCGCCAGACCCTGAAGTGCGCCGTGTACGAACTCACCGGTCCAGCTCCTCGTCCGTCAGGTACTTCAGCAACTCGTCCTTGTCGAAGAGCGCGAGCAGGTCGGGCCGGATCGGTTCCGTCTCGCGCCGGCCGACCGTCACCTCGCCGAACGCGTCCGCCGGGTCGGAGAGTTCACAGACCAGGTTGAGCTTGCGCCAGCGGCGGTCCATCTCCGGGTGGTCGTCCCGGGTGTGGCCGCCCCGGGACTCGGTGCGCTCCAGCGCCGCCCGGGCCACGCACTCGCTCACCAGCAGCATGTTCCGCAGGTCGATGGCGAGGTGCCAGCCCGGGTTGAACTGCCGGTGCCCCTCGACGCCGGCCCGCCGGGCCCGGACCCGCAGCGCGTCCAGCCGGGTCAGCGCCTCCTCCATCTCGCCCTGCCGGCGGATGATGCCGACCAGGTCGTTCATCGTCTGCTGCAGTTCCTGGTGGAGCGTGTACGGGTTCTCGGGCGCCCCGTCCGGCACGGCCTCGGCCTCGGCACTGAACGGCCGCAGCGCCTCCGCTGCCGCGGAGTCGACCTGCCACTCGGCGACGGCCGGCCGGGCGCCGCCCAGCCCTGCGGCGTACTCGGCCGCGTGCAGACCCGCCCGGCGCCCGAAGACCAGCAGGTCGGAGAGGGAGTTGCCGCCCAGCCGGTTGGAGCCGTGCATGCCGCCGGCCACCTCTCCGGCCGCGAACAGCCCGGGCACCCCGGCCGCCGCCGCGGTGTCCGGGTCGACGTCCACCCCGCCCATCACGTAGTGGCAGGTGGGGCCGACCTCCATGGCCTCCGTGGTGATGTCGACGTCCGCCAGCTCCTTGAACTGGTGGTGCATCGAGGGCAGTTTGCGCCGGATGACCTCGGCGGGCAGCCGGGTCGACACGTCCAGGAACACCCCGCCGTGCGGGGAGCCGCGGCCCGCCTTGACCTCGGAGTTGATGGCGCGGGCCACCTCGTCGCGGGGGAGCAGCTCCGGGGGCCGGCGGTTGTTGTCCGGGTCCTCGTACCAGCGGTCGCCCTCGTCCTCGCTCTGCGCGTACTTCTCCTTGAAGACGTCGGGGACGTAGTCGAACATGAACCGCTTGCCCTCGGAGTTGCGCAGCACCCCGCCGTCGCCGCGGACCGACTCGGTGACGAGGATGCCCTTCACCGACGGCGGCCAGACCATCCCGGTCGGGTGGAACTGCACGAACTCCATGTTGATCAGCGGCGCCCCGGCGAGCAGCGCCAGCGCGTGCCCGTCGCCGGTGTACTCCCAGGAGTTCGACGTCACCTTGAAGGACTTGCCGATGCCGCCGGTCGCCAGCACCACGGCGGGCGCCTCGACGACGAAGAAGCGGCCCGATTCGCGGACGTAGCCGAAGACGCCGGACACCTTCCCCCCGGGCCCTCGGCCGGGGGGCACCCCCGTCTCGCTCCGCTCGTCCTCCTTGAGGACCCGGGTGACCGTGCACTCCTGGAAGACCTTCAGCCGGGCCTCGTAGTCGCCGTACTCGCGGTGGTCCTCCTGCTGCAGCGAGACGATCTTCTGCTGGAGGGTGCGGATCAGCTCCAGGCCCGTGCGGTCGCCGACGTGCGCCAGGCGCGGGTACTCGTGGCCGCCGAAGTTGCGCTGGGAGATCCGCCCGTCCTTGGTGCGGTCGAAGAGCGCGCCCCAGGTCTCCAGCTCCCAGACCCGGTCCGGTGCCTCCCGGGCGTGCAGCTCCGCCATCCGCCACTGGTTGAGGAACTTCCCGCCGCGCATGGTGTCGCGGAAGTGGACCTGCCAGTTGTCGTGCGGGTTGACGTTGGCCATGCTCGCGGCGATGCCGCCCTCGGCCATCACGGTGTGCGCCTTGCCGAAGAGCGACTTGCAGATCACGGCGGTACGCATGCCCTGCTCGCGCGCCTCGATGGCGGCGCGCAGCCCCGCCCCGCCCGCGCCGACCACGACGACGTCGTACGCGTGCCGTTCGACTTGTGCCATCAGAAGAACCTCGGATCGTCGAACGCCCCACTGGCGACCAGGTAGACGTACAGGTCGGCGAGCGCCACGCTCACCAGCGAAAGCCAGGCCAGCAGCATGTGGCGGGAGTTGAGCTTCCCCACCCAGGTCCACATGCGGTACCGCACCGGGTGCTTGGAGAAGTGCCGCAGACGGCCGCCGACGATGTGCCGGCAGGAGTGGCACGAGGCGGTGTACGCCCAGATCAGGGCGATGTTCACCAGCAGCACCAGGGTGCCCAGGCCCATGTGGCCCCACGCCCCGTGCTCGTCGCGGAAGGCGAGCACGACGTCGTAGGTCAGGATCCCGGCGACCGGGATGGCGAAGTAGAAGAAGTACCGGTGGATGTTCTGCAGGATCAGCGGGAACCGCGTCTCACCGGTGTACTTCTCGTGCGGCTCGGCCACCGCGCAGGCGGGCGGCGAGGCCCAGAAACCGCGGTAGTACGCCTTGCGGTAGTAGTAGCACGTCAGGCGGAAGCCCAGCGGGAAGATCAGCACCAGCAGCGCGGGCGACAGCCCCCACCAGTCGCCGAACAGCGGCCAGCGGGCGCCGAGGGGCATGTCCGCGCAGTTCGCGCCCAGGCAGGGCGAGTAGAACGGCGAGACGTACGGCTCGGCGTAGTAGTGCGCGTTGGCGAAGGCCCGCCAGGTCGAGTAGACGACGAAGGCGCCCAGGCCGAGCGCGGTCAGCAGGGGCTGCACCCACCAGCGGTCGGTGCGCAGATGTCGTGCCGGAATGGCCGCGCGCCCGGCGGAAAGTACGCCGTGGCGCGCGGGTGGAGCGGGTGGAGTCGGTGGAGCGGGGGGTTGTGTGTCGGTGGCCAAGGACTACTCCCTAGGGCGCTCGGCGGCCCGGCGCCCCCAGCCCTTCGTCTTCCGCGCCGGACCAGAGACTGGGGTCGTACGGCGTATCCGGGATCGTCACCATGTCCTGCCGCGGCTTCTGCGCGGCCGGGGTGGTCCCGACGCTGTCGCGCAGCAGCGCGAGGTCGTCGCTGAGGTGCTTCGTGTCGGCACGTACACGCCTCATGTCCAGGCTGTCGCCGACGTGCTGCTCCAGCTTGGACACGGCCCGGCCCAGTTCGTCGAGCCGGCGCTGTACCGATGCAAGTTCGTCCTGCAGGGACATGGCTGTCCTCACTTCCGCCACGTTGCGGGTGCACGACGCTGGCGCCAAGCGAGTGTCGCGCGTCACAGTCGCGCTTGGGAAGGGATCTGCACGGATTCTCCCACCTACGGGTGGCGCGCGCCCGGTGCGGACGCGCCGTGGCGTGGGGATTCCCCCGAAGGCCGCGCACCCGTGCGGGGGCGGTGCCCGCTCCGCGGGGCGGGGGCCCGCCGTGGCGTTGCGCCGGGCGGGTGGGAGGGCGGGGACGCGCGACGTGTCGAGGGCGTCCGGGTCGCGGAATGGCTTTCAGTAGGTGCGATAAGCGGCAAATAGACCGCCCCGTGATCATGGCTCCCTGGCGGAGGTACGCACGCATGGCCCGCAGCGCCACCTTGATCCGTTCCGCGACCGCCGTGGCACTCGCCGCCGCGGTCGCCGCCTCCGCCGGGTGCTCCGCCGGCAAGGACGACCCCCTCGCCGGGACCGACCTCGCCTCGGCGCCGCGCGACGGGGTGCGCGACGGAGGCACCCTGCGCTGGGCCGTGGACGCGGCCCCCGGCACGCTGAACGCGTACCAGGCCGGGGCGAACGAGACCACCTCCCTGGTCGCCGGGGCCGTCCTGCCGGCCACCTTCCGGCTGGACGGCAAGGGCCGTCCCCAGATGGACACCGACCTGCTGCGGTCGGCGAAAGTGGTGCGCAGCGAGCCGCAGCAGGTGGTGTCGTACCGGCTCGACCCCAAGGCGGTCTGGAGCGACGGCCGCGCGATCGGCGCCGCCGACTTCGCCGCCCAGTGGAAGGCGCTGCGCGGCACCGACGACGCGTTCTGGAGCGCGCGCAACGCCGGGTACGACCGGATCTCGGCCGTCACGGCCGGCAAGGACGCGCACGAGGTGAAGGTCACCTTCAAGAAGCGGTACGCGGACTGGCAGGCACTGTTCACGCCGCTGTACCCCAAGGCCGTCACCGGCACCGCCAAGTCCTTCAACGAGGGGGCGCGCCGCACGCTGCCGGCGTCCGGCGGGCCCTTCAAGGTCCGCAGCGCGAGCGGCAAGTCCGTCACGCTGGAACGCAACGCCAAGTGGTGGGGCGACCGGGCCAAGCTGTCCGAACTGGTCCTCGCCGTGACGCCCGCGCACGAGCGGGCCGGCGACCTGGCCTCGGGCGCGCTGGACGTGGCGGAGGTCGACCGCGACGTGACCGGCAAGCACGTGGCCGTGTACCGGACGCGCGCCGCCTCCTACACGCAGCTCGCGCTGAACGGCTCCACCGGGCCGCTCGCCGACGACGAGGTGCGGCACGCCGTGGCCCGCGCGGTGGACCGCCGGGCGATCGCCAAGGCGGTGCTGGGCCCGCTCGGCCTGCCCGAGGAACCGCTCGGCAACCACCTGCTGCTGCTCACCCAGGCCGGGTACGCCGACCACAGCTCCGCGCTCGGCACCTCCGACACGAAGGCCGCCCGCGCGCTGCTGGCCGCCGCGGGCTGGCAGCGCACCGCCCTGGACCCCGGTGCCGGGGCGGGCACCGGCAGTGGCGCCGGGGCCGCGGAGCGCAACCAGGCGGCGCCCGCCCGCAAGGTCGAGGTCAGCGTCGTCGAACCGGCCAAGACCGTGCTGCGCAAGAACGGCAAGGCGCTGACGCTGCGCTTCGTCCTCCCCAAGTCCTCGGCGACCCTGAACGCGGTCGGTGACCGCATCGCCACCATGCTCTCGGGCATCGGCGTGCGCACCGAGCTGCAGCGGGTCGCCGACGACAGCTTCTTCCGCGACCACGTCGCCGCCGGCGACTTCGACCTCGCCCTCTACGGCTGGCCCGGCACCCCCTACCCGGCGACCGACACCCGTCCGATCTTCGCCAAGCCCGAGCCGGCGCCGGACGGCTCCCTGGTCGTCGCGCAGAACTACCCCCGGGTCGGCACCGACCTCATCGACCAGCTCTTCGACCAGGCCGCAGGCGAACTCGACCCCGGCAAGGCCCGTGACTTCGCCGCCCGCGCCGACGCCCGCATCTGGGCGGCGGCCGGCTCCATCCCCCTCTACCAGCGCCCCGAGCTGGTCGCCCTGCGCAAGGACGTCCTCAACGCGGGCGCCTTCGGCTTCGCGACCCCGCGCTTCCAGGACATCGGCTTCAGGAAGTGACCGCACCCCCCGCGTGAGCCCCCGGCGACGGTGACGATCATGCCCGGGCGGTCCTTGCCGCCCGGGCCCCGTACCATGGGGTGAGGCCGCGGCTTGACTCGCCCGGCGGGCTAGGTGTGCCGACGAGGGCACGCCGCCCCACCTACCTACCCGGGAGAAGCGCCCCAGTATGCCCACGCGTAACGACATTCGTAATGTCGCCATCGTCGCCCACGTCGACCACGGCAAGACGACGCTGGTGGACGCCATGCTCAAGCAGGCCGGAGCCTTCGCCGCGCACCAGCATCTGGACGACCGGATGATGGACTCCAACGACCTGGAGCGCGAGAAGGGCATCACCATTCTCGCGAAGAACACGGCCGTGAAGTACCACCCCAAGGGTGGCGGCGAACCCATCACGATCAACATCATCGACACCCCCGGCCACGCCGACTTCGGTGGCGAGGTCGAGCGCGGCCTGTCGATGGTCGACGCGGTCGTGCTGCTGGTCGACGCCTCCGAGGGCCCGCTGCCGCAGACCCGCTTCGTGCTGCGCAAGGCGCTGTCCGCGAAGCTGCCGGTCATCCTCTGCATCAACAAGACCGACCGTCCGGACTCCCGGATCGACGAGGTCGTCAACGAGACGTACGACCTGTTCCTGGACCTGGACGCCGACGAGGACCAGATCGAGTTCCCGATCGTCTACGCCTGCGCGCGCGACGGCGTGGCCTCGCTGACCAAGCCGGAGAACGGCACCGTCCCGGCCGACAGCGACAGCCTGGAGCCGTTCTTCTCCACGCTGCTGGAGCACGTCCCGGCCCCGGTGTACGACGAGGCCGCGCCGCTCCAGGCGCACGTCACCAACCTCGACGCCGACAACTTCCTGGGCCGTATCGCGCTGCTCCGCGTCGAGCAGGGCGAGCTCACGAAGGGCCAGACGGTCGCGTGGATCAAGCGCGACGGTTCGATCGCGAACGTGCGCATCACCGAGCTGCTGATGACCGAGGCGCTCACCCGCAAGCCCGCCGAGAAGGCCGGCCCCGGTGACATCTGCGCCGTCGCGGGCATCCCGGAGATCACCATCGGCGAGACCCTGGCCGACCCGGAGAACCCGGTCGCGCTGCCGCTGATCACGGTGGACGAGCCCGCGATCTCCATGACCATCGGCACCAACACCTCCCCGCTGGTCGGTCGCGGCCCCGGCGGCAAGGGCGCCGTCAAGTCCGCGGTCAAGGACCGCAAGGTCACCGCTCGCCAGGTCAAGGACCGTCTCGACCGCGAGCTGATCGGCAACGTCTCCCTCCGGGTGCTGGACACCGAGCGTCCGGACGCCTGGGAGGTCCAGGGCCGCGGTGAGCTCGCGCTCGCCATCCTGGTCGAGCAGATGCGCCGTGAGGGCTTCGAGCTGACCATCGGCAAGCCGCAGGTCGTCACCCGCGAGGTCGACGGCAAGGTCCACGAGCCGGTCGAGCGCATCACCATCGACGTGCCGGAGGAGCACATGGGCGCCGTGACGCAGCTCATGGGCACCCGCAAGGGCCGGATGGACAACATGTCCAACCACGGCTCCGGCTGGGTCCGCATGGAGTTCGTCGTCCCCTCCCGCGGTCTGATCGGCTTCCGTACCGAGTTCCTGACCGGAACGCGCGGCACGGGCATCGCCCACTCGATCCACGAGGGCCACGAGCCGTGGTTCGGCCAGCTGGTGACCCGCAACAACGGTTCGCTGGTCGCCGACCGCGCCGGTGCCGTCACCGCCTTCGCGATGACGAACCTCCAGGAGCGCGGTGTGCTGTTCACCGACCCGGGCACCGAGGTGTACGAGGGCATGATCGTCGGCGAGAACTCCCGCGCCGACGACATGGACGTCAACATCACCAAGGAGAAGAAGCTCACGAACATGCGGTCCTCGTCGGCCGACTCGTTCGAGGCGATCGTCCCGCCGCGCAAGCTCTCCCTGGAGCAGTCGCTGGAGTTCTGCCGCGACGACGAGTGCGTCGAGGTGACCCCGGAGACGGTCCGCATCCGCAAGGTCGTCCTGGACCAGAAGGAGCGCGGCCGCACCGCCTCCCGCGCCAAGCGCTGAGGCCTCCCCGGTCCGCGCCCCCGCGGCGCGGACCGGGTCCTCGGCGGCGGCGACAGCGGCCCGGCCGTCCTCGGTCCCCCCGGGGCGGCCGGGCCGCTCCATGACGGCCACCGGCTGCGGCCCGCCGTGTCGCATGTGCGACATCGCCGGGCGTCCCCCGGGGGTCCGGGTGCGCGCGGAACGCCGTTCCCCGTGACACCGGTCACATCCAGGGCCCTTGCGGGAGCCCGGTGTGACCGAACTCACCGCCGCGTCGCCCGCTGTGCGGGGATCGGCCCCGGGGGTGCCGATGTGTCGCGGTTGCGCCACTGGCGCGGGCGCGACACATCGTTCCCTGTCGGCCCGTCAGGCACGTACATTCGCGTGGAATCTACGCGCTTTGAGGGCAACCGGATTTCAGTCCGGCGACGTCCGGATACCGGACGACGTTCACCGGTACTTGTGTTACAAGTCCGTTTCGTCGGTGTCTGTCTACAATCTAAATGTCCGAATTGCGGGATTGTTTTGGACCGGTTGTGACCAAAACGAAATCGTAAGTGTGTGGTTCGTAGGCCCAACGTGACCGATAGTTGGAGCCGTTGAGCTCGGGTCAATGGGTCCAAGCGCTTATGGGGAGCGCCGACTCACGAGCACAGGTGACCGGAATCACTGTCAGGGGTGTCAGTGAGGCCGGCCCTTTCACGTAAGAACAGTGACTCCTGAGGAGGCAAACCCATGCGCGGTGCCAAGAGCGCCACTTGGGTCGCAGGTGCGATCATCGTCGCTATGGCTGCTACCGCTTGCGGTGGCGGCGGTGGCGACAAGGGCAGCAAGAACGACGCTGGCGGCGTCAACCCCAACGGCAAGTTCTCCGTCGAGGTCGGCGAGCCGCAGAACCCCCTGCAGCCTGCCAACACCATGGAGTCCAACGGCAGCATCGTCGTCCGCTCGCTGTTCGCGCAGCTCGTGGACTACGACCCCAAGGGCAACATCGTCATGGTGAACGCCAAGTCGGTGGACACCAAGGACAACAAGACCTACACCGTCACCCTGCAGGACGGCTGGACCTTCCACGACGGCACCCCGGTGACCGCGGAGTCCTACGTCAAGGCGTGGAACTGGGCCGCCAACATCAACAACGCCCAGACCAACGCGTCGTGGTTCGCCGACATCAAGGGCTTCGCGGACGTCCACCCCGAGAAGGAGGGCGCGAAGCCGAAGGCCGACGCCATGTCGGGCCTGAAGGTCGTCGACGACAAGACCTTCACCATCGAGCTCACCACCGCGATCCCGTACTTCGTGTACAAGCTCGGTTACGAGGTGTTCTCGCCGCTGCCGGAGTCCTTCTACAAGGACCCGAAGGCCGCGGGCGAGAACCCGGTCGGCAACGGCCCGTACCAGTTCGTCAAGTGGGACCACAAGAAGCAGATCGAGGTCAAGCGCTTCGACGGCTACAAGGGCCCGGACAAGGCGAAGAACGGCGGTGTGATCTTCAAGAACTACACCGGCCTCGAGGCTGCGTACGAGGACCTGAAGTCCGGCAACGTCGACGTCCTGCGCCAGATCGGCCCGAAGGACCTCCCGGTCTACCGTGACGACCTCGGTGACCGCGCCGTGGACCAGGCGTACTCCGCCATCCAGTCCATCGTCCCGGCCTTCTACTCCAAGCAGTGGAAGAACGTCGACCCCAAGGTCATCCAGGGTCTGTCGATGGCGATCGACCGCGACACCATCACCAAGACCGTGCTCCAGGGCACCCGTGAGCCCGCCACCGGCTTCGTCGCCAAGGGCGTGCTCGGCTACCAGGACAACGTGGGCGGCGACGTCTTCAAGTACGACCCCGCGAAGGCCAAGGAGCTCATCAAGGCCGGCGGCGGCGTCCCCGGCAACAAGATCTCCATCCAGTACAACGCCGACGGTGGCCACAAGGAGTGGGTGGAGGCCGTCTGCAACAGCATCACCAACGCGACTGGCGTCAAGTGCGCCGGCGACTCCAAGGCCGACTTCCAGAGCGACCTGGACGCCCGCGACGCCCACGAGGTCAAGTCGATCTACCGCAGTGGCTGGGTGCTCGACTACCCCGTGAACGCCAACTTCATCCGTGACCTGTACGCCACCACCTCGGCGGGCAACCAGTCCGGCTTCTCCAACAAGGAGCTGGACGAGATGATCAAGAAGGCCGACACCGCGGCCACGCTTGACGAGTCGGTCAAGGAGTACCAGGCCGTCGAGAAGAAGATGGTCGAGCTCATGCCTGCCATCCCGCTCTGGTACTACAAGGTCAACGCCGGCTACTCGGAGAACGTCTCGAACGTCCAGTACGCCCAGAACGGTGACCCGATCCTGACCGGCGTCGAGGTCAAGAAGTAACCATCGCGTAGTGAGCACGCCGGTGCGGGGCTGACGGAGACGTCGGACGCGCGGGGTGCAGGCAACGGCTGGGGGGCCCTTCTCCCGTCTTCCCGAAGAGGAGGACGGGGGAAGGGCCCATCTCTGCTGCCACAGCGACTGACATGGAGGCACGATGGGGCGTTACGTCGCGCGGCGACTGCTCCAGATGATCCCGGTTTTCATCGGGACGACTCTGCTCATCTTTCTCATGGTCTATGCCCTCCCCGGCGACCCCGTACGGGCGCTCGGCGGTGACAAGGGCATCGACCCGGCGACCGTGGCACGGATCCGTCACGAACTCGGTCTCGACCAGCCGATCCTGAAGCAGTACTGGGATTACATGACGGGCATCATCCTGCACTTCGACTTCGGCAACCAGATTGCCAGCGGTCGGCCGGTGCGGGACGTGCTCAGCGACGCGTTCCCGGTGACCTTCCGGCTCGCGGGGCTCTCGTTCGCGATCGAACTGGTCGTGGGCATCGCCCTCGGTGTCTGGGCCGGTATGCGCGCGGGCAAGCTCGCCGACTCGATGGTGCTGATCTTCACCCTGCTGCTGATCTCGGTGCCGGTCTTCGTCCTCGGCTTCATCTTCAAGCTGGTCTTCGCCTTCCAGCTCGGCTGGATGACACCGAACGTCCAGGACGACACGAACTACAGCCAGCTGCTGATGCCGGCCATCGTGCTGGCCAGCCTCTCGCTGGCGTACGTGGCGCGCCTCACCCGTACCTCCATAGCCGAGAACCTGCGCGCCGACTACATGCGGACCGCCATCGCCAAGGGCCTGCCCCGGCGCCGGGTGGTCGGTGTGCACCTGATGCGCAACTCGATGATCCCCGTGGTCACCTTCCTCGGCACCGACATCGGCGCCCTGATGGGCGGTGCGGTCGTCACCGAGGGCCTGTTCAACATCCACGGTGTCGGCGGCACGATCTACGAGTCGATCCTGCGCCGCGAGGGGACCACGCTGGTCGGTCTGGTCACCGTCCTCGTGCTGGTCTTCCTCTTCACCAGCCTGATCGTCGACCTGCTCTACGCGGTCCTGGACCCGAGGATCCGTTATGCCTGACGTCACCAAGACCGCCGTCGAGAACGCGGACCCGATGGCCGCCACGGCCGCGGACGCCGTTGCCGCCACAGGGCCCGCGCCCGCGGCGGAGAAGGCGCGCAGCCTGTGGGGCGACGCCTGGCGGGACCTGCGCCGCAACCCCTACTTCGTGGTCTCCGGCATCCTGATCCTGATCCTCCTGCTCATCGCGGTCTTCCCGGGCCTGTTCACCAGTGCCTCGCCGACCTACGCCGACCTGCGGAACCACTACCTCGGCAAGCCCGAGTACGGGAAGGTGTTCTCCGCCGGGTGGCTCGGTTACGACGGGCAGGGCCGCAGCGTCTTCGCCCGCGTGATCTACGGGACCCGTGCCTCGATCACCGTCGGCATCAGCGTGACCCTCCTGGTCACCGTGCTGGGCGGCCTGGTCGGCATGATCGCCGGCTACTTCGGCGGCTGGGTCGACACGCTGCTGTCCCGGATCACCGACATCTTCTTCGCGGTCCCCTTCCTGCTCGGCACGCTGGTCGTGCTGAACTCCTTCACCAACCGCACCGTGTGGGTGGTGTCGGGAGCGCTGGCCTTCCTCGGCTGGACGCAGATCGCCCGCGTCATGCGCGGTTCGGTGATCACCATCAAGCAGGCGGACTACGTGCACGCCGCCCAGGCGCTGGGCGCGAGCACCTCGCGGATCCTGTTCAAGCACATCCTGCCGAACGCGGTCGCCCCGGTGATCGTGGTCGCCACCATCGCGCTCGGCGGTTACATCTCCGCCGAGGCGACCCTGTCCTACCTCGGACTCGGTCTGCCGACGTCCGTGGTCTCCTGGGGCCAGGACATCTCCGGCGGCGCCCAGCAGATCCGTACGGCGCAGCACATCATGCTGTACCCGTCGATCATGCTGAGCATCACGGTCCTGGCGTTCATCATGCTCGGCGATGCGGTCCGCAACGCCCTCGACCCCAAGCTGCGCTGAGGGAGGCGTACGTGACCATCATCGACAAGAACGCGGACGTGCCCGCGCCCCGTACCGGGGACGCCACCTCTCCGCTGCTGGAAGTGCGCGACCTGCACGTGGAGTTCCACACCCGGGACGGCGTCGCCAAGGCCGTCAACGGCGTGAACTACACGGTGTCGGCCGGTGAGACGCTGGCGGTGCTGGGTGAGTCCGGCTCCGGCAAGTCCGTCACCGCGCAGGCGATCATGGGCATCCTCGACATGCCGCCCGGGAAGATCCCGCAGGGCGAGATCCTCTTCCAGGGCCGGGACATGCTCAAGATGTCCGGCGAGGAGCGCCGGAAGATCCGCGGCCGCAAGATCGCGATGATCTTCCAGGACGCGCTGTCCTCGCTGAACCCGGTGCTCACCGTCGGCTACCAGCTGGGCGAGATGTTCCGGGTCCACCAGGGCATGTCCAAGAAGGAAGCCAGGGCCAAGTCCATCGAGCTCATGGACCGGGTCCGCATCCCGGCGGCGAAGGAGCGGGTCAACGACTACCCGCACCAGTTCTCCGGCGGCATGCGCCAGCGCATCATGATCGCGATGGCGCTCGCCCTGGAGCCCGAGCTGATCATCGCCGACGAGCCGACCACCGCGCTCGACGTGACGGTGCAGGCCCAGGTCATGGACCTGCTCGCGGACCTGCAGCGCGAGTACAACATGGGCCTGATCCTCATCACCCACGACCTCGGCGTGGTCGCCGACGTCGCGGACAAGATCGCCGTGATGTACGCGGGCCGGATCGTCGAGACCGCGCCCGTCCACGAGATCTACAAGCGCCCGGCGCACCCGTACACCAAGGGCCTGCTCGAGTCGATCCCGCGCCTGGACCAGAAGGGCCAGGAGCTCTACGCGATCAAGGGCCTGCCCCCGAACCTGCTGCGCATCCCCTCCGGCTGCGCCTTCAACCCGCGCTGCGAGATGGCGCAGGACATCTGCCGCACCGAGGTCCCCGCGCTGCACCGGGTGACCGAGAAGGACGGCAGCGAGCTGCCGGGCCGCGGCAGCGCGTGCCACTTCTGGAAGGAGACGATCCATGGCTGACGTCACCAAGAACGACGAGGCCGTCTCCGACGAGGTGGCGGCGGTCGAGGCCGCCATCGCCAAGCCGGTCGAGCGCGGCGAGCCCATCCTCCAGGTGCGCAACCTGGTCAAGCACTTCCCGCTGACCCAGGGCATCCTCTTCAAGAAGCAGGTCGGCGCCGTCAAGGCGGTCGACGGCATCTCCTTCGACCTGTACCAGGGCGAGACCCTGGGCATCGTGGGCGAGTCCGGCTGTGGCAAGTCCACCGTCGCCAAGCTGCTGATGAACCTGGAGCGGGCCACCGCCGGCGAGGTCTTCTACAAGGGGCAGGACATCACCAAGCTGTCCCGCCGCGCCCTGAAGGCCGTGCGCCGGAACATCCAGATGGTGTTCCAGGACCCGTACACCTCGCTGAACCCGCGCATGACGGTCGGCGACATCATCGGCGAGACCTTCGACATCCACCCCGAGGTGGCCCCGAAGGGCGACCGGCGCCGCAAGGTGCAGGAGCTGCTGGACGTCGTCGGCCTGAACCCGGAGTACATCAACCGGTACCCGCACCAGTTCTCCGGCGGCCAGCGCCAGCGCATCGGCATCGCCCGCGGCCTGGCGCTCAACCCGGAGATCATCATCTGCGACGAGCCGGTCTCGGCGCTGGACGTCTCCGTGCAGGCGCAGGTCATCAACCTGATGGAGAAGCTGCAGGACGAGTTCAACCTGTCCTACATCTTCATCGCGCACGACCTGTCGATCGTCCGCCACATCTCCGACCGCGTCGGCGTGATGTACCTGGGCAAGATGGCCGAGATCGGTACCGACACCGAGATCTACGACCACCCGACCCACCCGTACACCCAGGCCCTGCTGTCGGCGGTGCCGGTTCCGGACCCCGAGGCGCGCGACCACCGCGAGCGCATCATCCTGAGCGGTGACGTGCCCTCGCCGGCCAACCCGCCGTCCGGCTGCCGCTTCCGCACCCGCTGCTGGAAGGCCCAGGACCGGTGCGCCACCGAGGAGCCGCTGCTGGCCGTCCCGCAGCGCTTCAAGGGTGACGACACCCCGGCCGCGCACGAGTCGGCCTGCCACTTCGCCGAGGAGAAGGACGTCGTCCACGCGGTGAACTGAGCACCACCCGCACCACCCACGAGGGGCGCCCGCGCGAACACCGCACGGGCGCCCCTCGGGCGTTCACGGCCGTACGGGACGGTCGTCCGGCCCGGCGAGGGCGAGTGCGGTGAGGAAGGCCCCCTGGTGCGGGTCGGCCCAGTCGTCGCACTCGGTGGCGTCCAGGAGCGTCCAGATGCCCCACTCGACCTGCATGTAGCGCACGGCCACCGGCCACAGCGCCACCTCGGCCGCGGTCAGCGCGCAGTGGCGGCGGTAGGCGCCCTGGAAGACGGCCCATTCGCGGGGCGTGAACGGCCGTGGCGGGGCGGCCGGCGACTCGGTGTGGAAGAGCAGCAGCGCCAGTGCGAGGTCGAGCAGCCGCGGCGCGTACTCGGCGTTCTCCGGGTCGACGAGCACCGGTCCGCCGGCGGCGTAGACCAGGTTGTTCGCCTTGAAGTCCATCGACGCGACGACATGCGGCAGGTTCCCGTCGCGCAGGGCGGGCATCAGCTGCGTCATCAGCGTCCGGGACCACCGCTCCAGCCGGGCCGTCGCGGCCTCCCGGACCGCCGGGGCGTGGCGCTCCAGGGCGGGGCGCAGCGCGTCGAGTTCGGCCTCGAGGTCCGCCGGTTCGTGGTCCGGCCAGGTGAAGGCCGGGACGCCGGCGGGGCCGTCGGCGCTGTGCGCGTGCAGCCGTCCCAGCAGGTCGCCTGCCGCCTCGATGTCCGCGTCCGTGCCCGAGTAGGGGCGGCCCTCCACCCAGGGATAGGCCACCCAGGCCTCCTCGCCCATCCGGGCCGGGTTCGTGGCGGGCCCGTCGAGCGGGGTCACCACCGGTACGTCCCGCGCCGCCAGGGCGCGCGTCCAGCCGGCGAGGGCCGTCGCCGCGGACTCCGGCGAGGCGGCCCTCTTCAGCACCGCCTCCGTACCTGCCACGCGGCACCGGAAGACCGGTGAGTGCGGGTGGAGCGAGTGGGCGGGACGGTCGCCCGGCGCCACCCCGAAGTGGGCGAAGACATGGGCGTACGGCAGCGAGTTCTCGAGCACGGGCGGGGGATCCTGTCCTGCCGGAGGGCCGGTGCGTGCGGGGCCGTCGACGGTCCCGCGGCGACGGCCCCGCACGCGCCACGGGTACGAAGGGGTCCGCCCCGTCACCGGGTGGTGACGGGGCGGACGAGGGTGCCGGGAGCCGGCGGGGAGGCCTACTTCAGGAAGCCGATGTTCTCGTAGCGCAGGTCCTGGAAGCCGAAGGCGCCGATGTTGACCAGGTTCTTCTTCACCGCGTAGATGTCGGGGCGCTGGTACAGCGGCAGCAGGTTGGCCTGCTGCCAGATCAGCAGGTCCGAGGCGTTGGCGTCGGTGATCGCCTGGGCCGGGTCGGTGGCCGCGGCGGCCTTGTTCATCGCCGCGTCCAGCTCGTCGCTGCCGACGCCGGTGTAGTTCTGCTGGATGTTGTCGCCCACGGGCTTGGCGTAGATCGACTTGGTCGACGACACCGGGAAGGGCGTGCCGAGCCAGGAGAAGGCCGTCAGGTCGAAGCTGCCGGTGTTGACGTACTTGTCGAAGAACTCCTGCAGCGGCACCGACTTGATGTTCATCTTGATGCCGACCGCCTTGAGCATCGGCTGCATCAGCTTGCCCTCGTTGGCGGAGGTGCTGACGTTCGCCGGGATGACGAAGTCCAGCTCAAGGGTCTTGCCGTCCTTGGTGCGGAACTCGCCGCCCTGCTTCCAGCCGGCCTCGTCCAGCAGGCTCTTGGCCTTGGCCTGGTCGAAGACGCCGATGCCCGCGGCGTTGTCCTTGTACCCCTTCTGGTTGGTGACGAAGAAGTGGTTGTTGAGCGGCTTGGCGTCCCAGTCCAGACCTTGCAGGTCGGACTCGGCGATGGCCTGCCGGTTCAGTGCGGACATGATGGCCTGGCGGACCTTGACGTCCTTCAGCGGGCCGCGGGCGCCGTTGAAGGTGACGTGGCGGTAGTTGGGGCCGGCCGCCTTGCGGATGTCGGCGCCCTTGACCTCCTTGGCCTGCTTGTAGGCGGCCGAGTCGGGGCCGACGTTGAAGAAGTCGACCTCGCCGTTGGCGAAGGCGCCGGCGGTGGCGTCCGAGTCCAGGGCCCGGTAGATGATCTTGTCCAGGATGGCCTTGTTGCCCCACCAGGCGTCGTCGCGCACGACGGTCAGGGTCTTGGTGGTCTTGTCGATGCCCTGGAACTTGAAGGCGCCCGAGGTGACCGGGAACTTGCCCAGGTAGCCGGTGTTGAAGCCGTCCGGGGTGCCGATGACCTGGGCCGGGTACAGCGGGCTGAACAGGCTCTTCCAGTCACCGAAGGGGCTGGAGAAGGTGACCACGGCCTCCTGGTCGTTCGCGCCCTTGGCGACGCCGCTGATCAGCTCGTAGCCGGTGCTGGAGGAGATCTTGTACTTGGCGTCCTTGCCGTTCAGCGCCTTCCAGCTGGCCTCGAAGTCCTTCCAGGACAGCGGGGTGCCGTCGGACCACTTGGCCTTGGGGTTGATCTTGTACGTGACGACCTGCTTGCCGGAGCTGTCGGAGGCCTCCGCCGAGGACAGGTAGTCCGGGTTGGGGGCGACCGTGCCGGTGGCGTCGGACATCATGATGATCGGCATCACGGCGCGCTCGACGTCGAAGCCGTCGGCCAGGGTGCCGTCGACCTGGTTGTAGTTGAAGTTCTCGGCGATCTCGCCCAGCGGCCAGTTCACCGTGCCGCCCTGCTTGAGCTGGTCGCGGTCGGTGGCCTTGATGTTGTTGACGCTGGACTTGGGCACCGAGTTCTTCTTGGACCCGGCGGCGTCCTTCCCGTCCCCGCCGCCGCACGCGGTCAGGGTCAGCGCGCTCGCCGTGGCCAGCGCCACCACGGCGACGGACATACGTGTTCTGTTCAACGGACTCTCTCTCCTCTTGCGGGGTGGGAAATCACACGACGGTGACGGCGGCGGCGAAGTGGCAGGCCGCGGTGTGGTCGCCCGCCAGTCCGGTCGGTGCCGGGTCCTCCTCGCGGCACCGGCCGCGGTCGGACTCGTCCAGGGAGGCGAACTTCGGGCAGCGGTTGCGGAATCGGCAGCCGGTCGGCACGTCCGCGGGGCTGGGAAGGTCACCGGTGAGCAGGATGCGCCTGCGTTCGCGCTCCTTGCGGGGATCGGGCAGCGGCACGGCGGAGAGCAGCGCCTGGGTGTACGGGTGGGAGGGCGCTTCGAAGACCGCCTCGGCGGTGCCGAGTTCGACGATCCGGCCCAGGTACATCACCGCGATGCGGTCGGCGATGTGGCGGACGACGGACAGGTCGTGCGCCACGAAGAGGTAGCTCAGGTTCATGCGGGCCTTGAGCTCGTCCAGCAGGTTGAGCACACCGGCCTGGATCGAGACGTCCAGCGCCGAGACCGGCTCGTCCAGGACGACCAGCTTGGGCTCCAGCGCCAGCGCCCGCGCGATGCTGATGCGCTGCCGCTGACCGCCGGAGAACTCCGCGGGGAAGCGGTCCACGTGGTCCGGGTCGAGGCCGACCTGGCCCAGCAGCTCCGGCACCCGGGCGGCGACGCGGTCCCGGGACCAGCCGTGGGTCTTCAGCGGCTCGGCGAGGATGTCGCCGACCGGCATCCGCGGGTCCAGCGCGGCCATCGGGTCCTGGAAGACGACCTGCAGGTCGCGGCGGAGCGCCTTGCGCTCGGCGCCCTTCAGGCCCCGGATGTCCTTGCCGAAGACGGTGACCGTGCCGGACTGCCCGGACGGCAAGTCGAGGATCTCCAGCAGCGTGGTCGTCTTCCCGCAGCCCGACTCGCCCACCAGGCCCAGGGTCTCGCCCTCGCGGATGTCGAAGCTGATGCCGTCGACGGCACGCACCTCGCCCACCTTGCGCTTGACGACCGCGCCGTAGAGCAGGGGGAAGTGCTTGACCAGCCCGTTGACCTCCAGCACCGGGGCGCGGTCGTGGCGGGGCACGGAGTCCACCGGGGCCTCGGGCAGCGGCGGCACCGGGTAGATGGTCGCGGGGTCCAGCGCGCCGCCCGCCACCAGTTCGTGGCTGCGGTGGCAGGCCGTGGGGTGGTTGCCGCCGTCGCGCACGGTCAGTTCGGGCTCGACGCGCCGGCACAGGTCGGTCGCGATGGGGCAGCGGGCCGCGAAGGGGCAGCCGTCCGGCAGGTCCACCAGCGAGGGCGGATTGCCGTCGATCGGGGTCAGCGCGTGGCGTCCGCCGTCGTCGAGCCGGGGGATCGAGCCGAGCAGGCCGATGGTGTACGGCATGCGCGGGGAGTAGTAGACGTCGTCCACGGTCCCCGTCTCCACGGGGCGGCCCGCGTACATCACCTGGACCCGGTCGGCGAAGCCGGCCACCACGCCCAGGTCGTGGGTGATCATGACGATCGCGGCGCCGGTGACCTCCTGGGCCTTCTTCAGGACGTCCAGGATCTGCGCCTGGATGGTCACGTCCAGGGCGGTCGTCGGCTCGTCGGCGATGATCACCTCGGGGTCGTTGGCGATCGCCATGGCGATCATCGCGCGCTGCCGCATGCCGCCGGAGAACTCGTGCGGGAAGGCGTCGGCGCGCCGCGCCGGGTCGGGGATGCCCACCAGTTCCAGCAGTTCGACCGCGCGCTTGCGGGCCGCGTCCTTGTCCAGGTCCTGGTGGATCCGCAGCGCCTCGACGATCTGGTCGCCGACCGAGTAGACCGGGGTCAGCGCGGACAGCGGGTCCTGGAAGACCATTGCGATGTCCTTGCCGCGGATCTCCGTCATGTCCCGGTCGTCCAGCTCCAGCAGCTCGCGGCCGTGCAGCTTGACCGAGCCCTTGATGTCGGCGGTCTCCGGGAGCAGCCCGAGGACCGCGAGGGAGGACACGGACTTGCCGGAGCCGGACTCGCCGACGATGCCGAGGACCTCGCCGGGACGCACCGAGAAGGACACGCCGCGCACGGCCCTGACCGGCCCGGCCTCGCTCGGGAAGGAGACGTGGAGGTCGGTGACCTCGAGGGCGGGGGGCGTCTCGCTCACGACGTGCGTCCTTCCTTGGTGGTGCTCTTGGCGGTGCTCTTGGAGGTGCGGGGGGCGCGGGCCTTGGCGCCGCTGGAGTTGGGGTCGAGCGCGTCGCGCAGGCCGTCGCCGATGAAGGCGATCGACAGGCAGATCAGCACCAGGCACCCGGCCGGGAAGTAGAACAGCCACGGGAAGGACGGGGCCGCCGGCGTGCCGGTGGCGATGACCGTGCCCAGCGAGACGTCGGGGGACTGCACGCCGAAGCCGAAGTACGACAGGCTGGTCTCGCCGATGATCGCCGCGCCGACCTGGATCGTGCCGTCGATGATCAGCATCGAGGCCATCGACGGCAGGATGTGCCGGAAGATGATGACGGGCGCGGGTACGCCCATGTACTTGGCGGCCTTGACGAACTCACGGTCCTTCAGGGTGAGCGTCATGCTGCGGACCACCCGTCCGGTGATCATCCAGCTGAACCCCGCCAGCAGCACCACGAACACCAGCCAGGTGGTGCCCTGGAACAGGGGCGAGAGCACCGCGATGATCAGGAAGCTGGGCATCACCAGCAGCAGGTCGACCACCCACATCAGGGAACGGTCCGTCCAGCCGCCGAAGTAGCCGGCGCTGGCGCCGACCGCGGCGGCGACGAAGGTGCAGATGAGGCCGGTCAGGATGCCGATGACCAGGGACTTCTGCATGCCGCGCGCGGTGAGGGCGAAGAGGTCGGAGCCCGTCTGGTCGGTGCCGAACCAGTGCTCGCCCGAGGGCGGCTTCTGGAAGGCGGTGAAGTCCAGCTCGGTGTAGTCCCACTTGTAGAACAGCGGCGAGACGTAGGCCATCAGGAAGAGCAGCACCAGCATGACCAGCCCGAACAGGGCCATGCGGTTGCGCGAGAAGCGGACGGCGGTGAGCCGGAGCCGGCCGCTCACGCGGCGCCGGGCGGGCTGGTCGCCCGGCACGGCGGACGCCGGTGCGGGAGGCTGCACGGAGGGGGTCTGGACGGCCATGGGTGGAGGCTCCTGGGAACGCGGGATCGGGGCGGCGGAGGGGTGCGGTGGGTCTCAGCGCACCCGTACGCGGGGATCGAGCGCCGCGTAGAGCACATCGGACAGCAGGCCGGCGATCAGCACCACGCACGCCGTGAACATGCCGACGGCGGCGACCGCGTTGACGTCGTTGGTGCTGATGGAGTTGACGAGCCACTCGCCCATGCCGTGCCAACCGTAGATCTTCTCGGTGAAGGTGGCTCCGGTGAAGAGCAGGACGACGTTGTAGACCAGCAGCGGGACCACCGGGAGGACCGCGGTGCGCAGGCCGTGCTTCATCAGCGCCGCTCGCCGCGACAGGCCCTTGGCCCGGGCGGTGCGCAGGAAGTCGCTGCCGAGCACGTCCAGCATGGTGCTGCGCTGGTAGCGGCTGTAGAGGGCGACCTGGATGACGATCAGGGTCAGGCTGGGCAGCAGCAGGTGCTGCAGCCGGCTGGCGAGGATCTCACCCGTCCCGGTCAGCCCGGGATCGTACTCGCCCGTGTACTCGATGACCTTGTGCCCGACGGCGTCGTTGATGTCGATCGCCCAGAGCTTGAAGGTCACCGCGATCACGAACACCGGCATGGCCAGGACGAAGAACGAGGCCAGTGTGGTCACCCGGTCCGACGTCCGGTACTGCCTGATGGCCCCCCAGGCGCCCATCAGGACACCGCCGATGGAGCCCAGGATGGTGGCGATCAGCAGCAGGCGGGTGCTCACGCCGACGCGCCGGCCGAACTCGTCGTTGACCTCACCGCCGGTGACGGTCCGTCCGAGGTCCCCGTGGGCCACGCCGTTCGCCCAGTGGGCGAAGCGGACCACGACCGGGGTGTCCGGGTTGAGGTTGTATTCGTTCAGGGTGGCCGTCACCGACGAGGCCGCCACCGGGGGGTTGCGGCCGGCGAAGTTGGCCCGCGGGTTCAGGCTGATCGCCGCCAGGAAGTACGTGAGTGAGGCCGCGATCAGAACCAGCGCCACGTTGTTGATCAGTCGGCGCAGCAGGTAACGGCCCACGGCTCACACTCTCAGTCGGTTCGTTTCGAACGAATAACAAGATTGAACTTTCTTCGCCGGCCGCTTCTGACATAGTGGTGTAGCACGGCCGAAACATTTGAACTCCGGCCGTCTGCGCAGGTCGTGCGTATTCCGGCCGGGCTTGCAGGGTTGATGGGACTTTCGCAACCGAATTATGGCCGCGTCAACGAGCACCGGTTCGTCGTGATGGATCCTTTATTTTTTTGGTCGAAATTTAACCTGACTATCGGGATACCCCTCATTGACGGATCGGTGCATAGGGAAAACCCTCTGTCCCCCTCGTGGTCACCCCGGGCCGGTGAGCCGCTGTGCAATATGTATGGGTTTGCGATGTCATGGTGAGTCTCGAGTCCTTCATGGCGTAGAGCTCCCCGAGGAGGCATCCGATGCGACGGAGCGCGGCGAGGTGGGCCGTCTGCGCGGCCGCGGCCGCCCTGGTGGCTACGGGCTGCGGAGGTGGGGACGGGGGCGGCGGCACCGGCGGCCCGGGTGTGTTCAGCGCCTCGTGGACCGATCCGCAGAATCCTCTGGAGCCCGCCAACACCAATGAGGTGCAGGGCGGCAAGGTGCTCGACATGATCTTCCGCGGCCTCAAGCGGTACGACCCGAGGACGGCGGCCGCCGAGAACGTCATCGCCGACTCGATCGGGACCACGGACCAGCGGACCTTCAGGATCAGGCTCAAGGACGGCTGGACCTTCGGCAACGGCGAGAAGGTCACCGCCGATTCGTTCATCGACGCCTGGAACTACGGCGCGCTCGTGACGAACAAGCAGGTCAACGCGTCCTTCTTCCGGTACGTCGAGGGCTACGGGAAGGTCCATCCGGAGTCCGGGAAGCCGTCCGCCGCGAAGCTCTCCGGGCTGACCCGGCAGGACGACCTGAACTTCACCGTCAGGCTCAACCAGAAGTTCTCCACCTGGCCCGACACCCTCGGCTACGCCGCGTTCATGCCCCTGCCGAAGGCCTTCTTCACCGACCACGCCGCCTGGCTGAGGAAGCCCGTCGGCAACGGCCCGTACCGCGTGGAGTCCTACACCAAGGGCCAGGGCATGCGGCTGCGCGCCTGGGACGGGTACAAGGGCGACGACGCGGCCGTCAACGGCGGCGTGGACCTCAAGGTCTACACCGACAACAACACCGCCTACACCGACCTCCAGGCCGGCAACCTCGACCTCGTCGACGACGTCCCCGCCGCCCAGTTGAGGAACGTCAAGACCGACCTGGACGGCCGCTACCTCAACACCCCGGCCGGCATCATCCAGACCCTGGCCTTCCCGCTCTACGACAAGGCCTGGTCGGGCAGGAACTCCGAGAAGCTCCGCCAGGGCATCTCCATGGCCGTCAACCGCCCGCAGATCACCCGGCAGATCTTCCAGAACACCCGTATCCCGGCCCGGGACTGGACCTCACCCGTGCTCGGCGCGGACGGCGGCTTCGACGACACCCTCTGCGGCCGGGTCTGCGACTACGACCCCGCCCGGGCCAGGCAGCTGGTCAAGGAGGGCGGCGGCCTCCCCGGCGGCACCATGAGGATCACGTACAACGCGGACGGCGGCTCCCACAAGGACTGGGTCGACGCGGTCTGCAACAGCATCAACAACGCGCTCGGCAAGGACGACGCCTGCGTCGGCGATCCCGTCGGCACCTTCGCCGACTTCCGCAACCAGATCGTCAACAAGCGGATGCGCAACCCGTTCCGGGCCGGCTGGCAGATGGACTACCCGCTGATCCAGAACTTCCTGCAGCCGCTCTACTACACCGACGCCTCGTCCAACGACGCGCACTTCAGCGACCCCGACTTCGACCGGCTCGTCGACCGGGCGAACGCCGAGAGCGACCCCGCCAGGGCCGTCGAGACCTTCCAGCAGGCCGAGCGGATCCTGCCGCGGCAGGTCCCCGCGATCGCCCTGTGGTACCAGAACGGCAGCGCGGGCTGGTCGCAGCGGCTCTCCGGCGTCGCCCTCAACCCCTTCAGCGTCCCCGTCTACCACCAGATCAAGGTCAGCTGACGCCCATGGGACGGTACGTCATCCGCCGTCTGCTGCAGATGATCCCGGTCTTCGCCGGCACCACCGTGCTCATCTTCGTCATGGTGTACGCGCTCGGCGACCCGGTCCAGGCCCGCTGCGGGGACCGCGCCTGCGACCCGGCGACGGCCGCGCAGATCCGCCACGACCTGTACCTGGACCACCCCTTGTGGCAGCAGTACCTGCGCTACATGGGGCAGATCTTCCGGGGCGACTTCGGGACCGCCTGGAACGGCCAGCCGGTCACCGATCTGCTGGCCTCCGCCCTGCCCGTCACGCTGCGGCTGACGGTCCTCGCCGTCATCCTCGAGATCGTCATCGGCATCACCCTCGGCGTCCTCACCGGCCTGCGCCGCGGCCGTCCCGCGGACACCGCCACGCTGCTCGGCACCCTCGTCGTCATCTCCGTGCCGACCTTCGTGACCGGCTACGTGCTGCAGTACCTGCTGGGCGTCAAGTGGAACGTCATCGCGCCCTCGGTCTCCTCGGAGGCCCGGTTCGACGAGCTGATCGTGCCGGCGTTCGTGCTGGCCCTGACCTCGCTCGCGTACGTCACCCGGCTCAGCCGCACCTCGGTCGTGGAGAACGTCCGGGCCGACTACGTCAGGACCGCGGTCGCCAAGGGGCTGCCCAGACGCCGGGTGATCACCCGTCACCTGCTGCGCAACTCCCTGATCCCGGTGGTCACCTTCATCGGCACCGACATCGGGGCGCTGATGGGAGGGGCCATCGTCACCGAGCGCATCTTCAACATCCACGGCGTGGGCTACCAGCTCTACCAGGGCATCCTGCGGCTGGACTCGGCGACCGTGGTGGGCTTCGTGACGATCCTGGTCATCGTCTTCCTCCTCGCCAACCTGCTGGTCGACCTCCTCTACGCCGTCCTCGACCCGAGGATCCGCTATGCCTGAACCGCGCAACCACCCCGACGAGGCCATGGAGCCGGCCGGCGGGACGGGAGCCGCCATGGGGCTGGGCCAGGACGAGGCACGCACCCTGGAGCGGACGCCGGCCCCCGGGACGGCGCCGGGCGTCCCGGCCGGCCGGGACGCCGCCGACCGGCCCCGCAGCCTGTGGTCGGACGCCTGGCGGGACCTGCGGCACAACCCGGTCTTCGTGGTCGCCGCGCTGGTCATCCTGTTCCTCGTCGTCATCTCCGTCTGGCCGCAGCTCATCGCCCCCGGCAACCCGCTCAGCTGCAACCTGGACCACTCCCAGCAGGGCTCCTCGCCCGGCCACCCCTTCGGCTTCGACACCCAGGGGTGCGACGTCTACACCCGGGTCGTCCACGGGGCCCGCGCCTCGCTCACCGTGGGCATCTGCGCCACCGTCGGCGCCGCCCTCCTCGGCGCGCTGCTCGGCGGCCTCGCCGGCTACCACGGCGGCTGGGCGGACGCCGTGCTCTCCCGGGTGAGCGACATCTTCTTCGGCATCCCGATCGTCCTGGGCGGGCTGGTGTTCCTGTCCGTGGTCACCGGGACCACCGTGTGGCCGGTGGTGGGCTTCATCGTGCTGCTCGGCTGGCCGCAGATCGGCCGCATCGCCCGCGGCTCGGTGATCACCGTCAAGCAGAACGACTACGTCCAGGCCGCCCGGGCGCTCGGCGCCGGCAACACCCGGTTGCTGCTGCGGCACATCGCGCCCAACGCGGTCGCGCCCGTCATCGTCGTCGCGACCATCGCGCTCGGCACGTACATCTCCCTGGAGGCGACCCTGTCCTACCTCGGCGTCGGGCTGAAGCCGCCCACCGTCTCCTGGGGCATCGACATCTCGCAGGCTTCCACCCAGATCCGCAACGCCCCGCACATGCTGCTCTGGCCGGCCGGGGCGCTGAGCGTGACGGTGCTGGCCTTCATCATGCTCGGTGACGCGGTGCGCGACGCCCTCGACCCCAAGCTGCGCTGATGGACGGAGGAGCGATGGCCGCCGCGGCCCCGGACGAGCCGCCCCTGCTCGACGTACGCGACCTGCACGTGGAGTTCCGCACCCGGGACGGCGTCGCCCGCGCCGTCAACGGGGTCTCGTACGCGGTGCGACCCCGCCAGACGCTGGCCGTGCTCGGCGAGTCCGGCTCCGGCAAGTCGGTCACCGCGCAGGCCGTCATGGGCATCCTCGACTCGCCGCCCGGGTTCGTCACCCGCGGCGAGGTCCTCTTCCACGGCGAGGACCTGCTCACCATGGGCGCCGAGGAGCGCCGCAAGGTCCGCGGCGCCAGGATGGCGATGATCTTCCAGGACGCGCTGTCCGCCCTCAACCCCGTGCTGACCGTGGGCGACCAGCTCGGCGAGATGTTCCGGGTGCACCGCGGGATGTCCCGCAAGGACGCCCGGGCCCGGGCGGTGGAGCTCATGGACCGGGTGCGCATCCCCGCGGCCCGCGACCGCGTCGGGCAGTACCCGCACCAGTTCTCCGGCGGCATGCGGCAGCGCGTCATGATCGCGATGGCGCTCGCCCTGGAACCCGAGCTGATCATCGCCGACGAGCCGACCACCGCGCTCGACGTCACCGTCCAGGCCCAGGTGATGGAGCTCCTGGCGGAGCTGCAGCGCGAGTACGGCATGGGCCTGATCCTCATCACCCACGACCTCGGCGTGGTCGCCGACGTCGCCGACCACATCGCGGTGATGTACGCCGGGCGCATCGTGGAGACCGCGCCCGTCCACGAGATCTACCGGGCGCCCGCGCACCCGTACACCAAGGGCCTGCTGGAGTCGATCCCGCGCCTGGACCGCAAGGGCCGCGAGCTCTACGCGATCAAGGGCCTGCCGCCCAACCTGCTGCGCATCCCCTCCGGTTGCGCCTTCCACCCGCGCTGCCCGCTGGCCCGCGACGTGTGCGCCACCGACGAGCCGGAGCTGTACCGGATCGACGCCCGGCGGGGCAGCGCCTGCCACTTCTGGAGGGAGTGCCTCGGTGAGGACCAGCGGTGAGCCCGTGCTCCAGGTGCGCGGGCTCTACAAGCACTTCCCGCTGACCCAGGGGATCGTCTTCAAGCGGCAGGTCGGCGCCGTGAAGGCGGTCGACGGCGTGGACCTCGACCTGCACCGCGGCGAGACCCTCGGCGTCGTCGGCGAGTCCGGGTGCGGCAAGTCCACCGTGGCCCGGCTGCTGGTGCACCTGGAACGGGCCACCAAGGGTCAGATCCTCTA
The DNA here is from genome assembly GCF_040630935.1 of Streptomyces sp. NPDC005722. Lineage (NCBI taxonomy): Bacteria > Bacillati > Actinomycetota > Actinomycetes > Kitasatosporales > Streptomycetaceae > Streptomyces > Streptomyces sp. NPDC005722. Next base: position 221,432 of record NZ_JBEXYN010000001.1, read on the forward strand.
CCGGGGCGAGGACGTCACCAGGCTGTCGGGCCGGGCCCTGAAGGCCGTGCGCCGGAACATCCAGATGGTCTTCCAGGACCCGTACACCTCGCTGAACCCGCGCATGACGGTCGGCGACATCGTCGGCGAGCCGTACGAGATCCATCCGGACGCCGCGCCCAAGGGCGACCGGCGGCGCCGGGTGCGCGAACTGCTGGAGGTGGTCGGCCTCGACCCCGAGCACGTCAACCGCTATCCGCACCAGTTCTCCGGCGGCCAGCGGCAGCGCGTCGGCATCGCCCGCGGGCTGGCTCTGCGCCCCGAGGTCATCGTGGCCGACGAGCCGGTCTCGGCGCTGGACGTGTCGGTGCAGGCGCAGGTCGTCAACCTGATGGAGCGGCTGCAGGACGAGTTCGACCTCTCCTACCTCTTCATCGCCCACGACCTGTCGATCGTCCGGCACATCTCGGACCGGGTGGCGGTGATGTACCTGGGGCGGATCGTCGAGACGGGCGACGGCACCCAGATCTACGACCACCCCACCCACCCCTACACCCAGGCGCTGCTGTCGGCGGTGCCGGTGCCGGACCCCGGGGCGCGCGCGCACCGCGAGCGCGTCATCCTGAGCGGCGACGTCCCCTCACCCGCCGATCCGCCCTCCGGCTGCCGCTTCCGCACCCGCTGCTGGAAGGCGCGCGAACGCTGCACGCTGGAGGTGCCGGAACTCGCGGTGCCCGCGGTCTTCCGGGGGGTGGACTCCCCGGCGGCGCACGCCAGCGCGTGCCACTTCGCCGAGGAGAAGACGGTGGTGCCGCCCGAGGCCCCGGGCAAGTGAGCCGCGGATCGGCGCGCCGGGCGAACCGAGCCACAAGAACGCGCGACCCGCGCCCGGTGGTGCAGGGGTGTGGGCGCGGGTCGGGCTCCGAACGGAGACGTCTGTCGGCCCGGGTCAAGGGGTCCTGTCGGCGGGCGTCTCCTCGATCGCGGCCAGTGCCGGGTCGAGGACGACGTCCTCGCCGCGGGCCGCGGTCGTCGGCTCCTCGGGGAAGTGGCACGCGCTCAGGTGACCCTCCCGGTTCCCCTCCAGGCGGACCAGGGGAGGTTCCTCGGTGGCGCACCTGTCCTGCGCCTTCCAGCAGCGCGTGCGGAAGCGGCAGCCGGACGGCGGCGAGACGGGCGAGGGCACGTCGCCGGCGAGGCGGATCCTCTCCGTCGCGTGGCGGTCGTCCGGGTCCGGCTCGGGCGAGGCGGACAGCAGGGCGTGGGTGTACGGGTGGCGCGGCCGCTCGTAGATGTCCCGGCGCTCGCCGACCTCCACGATCCGCCCGAGGTACATCACCGCCACGCGTTGCGAGAAGTGCCGTACCACCGCGAGGTCGTGGGCGATGAACAGGAAGGCGATGCCCAGTTCCCGCTGCAGGCGCTGCAGCAGGTTGACCACCTGGGCCTGGATCGAGACGTCCAGCGCCGACACCGGCTCGTCGGCCACGATGAGCTTCGGCTCCAGCGCCAGTGCCCGGGCCACCCCGATGCGCTGCCGCTGGCCGCCGGAGAACTCGTGCGGGAAGCGGTTGTAGTGCTCGGGGTTGAGGCCGACGGTCTCCAGCAGCTCGCGCACCCGCTTCTCACGGCCGCCCGGCGGGTCGATCCCGTTGATCTCCAGGGGCGCCGACACGATGTGCCCGACGGTCTGCCGCGGGTTCAGCGAGGCGTACGGGTCCTGGAAGATCATCTGGATCTCGGAGCGGATCGGGGCCAGCTCCCTGCGCGAGGCGTGCGTGATGTCCCGGCCCCGGTAGCTGATCCGTCCCGCGCTGGGCTCCAGCAGCCTGGTCACCAGCCGCCCGGTGGTGGACTTGCCGCAGCCCGACTCGCCGACCAGGCCGAGGCTCTCGCCCTCGGCGATGGTGAAGTCGATGCCGTCCACCGCCCGCACGTCCGCCACGTGGCGCTTGACCAGGAAGCCGCCCCGCACGGGGAAGTACTTGCGCAGCCCGGTCACTTCGAGCAGCGGGCCCATGGTCTCCCCCCGCGCGTGGTCCTGCTCCGCGGCGCTCACCGCGCACCTCCGCCCAGCCGGGGCCGGATCTGCCCGGTGAAGATCTCCCGTTTCCGCTCCCGTTCCAGGTGGCAGGCGGAGCCGTGCCGCTCGCCCTCCGGAATGGCGGGCCGCTCGGTGGTGCAGCGTCCGCCACCGACCTCCCCGGTGAAGCCGCAGCGCGGGTGGAAGGGGCAGCCGGAGGGCGGGGAGAGCAGGCTCGGCGGGCTGCCGGGGATCGGGGACAGCGGCAGGTCCACCGGCGCCGACAGGCGCGGGATGGAGGCCAGCAGCCCCCAGGAGTAGGGGTGTTCGGGGGCCTTGAGGATCTCGTGCACGGTGCCGCGCTCCACGCAGCGCCCCGCGTACATCACCATCACGTCGTCCGCCGTGTTGGCGACCACGCCCAGGTCGTGGGTGATGATGACGATCGCCGTGCCCGTCTCCCGCTGCAGGTCCTTCAGCAGGTCGAGGATCTGCGCCTGGACGGTCACGTCCAGGGCCGTCGTCGGCTCGTCCGCGATGACCAGCGCCGGGTCGCAGACCAGCGCCATCGCGATCATCGCGCGCTGCCGCATGCCCCCGGAGAACTGGTGCGGGAAGTCGTCCACCCGCAGCCGGGGCTGCGGGATGCCCACCCGGGCCAGCATCTCGATCGCCCGCTCCCGGGCGGCCTTCTTCGAGGCCCCCATGTGCTTCACGTACGGCTCGGCGATCTGCCGGCCCACCGAGTAGTACGGGGAGAGCGCGGTCAGCGAGTCCTGGAAGATCATCGCCATCTTCCGGCCGCGCAGCCGTTCCAGGGTCCGCTCGGAGGCACCCGTCAGCTCCTGCCCGTCCAGCACGATCTCGCCGCGGACGGTGGTGTTGCGGCGGTCGTGCAGACCGAGGACCGCCAGGTTGGTGACCGACTTGCCGGAGCCGGACTCGCCGACGATGCCCAGGGTGCTGCCGCGCTCCAGGTCGAAGGAGAGCCCGTCGACGGCCTTGACCACGCCGTCCTCGGTGGCGAACTGCACGTACAGGTCGCGGACCGACAGGAACGGCCCGGACGGCGCGGGGTCCCCGGGCCCGGGCGGCCCCGCCTCGGTCTTGGTGAGGATGCTCAACGGTGCTTCTCCTCTGCGTGCCGGCAGGCGTCCCGGCTCACGACAGCCTGATCCGCGGGTCGATGAGGGCGTAGGCGGCGTCGACGACGATGTTGCAGACGACGATGATCGTGGCGCCGATCAGCATCACGGCCATCTCCAGCGGCAGGTCGCTGCGGAGCACGGCCTGCACGGACAGCAGGCCGAGGCCGTGCAGTCCGAAGGTGACCTCGGTGATGATCGCGCCGCCCAGGACGGCGCTCAGGTCGATGCCGAAGATGGTGATGATGGAGGCGGCGGCGCCGCGCAGCGCGTACCGCAGGAAGACGTAGCGGGAGGACATGCCCTTGGCGCGGGCGGCCCGGATGTGGTCCTCGGACAGCTGCTCCACCATCAGCGAGCGGGTCTGCCGGCTGTAGTTGGACCAGAAGATCACCGAGAGCACCAGGCAGGGCAGGATCAGCCCCTGCACCGAACCCCACGGGTCGTGCGACCAGTCGGGGTCGTGCCCGCGGTCCAGCACGTGCCAGCTGCTCGCGAACAGGCCGATGGCGATCGGTCCGAGGAAGTAGATCTGCACGGAGTTGCCGACCAGCGAGACGCCGCTGGCGATCCGGTCGAAGGCCTTCCCCTGCTGCCAGGCGGAGACCAGCCCGAGGCCGACGCCGACGCACAGGAAGACGGTGGCGCCGCCGATCGCCAGCGACAGCGTCGTCGGGTAGCGGTCGGCGATGGTGTCCCAGACGAGTTGCTGGTCGGCGAAGGAGTAGCCGAAGCACGGCGCCGGACAGTGGCCGATGGGCATGTCCCGGCCGGCGAAGATGCCGACCATGAAGTGCCAGTACTGGGTCCAGATCGGCAGGTCCAGGCCGAGGTTCTTGCGGATCAGGGCCACGTTCTGCGGGCTGCAGTTCTTGCCGCAGGACAGCAGCGCCGGGTCGGAGGGCAGGAAGAAGAAGAGGAAGTACGTGATGGCGCTGATCAGCAGCAGGATGACCAGCGCGCCCAGCACACGGCGTACCAGGAAACGCAGCATGGGTCAGGCTCTCCGTCGGTTCCGTCGGGACGCCGGTCCCGGCCCGGGGAGAGGCCGGGACCGGCGTGTCTGCGCTGGGCCTACTGCTTGACGAAGATCGTGTTCGGGTTGATCGTCCCGTAGACCTCGTTGTAGGTGACGCCGCCGAGGCCCGAGCCGTGGATGTTGAAGTACTTGTCGAAGATGAACGGGATCTGCGACGTGTCGTTCTTCAGCACGTACTCGGACAGGGTCCGGAACTCGTCGTTCTGCTTGTTGATGTCCGTGATCGCCAGGATGCGGTCGATCTCGGAGTTGACGTGCTCGTCGTTGAGGAACGAGTAGTTGTTGGTGCCGTCGGCGAGGTTGCGGCCGTCCATGGTCGGCGGGACCACGGTCGAGGAGGCGGGCCAGTCCGCGCCCCAGCCGGTGCGGTAGATGTCGTACGGGGTGTCGAGCTTGCCGACGACCGTGTAGTACGAGGTCGGGTCGATCGCCTTGCGCTGGACGTCGAAGCCGGCCTTCTCCAGCGCCTTCTCGATGGTCAGCGAGACGTTCTGCCAGCGCGGGGTGTTGGCGTAGGCGTAGGAGAGCTTCACCTTGCCGGTGACCCCGGCCTCCTTCAGCAGCTCCTTGGCCTTCTCGACGTCACCGGTGGGCTTGTCGAGCTTGCCGAAGGGGTCGTACTTCTTCCAGCCGGCCACGGTCGGGCTGAGCAGCGTGGTGCCGAGCTCGCCCTGCGCGCCGCCGCCGAAGGCCTGCTGGACCTGGGTCATCGGGAAGGCGTACATGATCGCCTGGCGGACCTTCGGGTCGGTGATCCGCTTGGTGTTGATGTTGATGACCTCGACGTACGGCTGGTACTGGTTCACCGTCCGCGACTTGTACTGCGCGTCCGTCGTCAGCGTCTGCATCTTCGACGGGTCGGAGGAACCGGAGAGGTTCACCGCGTACTTGTCGTCGCCGTCCTCGGCGGCGAGCCGGTTGGTCAGGCCCGGCTCCGCGATGCCCAGCTGGAAGTTCCAGCTGTCCGGGTAGGCGTTGCGGATCGGGTCGGTCTTCGGGTCCCAGTTGGTGTTGCGCTCGAAGACCAGCTCCTTGCCCGGCTTGTAGCTGGCGATCTTGTACGGGCCGGTCGCGACCGGGTGGTTGTTGTACTTCTGCTTGTCGTCCTTGGCCTTCGGCACCGGCGAGATGTTCGGCATCGCGGCCGCGTAGGGCGCGTCGGCGTGCGCCTCCAGGAAGTGGAGGACGATGGTCTTGTCGTCCGGCGTGTCGATCTTGTCGGCCGGGATCTCCTTGCCCTCGTACGGGCCCGTGTAGGCCTTGCGGTAGTCGGCGCCGTAGAGCCACTTCTGGATGTACTGCGGGCCCTGAGTCTGGTAGTCGGCGAACAGCCGCTCGATGCCGTACTTGACGTCCTTGGAGGTGACGGGGGTGCCGTCCTCGAACTTCAGGCCGTCCTTGAGGGTGAAGGTCCAGGTCTTCGCGCCGTCGGAGGGCTTGCCGGTGTCGGTGGCGAGGTCGCCCACCAGGATCGTCTTGCCGGTCTTGGCGTCGATCTTGTAGCCGGTCAGCGAGCGGTTGTAGAGCAACTGGACCGACAGCTGGTCGCTGACGTACTGCTGGCCGGGGTCCAGGTAGTCGAAGCCCGCCTGGTCGAGGTCGTACGCCGTGCCGCCCTTCGTGGCCCCCGGGACCTCCGGGGCGGGTCCCTTGGAGTCGGCGGCCGTGCCGATGCCGAAGTTCTGCACGGTGGCCTTCTTGCCCTCGCCGCCGCCGGTGCCCGTCCCCCCGCCGCCACCGCTGCTGCACGCGGCGGACAGTGTCAGAGCTCCCAACGCCAGGAACGCGGAGGCGTGACGCGCCTTGCGAATTCTCATTGTTCCCTGCCTGTCAGTGAACCGAACTGCGGATACCGGCGCGCCCGGTCTCCCCCCACAGGGGCCCGGCGCGGCGGCTTGGACACCTAACGCACGGTCTTGGGATCGAGTGCGTCCCGGACCGAATCCCCGAGCAGGTTGAAGGCCACCACGAAGATCACCATGGCGATGCCGGGGAAGAACATGAAGGTGACGTCGGATTCGTAGTACGCCGCGGCCTGCTGGAACATCAGGCCCCAGTCCGGGGTGGGCGGCAGAATTCCGACACCGAGATAGGAAAGGCCCGCCTCGGCGGTGACGTTCACCGGCAGCAGCAGGGTCGACTGGACGAGGATCGTGGACCAGATGTTCGGCAGCAGCTCCTTGCGGATGATCCGCGCCGGGGAGGCGCCGCTGATCCGCGCGGCCTCGATGAACTCGCGCTCGCGCAGGCTCAGCACCTGGGCCCGCACCAGCCGGCCGACACTCATCCAGCCCAGCACGAACTGGACGATGACCAGCGCCGCGATGCGCACGTAGGTCGGTTCCTCGTCGCGCGGGGAGACGAAGAGCGCCACGATCACCGGGGTGAAGGCGATGAAGAACAGCTGCTGCGGGAAGGACAGCATCAGGTCCGAGAACCGGCCCAGGAAGTAGTCGGTGCGCCCGCCGAGGTAGCCCTGCACGAGCCCGATCAGCACGCCGACCACGACGGAGACCGTGGTCACGGCGAGGGCGATGCCCAGCGAGGTGCGGATCCCGTAGATCAGCAGGGTGAACACGTCCCGGCCGAGCTGGGGTTCGAGCCCGAACCAGAAGTCGCCGTCGATGCCGCCGTTGGGCTTGAGCGGGATCCCGTAGCTGTTCAGCAGCCCGAGGTCCTGGCCGTACAGCTCGTACGGGTTCTTGCCGTACACCTTGGAGATCAGCGGCGCGGCCAGGGCCACGACCAGGTAGAGGACCACGACGCCGGCGCAGATCACTCCGGTGCGGTCGCGCCGGAAGCGCAGCCAGGCCAGCTGCCCCGGGGAGCGCCCGACGAGTTCCGAGGGCTCCTTCCCGGTGCCCTCGACGTGGGCGGGTGCCTCTGCCGGAACGGGTTCCGGCCGGTTCGCGGCCGTGCTCGGACTGGACATGGTCATCTGCCCCCGCACCAAAGAGATTTGGCGGCGCGTGTGAACGCCCGTGGCTAGCTAGCCGGTATTGGGCAATGGATTTGGCGGCCAGTCAAGGGGGTGAAGCGACCGGAAGGCAAGATCGCCGTTATCTTGGGGCAAGGTTTTGGATATTGTCGTGAACGCGTGCTTGACAGCTTCCGCGGTCGCTCGGCGAATGCGGTGGATTCAGGATGAATTTCTTTTACACGTGCGCAACTTGATCGAAGCGTCACCGATATACGGACGCGCCACGCTGGGCAGCGTACGGCCGTGCGGGTGCCGTGGGCCGGCCGGGGCGAACATGCGTCGCCCCGGCCGGCCGCCGTACGTCGCCGCGCGCCGCCGCATGCCGCAGCACGCCGGCGGTGAACGGTGGGGCGGCCCGCTGCGTATCCCCTGCGAAGGCCAAACGACAGTGCTGCCGGAAGGGCCGGGGAGGTGGCCGTGCGGCGGGCGTATCGGCTCGGAGGAGTGGTCTGCGCCGCCCTGGGGGCCGCAGAGGCGGTCTGGCTGGGCCAGGACCTCGTGCAGTTCCGCGCGGAGGGCGCCGTCAAGGTGTGGGCCGGGCTGGCGGTGCCGGTCGGCGGGGCGCCGCTGGTGACCTCCACCGTGGACCTGCTGCTCCTCGCGCTCTACGCGGCCGCCGCGGTCGCGTCCCTCAAGCCCGGCGGCGTCGGGGTCCTCGGGGCGGCCTCGGTGGTCACGCTGGCGCTGCGCACCCCCACGGCGTACCTGCTCGCCCCCGCCGCGGGCGGCGGGGCGCCGGGGCTGCAGGGGGCCCTGCTGCTGACCGCGGCCGGGCAGGTCGTCGGCGCTCTCGTGCTGCTCGTGGTCGTACGGCGCACCGGCCAGGACGCGCCCGCCCCGCCACGGCCCGCGGCGGGCGTGCTGGCGGGGATGCTGCTGCTGGTGGTCGCGCTCATCGCCGGGGTCCTGGAGTTCTCCCGGCGCTCCGACCCGAACGCGCCGCTGCCCCCGGGCTTCTTCTGGCGCACCGCCACGGGCGGCTACCTGGTCGACTCCCAACTGGGCGCGCCCTACGAGTGGCTGATCTGGGCGACCGCCGGGCTGGCCGCGGCCGCGGGCCTCGCCGCCTTCTCCCGGGCCCCGTTCGCCCGGCCGCTGGGCATCTCCGTGGCCGGGCTGCTGGCGGTGACCGCGGTCCCGGTGATCGGCACCTCCCGGATCGACGCCCCGGCCGCCGACGACTTCGCCGCCGCCTTCGCGGTGGGCGCCGCCCTGGTGGTGACGCTGCTGCTCGTGCCCGGTGACCTCGCTGCGGTGGGCGTGCCCGGCGGCGACCCGTACGTGGAGGCGGAGGTCCCGGCGGCCGCCGACAACCTGTCCATGCCGCTCTACGAGCAGACCGCCGTCCTCCCCGTGTTCGGCGCGTACGGGCAGCCGCCGCCCGGCCCCGGCCCCGGCCCGGGCTCCGAGGCGCGGGCGGCCTATCTGCAGGACCCGCCCTGACCCGCCGGGACGCCCTAGTCCTGCCCGACGCCCAGGGAGCGCTTGAGGAAGGCGACCTGGAGCAGGAGCAGGTTCTCGGCGACCTCCTCCTGCGGCGTCATGTGCGTGACGCCGGACAGCGGCAGCACCTCGTGCGGGCGTCCGGCGGCCAGCAGCGCGGAGGAGAGCCGCAGGGTGTGCGCGGCCACCACGTTGTCGTCGGCCAGACCGTGGATGATCATGAGCGGCCGGACCTCCTCGGCCGGGTCCGCCAGGCCGGCGTCGGTGACCAGGGAGTTGGCGGCGTACACCGCCGGCCGCTCCTCGGGGTGGCCGAGGTAGCGCTCGGTGTAGTGCGTGTCGTACAGCCGCCAGTCGGTGACGGGGGCGCCCGCCACCGCCGCGTGGAAGACGTCCGGACGCCGCAGCACGGCCAGCGCCGCCAGGTAGCCGCCGTAGGACCAGCCGCGGATGCCCACCCGGGTGAGGTCCAGCGGGTAGTGGCCGGCCAGCGCGTGCAGCGCGTGGACCTGGTCGTCGAGCGTGACCCCCGCGAAGTCGCCCGCGATCGCCTTCTCCCAGGCGGGGGAGTGCCCGGGGGTGCCCCGGCCGTCCGCGACGACGACCGCGAAGCCCTGGTCGGCCAGCCACTGCGCCTGCAGGTAGCCGCGCTGGGCGCTCACCACCATCTGGCCGTGCGGCCCGCCGTAGGGGTCCATCAGCACCGGCAGCGGGCCGTCGTCCGCCCGGTACCCCGAGGGGAGCAGCACCGCCGCCGGCACCCCGCGCTCGCCGGCGCCGACCAGCACCGGGCGCGCGGTGAGGACCGGGGTCTCGGTGTACGAGGCGATCTCCGCCACCTCCTCGCCGTCCCGCAGCACCCGCACGGAAGTGGCCGCCGACCCCAGTGACGCGGAGGACAGCACCGTGACGCCCCCGGCGCGCACCGCGGAGTGCACCCCCGGCGCGGTGCTCAGCCGGACCGGTCCGCCCGGGCCCCCGTCGGCGCGGTACACATGGATCTCGCCGATCTCCGGGTCCTTGGCGCCCGGTCCCGCGGAGGCCGACAGCAGGACCGCGTCGCCGTCCCGCCCGAGCATTGCACGTACGTGCAACTCCGGCCCCGTCCAAGGCTGTTCGCCGACGAACAGCGACCGTGCGCCGTCCTCGTCGGAGATCCGCACGAGGCGCTCGCCGGACGTCCACGCGGGCACCCCGGCGAAAAGATCGAGCCAGATTTGATCGCGGTCCCGGTGCACCTCCCGGGTGCCCCCGGTGGCGGTGTCCACCGCCAGGTACACCTGCTCGCGCTGGTCGCGGGTCTGGACGAGCAGCAGCGGCGGGCCCGCCGCCGACCAGTGCACCTGCGCCAGGTACGGGTAGCGCTCGCGGTCCCACTCCACCGCGGTGGCCGTGCCGTCCAGCGACAGCAGCACCAGCGTGACCTCGGCGTTCGGCGTGCCCGCGGCCGGGTAGGCCACCTCGGCCGGCGCCTGCCCGGGGTTCGCCGGGTCGGCGATCCACCAGCGGCGGACCGGGGACGCGTCCACCCGTGCCGCCAGTACGCGGTCGCCGTCCGGCGACCACCAGTAGCCGCGGCTGCGGGACATCTCCTCGGCCGCGATGAACTCGGCCAGCCCGTAGGTGACGTCCGGGCCCTCGGGCTCGGCCAACGCACGGTCCCCGCCGCCGTCCGCGGCGACCACGCGCAGTGCGCCGTCCGTCACGTAGGCCACCAGGCGGCCGTCCGGCGACGGGCGCGGGTCCACCACCGGGCCCGGCACGGCGATCTCCCGGGCGGTGCCCGCCCGCAGTTCCGCGGTGAACAGCCGCCCGGACAAGGCGAACGCGGCGAGCTCCACCGCGTCGTCGGTCGCGTGGCCGACGATCCCGGCCGAACCCTCCCGGCTGCGCTCCCGGCGCGCCCTCTCCTGCGGCGACAACTCCTCCGCCGTACCGGACAGCAGCACCTCGGGGTCCGCCGCGACCCGTTCGGTGCCGGACTCCAGGTCCAGCACCCACAGCAGGTGCGAGCGGTCGGTGCCGGTACGGGAGCGCAGGAAGACGACCCGGCCGCCGTCCGGCGACACGGTGAAGGCGCGCGGGGCGCCGAGCGAGAACCGCTGCGTGCGGGCGTACTGCCGCGGGAACGAGAGCGCTTGCGTCATGGGGGGAGTGTGCCACCGCCCGCCGGCGGGCCCCGCGCACGCCAACCGCGAGATCCGGCCATGCGCCCCCGCGTGCTCCCGTGCGACGAGCTATGCGGTGCGCCACAAAGTTATGATCCACTGCCGAGAGTGGGTAACAACCGGTTGGCAATTGCTGTCGGACCACGAGGCCCTGGAGGTGAGCCGCTGTGGCACTTTCGATTTCGGCGGTGCTGCTGCTGCTGATCGTCGTCTTCCTGCTGGTCAGGAAGGCCGGTCTGAAGGCGGGGCACGCGGTGGTCTGCGTACTGCTCGGGTTCTACCTGGCGAGCTCCTCCATCGCCCCGACGATCAGTGACCTGACCAGCAACGTGGCGGGCATGATCGGGGACTTCAAGTTCTGAGCCCGCGCCTTCGGCCCGGGGAGCCGCCGGATCGTCCCCGTGGCCCGCTGCGGGGGTGACCCTCCACCGTGCGGCGCACCGCGTCGGCGAACCGGGGGACCCGCCCTTCGGCCGGCCCGGGCCACCGCGACGTCAGGGCCTAGGCTCTCCTCATGACCGCACTGCCCGCCCGGCGACTGCTGCTCGTCCACGCACATCCCGACGACGAGTCGATCAACAACGGCGCCACCATGGCCAAGTACGCCGCCGAGGGCGCGCACGTCACGCTGGTGACGTGCACCCTCGGGGAGGAGGGCGAGGTCATCCCGCCCGAACTGGCACACCTGGCGCCCGGCCGCGACGACACCCTCGGCGCGTACCGGGCCGGCGAACTCGCGGACGCCATGGTCCAGCTCGGCGTCACCGACCACCGCCTCCTGGGCGGCCCCGGCCGCTTCCGCGACTCCGGGATGATGGGCGCGCCCCAGAACGACCGGCCCGAAAGCTTCTGGCAGGCGGACCTCGACCTCGCGGCCGGGTACCTCGTGGAGGTGATCCGCGAGGTCCGTCCGCAGGTCCTGGTCACCTACGACCCCGACGGCGGCTACGGCCACCCCGACCACGTCAAGGCGCACCGGGTCGCCATGCGGGCCGCCGAGCTGTCCGCGGAGCCGGCCTACCGGCGCGACCTCGGCGGGCCGCACTCCGTCGCCAAGGTCTACTGGAACTGCGTCCCGCGCCGCGTGGTCGAGGAGGGCTTCGCCCGGCTGCACGCGGCCGGCCGGCAGATGCCCTTCGAGGGCATCGCGACCGTCGAGGACGTCCCGGGCGTGGTGGACGACGACATGGTGACCGCCGCCATCGACGTGGAGGCCCGCTACGCCGAGCGGAAGGCCGCGGCGATGAAGGCCCACGTCACCCAGATCGCGGTGGACGGCCCGTTCTTCGCGCTCTCCAACGACCTCGGACAGCCCCTGTTCGGCGCCGAGTTCTACCGGCTGGTCAAGGGCGCGCCCGTGCCCGCCGGCAGCCTGGAGGACGACCTGTTCGCCGGGAGCGGGGCATGAGGCGCGCGGCCTACCCCCTGCTCGCGGTCCTGGGCGTGCCGGTCGCCGTCGCGGGGTCGCTGGTCCAGGCCGCCTGGTTCCCGGGCGGGTTGCTGCTGGCGCTCGCCGGGAGCGCGGCGCTCTTCCACGGCGGTGCCAGGCTGACCGGCACAAGACTGGGCGCGGTGGTGCCGGCGGCGGTGTGGCTGATCACCGTGATGCTGCTCAGCTCGGCCCGTCCGGAGGGCGATTTCCTGTTCGCCAACGGAATCAGCCCGTACGTCTACCTGTTGGGCGGAGCCATGGCGGGAGTGATGTCGGCCACGCTTGTGCAACCCCGAACTCCCCCTGGTGGATCACTTGAGGCACGATAGGCGCCACGTTGCGTCCGTTACGGAGCGAGCGTCGTCCGTTTTGGCGGTCGACGTCACATAAACCCCTTTGATCAGGGCGGTCTCCATCCGGCGGACAGGCGGCTCCGACGCGGCGCCCAGTATGGTGGTGCGCGCCGCCGGGCCGCCCGCGGAAAGGCCGTGACGGGTGGCGAAGCGAACCGGGAGAGCCTGCTTTGAGTCGTGAAACTGATCGTCCGTCCCCCGGCCCCCAGGGCCGGGGCGGAGCCGCGTACCCGTCGGGTACCCCGCCGTACGGAACCCGACCGTTTCCGTCGCTGCATCCGCAGGAGGGCCCGCGCGACGGTGCCGCGAACGGGGAGCCCGCCGATGCCCCCGCCGCGGAGGAGACCAAGACCGAGACCACACTGACCACCCGGGTGCGCATCAACATCCCCGGGTCCCGGCCGATCCCGCCGGTCGTCGTCCGCACGCCCGTCGAGGGCGGCGCGGAGGGCGAGGCGGCCGCCGGGTCCGCACCGGCCGGCCCCGCCGCCGAGTCCGCCCCGCTGCCCGCGGGCTGGGCCACCGGCGGCGGTACGGGCACCGGCAACGGCACCGGGGCGGGTCAGGGCGCCCCGGCGCCCGCGCCCGAGCCCGCCGCCGAGCCGGCTCCGGGGCCGAAGAGCGAGAAGCCGACGAGCGACTGGTTCGCGCCGCGCAAGGCCGCGCCCGTACCGGCGCCGGCGTCCGCGCCCGAGGCGGCCCAGGAGTTCTCCGCCCCCGAGGTCACCCAGCCGATGCAGATCGGCGACATCCCCGCCCAGCCCGGGCCGGCCGAGCGCGGTCCGGCCCCCGGGCCGGCCGGCGCCCCCGGCGGGCCCCGGCGCGGGGGCATCCCGTACCTGAACGACGGCGCGGTCGGCCCGGCGGGCCCCGGCGGTCCGGTCGCGCCGGGTGGCCCCGGCGGCCCCGGCGGACCGGGTGTTCCCGGCGGCCCCGGCGGACCGGGTGTTCCCGGCGGCCCCGGTGGGCCCGTGGCGCCCGGCGGTCCGGCCGGCCCCGGTGGCCCCGCCGGCCCCGGGCGTCCCCCTCAGGGACAGCGTCCGTTCCCCGGCGGGCCCGGTGCGGGCCCCGCGGGTCCGGGGGCCGGTCTGCCCTTCCCGGGGCAGCAGCCGCCGTCCGGCCCCACCGCGGGCCCGGTGACCGGTGAGATGCGGGTGCCCCCGGCGGGCCCCGCGACCGGCCGGTCGCCGTTCCCGACGCCGTTCCCGTCCTCCGCGTCCGAGCGGCTGTCCGGGGACACCGTCGTCAGCGGCATCCCCGCGGTTCCCCCCGCGGGACCGTCCGCGAACCGTCCGGCTCCGGCCGGCGGCGAGATGTACCGCTTCGAGCAGGACGAGCCCGCGGCGCCGCCCGCCGCGCGCCAGAGCGCGGCCGAGCCGGAGCGCAAGGGACGTTCCAAGCTCATACTGGCGGGCGTCGGTGTGCTGGGCCTGGCCGGCATCGCCTACGGCGCCGGACTCCTGATGGACCACTCCGACGTGCCGGCCGGCACGACCGTCTACGGCGTGGAGATCGGCGGCAAGACCAAGGACGCGGCCGTCGCGCTCCTGGACCAGGCGCTGGGCCCCCGCAAGAACGCGCCGATCACCGTCACCGTCGGCGACGCGCAGAAGTCGCTCAAGCCCGCGGCCGCCGGTCTCGTCCTCGACACCGACGCGACCGTCCGCAACGTGGCGCACCGCGACTACAACCCGATCACCGTCATCGGCTCGCTGTTCGGCGGTTCGCGCGCGGCCGAGCCCGTGCTGACCACCGACGGCGAGAAGCTCCGCGCCCAGCTGGAGAAGCTCTCCCAGGAGCTCGGCGGCTCCGGCTCCGAGGGCATGGTCAAGTTCGTGGACGGCAAGGCCGTCGCCGTCCCCGGCAAGCCCCACGAGGGCGTGGACGTGGGCGCCTCGATCGACGCCGTCACCGCCGCCTACGCCACGCAGGTCGCCACCGGCAAGGCCGGCACGGTCAGCCTGAAGGTCGCCACCGTGGAGCCCAAGGTGACCCAGGAGGCGCTCGACAAGGCCGTCGACGGCTTCGGGAAGTCCGCCATGTCCGGGCTGGTCACGGTCCGTGCGGGCGCCGCGCAGGTCCCGTTCAGCCCGGAGAAGTCGCTGTCGCAGATCCTCACGATGGTGCCGGACCAGGAGGGCAACCTGACGCCGTACATCGACCGCAAGGTGCTCCAGGGGCTGTACGGCGGCGCCTTCGACGGTGTGCTGGTCGAACGCGGTGACGGCAGCAAGACCGCCGTCACCCCGGAGGACGTCGCCTCGGCGATGATGGCCGCGCTGCAGACCACCGACGCCGCCAAGAAGACGGTGACCATCGAGGGCGCCTCCTGACCCCCGGTCGCCCGATCCCCGCGTGAAGGTGTGGCCCCGGTACCCGTACCGGGGCCACACCCATGACATCTGTCATCCGCGGGACAGGACGCCCGGCACTGCCGTGCGGACCCCGCCGTCGGCCAGGCTGCTGCCATGACCGCAACAGTGTTCACGCACGTGAGCAAGAGCTTCGGTCAGGTCCGGGCCGTCGACGACCTGAGCCTGACCCTCCACCCCGGTGAGACCGTCGCCCTGCTGGGCCCCAACGGCGCCGGCAAGTCCACCGCCCTGGACCTGCTGCTGGGGCTGCGCACCCCCGACTCCGGCACCGTCGAGGTCTTCGGCACCACCCCGCGCCGGGCGATCGCCGACGGCCGGGTCGGTGCCGTGCTGCAGAGCGGCGGCCTCATGGAGGAGGTCACCGTCCGCGAGCTCGTACGGCTCGCCTGCGACCTGCACCCGCGCGCCCACCCCGTCGCCGAGGTGATGGCGGCCGCCGGACTGGAGTCCATCGCCGACCGCAAGGTCGACAAGCTCTCCGGCGGGCAGGAGCAGCGCGTGCGCTTCGCCCTGGCCACGGCCGGTGCCAGTGACCTGCTGGTCCTCGACGAGCCGACCACCGGCATGGACGTCTCCGCCCGGCAGGCCTTCTGGGAGGCCATGCGCGGGCAGGTGGCGCGGGGCCGCGCGGTGCTCTTCGCGACCCACTACCTGGAGGAGGCGGACGCCGTCGCCGACCGGGTGCTCGTCCTGCAGGGCGGCCGGCTGGTCGCCGACGGCACCGCCGCCGAGATCAAGGCCCGGGCCGGGGTCCGCCGCATCGTCTTCGACCTGGACACCCCGCCGGACCTGCCCGCGCTGCGGGCCCTGCCGCGGGTCACGGACGTGGAGGTCACCGGGCGCACGGTGCGCATCCGCTCCACGGACGCCGACGCGACCGTGCACGCCCTCTACGCGACCGGGCTCTACCCCCGGCACCTGGAGGTCGCCGGGCTGGGCCTGGAACAGGCCTTCCTGGCCATCACGGAGTCGTCCGGGCAGCCCGGGCAGCCCGGGAAGTTGGAGAAGTCCGAGAAGTCCGAGAAGGAGGCGGCGGCGCGATGAGGACACTGGCCCGGCTGGAGATCCTGCGCGTCCTGCGCAACCGCAAGTTCATGTTCTTCTCGGTGCTGTACCCGGTGCTGCTCTTCATGATCCTCACCGCCGGCCAGAGTGCCGCGATGGTGCCCTACTACATGGTGGCGATGTGCGCCTTCGGCGCCATGACCGCCGTGCTCATGGGCAACTCCGAGCGGATCGCCCGGGAACGCGACAAGGGCTGGGTGCGCCAGCTGCGGCTCACCGCCCTCCCCGGGCGCGGCTACGTCCTGGCCAAGGTCGCCGCGGCCGCCACGGTCAGCCTGCCCTCGATCGTGCTCGTGCTGCTCGCCGGCGGCGCCGTGAAGGGCGTGCGGATGGCCGCGTGGCAGTGGGCCGGGGTGCTGCTGACCAGCTGGGCGGGGAGCTTCGTCTTCGCCGCGCTGGGCGTGGCCATCGGCTACGTCGCCTCGGCGGAGACCGCCCGTCCCGTCGCGATGATCGCCTACTTCGGGCTCGCGCTGCTCGGCGGGCTGTGGGTGCCCTTCGACTCCTTCCCCGGCTGGCTGCGCGACATCGCGGAGCTGCTCCCGTCCCGCCCGTACGCGGCGCTCGGCCAGGCCGTCGAGTCCGGACGGGCCCCGCACGCCGGGGACGTCGCCGTGCTGGTGGTCTACGGGCTGGTGTTCGCCGGGACAGCCGCTTGGATGTACCGCAAGGACACCGCGAAGGCCTGACGGGCCGGAGAGGAGGAGGACCGTGACCGCCGGAACGACGCAGGCGCCGGACGTCGCCGAGCCCCGGGACGCCCCGGCGATCGGCAGGGCCCCGGAGAACCGCCGCCAGGCCGTGGTCAAGCTGGTCTGGGTGGCCATGTGGATGCTCTACCTCGGCGCCCCGGTCAGCGACCTCGCCGAGGGCGGGCACGGCCTCACGGCGACCGTGCTGGGCTGGCTCGGGCTCGCCGGCTACGTCGCCGGCTACCTCGGCATCGTCTTCCTGCGGACCAACGCCGAACACCAGCCGCGCTGGGTGTACGGGCAGCTCCTGCTGCTGGGAGCGCTGGCGCTGCTGATGACGTTCACCCTCGGCGAGGCCTTCCTCGTCCTGTTCGTCTACCTCGCCGTCGGCTGCGGGGCGGTGCTCCCCGGCCGCCAGGCGCGCTGGGCGATCCCGCTGGTCACCGCGCTGCTCGCCGCCGCCGCCTGGCTCGCCGGCGCGGGCGAGGACCTGGTGATCCCGCTGCTCGTGCCGTGCCTGCTCGGCGGCTACGCCATGATGGGCGTGCGCCAGCTGGTGCGGACCACCCGTGAACTGCGCGAGGCCCGGGCGGCCGTCGCCCAGCTCGCGGCCACGGAGGAACGGCTGCGGCTCGCCCGCGACCTGCACGACCTGCTCGGCCACTCCCTCTCGCTGATCACCCTCAAGAGCGAACTGGCCGGACGCATGTTGCCCGACCGCCCCGAGGACGCCGCCGCGCAGGTCGCCGACATCGAACGGGTCAGCCGGCAGGCCCTGGTGGACGTCCGGGAGGCCGTCAGCGGCTACCGCAGGCCCACCCTCGCCACCGAGCTCGCCGGCGCCCGCGCCGTCCTGCAGGCCGCCGGCATCCGCGGCCGGCTGCCCGCGACGGTGACCGCCCCGCTCACGCCGGAGGCCGAGGGCGCCCTCGCTTGGGCCCTGCGCGAGGCCGTCACCAACGTCGTACGGCACAGCGGCGCCACACGCTGCGTGGTCACCGTCGCCGAGGACGACGGCACGGTACGGCTCACCGTCGCCGACGACGGCCGGGGACCGGGGCCGGGCGGCGCGCACCGCGGCAACGGGCTGACCGGCCTGGAGGAGCGCCTGCAGCTCGCCGGGGGCCGTCTGGAGACCGTGGTGGAGGGCGGCTTCACCCTCCACGCCGTCGTCCCGGCCGACTACGCTCACGGCCATGATCCGGGTGCTGCTGGCAGAGGACCAGTCGATGGTGCGGGAGGCCCTGGCCGCGCTGCTGGGGCTTGAAGGCGACATCGAGGTGGTCGCCCAGGTCGCCCGCGGCGAGGACGTCGTCGGCGCGGCCCGCGACGCCGGCGCACAGGTGGCCCTCCTGGACATCGAGATGCCCGGCGCGATGACCGGCCTCGACGCGGCAGCCGCGGTGCGCGCGGAACTGCCCGGGGTGCGCGTGGTCATCGTCACCACGTTCGGCCGGCCCGGGTACCTGCGCCGCGCGATGGAGGCGGGCGCCGACGCGTTCCTGGTCAAGGACGCGCCCGCGGGGCAACTCGCGGAGGCGGTGCGCAGGGTGCTGCGGGGGGAGAAGGTGATCGACCCCGTGCTCGCGGCGGCCGCGCTGTCGGAGGGGGCCGACCCCCTCACCCCGCGCGAGCGGGACGTCCTGCGTGCGGCGGCCGACGGCTCCCTCAACGCGGACATCGCCCGCCGCCTCCACCTCTCGGAGGGGACCGTCCGCAACTACCTCTCCACGGCGATCCAGAAGACCGCCGCCCGCAACCGCGCCGAAGCGGTCCGCATCGCCCTCGAACGCGGCTGGCTCTAGGCGGCTGTTCGGCTGTTCGGCTGTTCGGCTGTCCCGCCGTCTCGCGCCCTTCGGGCGCAAAGCGGCGGGCTGCGGAGGGGAGGGTGGGGGGCGCTCCAACTCGGCAGTGTGCGGGTGCGTGGGTGGCGGGGGTTCAGGCGCCGGAGCGGGGTGCCTCTCCCTTGGCGGAGGTCTCGTTGCCGTCCGCGGGTGCAGATGGCCGGTGACCACGCCCACGGTCCGTGGGTGGCGCGCCCGCCGTAACCCGCGTCTGCGGGTGCTTCGGGGTGCTGCCCGGGCGGTCGGCGGGAGATCGGGCCCGCTTTCGACGGTATATCCGGCGGAACAGGGCCCGATCTTCGCGCGGACGGAGATCGGGCTCGCTTTCAGCGGTATAGCCGTCGAAACAGAGCCCGTTGTCGGGTCGGGGAAGCACCCGCAGTCGCCGGTTACGGCGGGCGCGCCACCCACGAACGGTGGGCGTGGTCACCGGCCATCTGCACCCGCGGACGGCAACGAGACCGCGGCCAGACGAACAACCGGCCCCGCTCCGGCGCCTGAACCCCAACCGCCCGCCGGGCCGCACACCGCAGACGAGCCCCGGGCCCCCACCCTCCCCTCCGCAGCCGGCATCTTTGCGCCCGCAGGGCGCGAGACGGCGCGACAGCCGAAGAACCGGCGCACCGCACCGCACCACCCCCACCCACCCCCACCGCCCACACGCCCCCGTCAGTTGAGGAGCGCGCGGGCGGCCCGCGCCTGGCGGCGCATGGCCGTCGCGGCGGAGGGCTCCGCCTCGGCGAGTACGTCGGCGTACTCCTCCATCTCCGTCGCGCCCCGCGCGAAGTCCCCCTTGCGCACCAGCAGCTGGGCGTGCTCGAAGCGCAGCCGCGCCGGATGGTGGGGCAGCAGCAGCGCCAGCTCCACCGCCCACAACTGCGTGGCCAGGTGCTCGGGCCGTGCCGACGCCCAGGCGCGGATGTTGTTGAGCACCCGTTGCACGATGTCCAGCGGATCCGCCGGCTCCAGCATCGCCGGGGACGGAGCGGACCCCGTGGCGCCCGCCACCAGCACGCGTACGTCCTCCTCGCCCAGCCGCCGCCCGCCGTTGAACGGGTCGGCCAGCACGAACCCGCCCGCGGGGTCGCCGAAGCCCACGACGAAGTGCCCGGGGAGGGCGACCCCGTGGACCGGGCCGCCCGCGCGCCGGACGACCTCCATCCAGACCACCGACAGCAGGATCGGCAGCCCGCGCCGCCGGCGCAGCACCTCGTGCAGCAGCGAGGACTCCAGCCGCTGGTAGTCGGCGGGGGAGCCGTTGAACCCGCAGCGGCTGCCCAGCAGTTCCGCGGCGGCGTCGGCCCAGTCGCCGGGTGCGGTGAGGCCGTACGGCAGGAGCCCGGCGAGGCGGTCGAGTTCCATCTGCGCCGCGTCCGTGCCCGCCTCGTCGAGGGACGGGTCGGCCTCCGCGCCGATGAGCAGGCACAGCTCCGCGAGGTCGGGGCGCGGCTCTCGGGCGGCCTCGCCGAAGCGCTGCCTCATGGCGTCGTCCATACCGGGCTTCTCACCCTTCCGCGGACAGCGGGCCGCGCCGGTAGTGGTAGGCGTGGTGGGTGGTGAAGCCCATCCGGTCGTAGAGGGCGCGCGCCCCCTCGTTGCCGGTCTCCACCTGCAGGTACGCGCCGGAGGCGCCCTCGTCCAGCGCCTTGCGGGCGAGCGCGGCCATCACGGCCCGGGCCAGTCCGCGCCGCCGGTGGTCCGGGGCCACCTCGACGGCGCCGAAGGAGGCGAACCGGCCGTCGACGACGCAGCGGCCGATCGCCGCGGGCCCGGTGCCGGCCGGACCGTCGCCCGGAACGGTGGCGAACCACACCGAGGGACCGCCGCCCAGCACCTTCAGCGCCGCGTCGCCCAGGTCACCCGTGCGGTGGTAGCGGGCGAGCCACGCCGCGTCGGCCTCGCGGGACAGCCGCACGGCCTCGGTGCCCGGCAGGTCCGCGATCGGCGCCAGCGCGGCCGTGCGCAGCAGGGCGTGGCCCTCCGCGGTCCAGCCGTAGTGGTCCAGTGCCTCGGCCAGCGCCTCGTCGGAGTCCTCGCCACCGGTGGTGACCTGCACGTACGGCGGCAGTCCGCGGTCGCCGTACCAGCGGGCGATCCGTGCCGCGGCCTCCGACAGCGGGACACCCGGATCGCCGAGCGGCAGCACGGAGTTGGCGCGCCGGGTGAAGCCGCCGGCCGCCCGCAGCGTCCACCCGCCCAGCCGGGCGGTCTCCTGCGCGGGCCAGCCGCGGGAGGCCGATTCCTGCAGTTCGCGGGCGGTCGCACGGGGCGCGCGGGCGCCGCGACGCGCCGGTGCGGCGGGTACGACCTTCCCCGCCACCAGGGACGATTCCGCGATGCGGACGGCTTCTCCGTCCCGTCGGGTGACGACGAGCACCCCGTGGTCCCACGATGTGAGAACCCCTACGGCGTCGGTGAACACCGGGTGTCCGTCGACGATCTCCGCGATCCTCCGTACCGAAACGCGTTTGCCCACGTCAGAAGGGGTTATGCGCACCTCGAGCCGGCCTCCGGCGGTGAAATCCATGCTCATGACCGCCCCTCCTGTTCGTCTGCTGCCCAAGAACGGAGATACTAGGGGCGGGCATCGACGACGCCGCGCTCCCGCGCGAGACAGCCCTATCGAGGAGGAACGACAGCGTGACCTACGTCATCGCGCAGCCTTGTGTCGACGTCAAGGACAAGGCGTGCATCGAGGAGTGCCCCGTCGACTGCATCTACGAGGGCCAGCGGTCCTTGTACATCCACCCGGACGAATGCGTCGACTGCGGAGCCTGTGAGCCGGTCTGCCCGGTGGAGGCCATCTTCTACGAGGACGACACCCCGGAGGAGTGGAAGGACTACTACAAGGCGAACGTCGAGTTCTTCGACGAGCTCGGTTCGCCCGGTGGTGCCTCCAAGCTCGGGCTGATCGAGCGCGACCACCCCTTCATCGCCGCCCTGCCCCCGCAGGGCGAATGACCCGAGAATTGCGTGCGGTCCCGCACGGCACACCGCCGTGCGGGACCGTCGTGCTTCAGGCAGTGGCAGGCCGCGTGCCTGCGAGGAACGGAAAGTGAGCACCACCGTGGCGCAGCCAGTCTCGTCCAGACTCCCCGTCTTCCCGTGGGACCGGCTCGAACCGTACAAGGCCACGGCCGCCGCCCATCCCGGCGGCATCGTCGACCTGTCGGTCGGCACCCCGGTGGACCCGGTCCCGCACATCGTGCAGCGTGCCCTGTCCGCGGCCGCGGACAGCCCCGGCTACCCGACCGTGTGGGGGACGCCGCAACTGCGCGCCGCCATCACCGGCTGGGCCGGCCGCCGGCTGGGCGCCGCCGGGCTGACCGACGCGCACGTGCTGCCGGTGGTCGGTTCGAAGGAGCTGGTGGCCTGGCTGCCGACCCAACTCGGCCTCGGCGCGGGCGACAAGGTGGCGTACCCGCGGCTCGCCTACCCGACGTACGAGGTCGGGGCGCGGCTTGCGGGCGCCGAGCCGGTCGTCTACGACGAACCGACCGAGCCCGACCCGGCCGGGCTGCGGCTGCTGTGGCTCAACAGCCCCTCCAACCCCACCGGTCGCGTGCTGTCCAAGGACGAGCTGACCCGTGCCGTCGCCTGGGCACGTGAGCACGGCGTGCTGGTCTTCAGCGACGAGTGCTACCTGGAGCTGGGCTGGGACGCCGACCCGGTCTCCGTCCTGCACCCGGACGTCTGCGGCGGCTCCTACGAGGGCATCGTGGCCGTCCACTCGCTGTCCAAGCGCTCCAACCTGGCCGGCTACCGCTCCGCCTTCCTCCTGGGCGACCCGGCCGTGCTCGGCGAGCTGCTGCAGATCCGCAAGCACGGCGGCATGATGACGCCCGCCCCGGTGCAGGCCGCCACGGTCGCGGCGCTCGGGGACGACGCCCACGTGGCCCGGCAGCGCGAGCGCTACGCGCGGCGGCGGGCGACGCTGCGGGAGGCCTTCGAGGCCGCCGGATTCCGCATCGAGCACAGCGAGGCGAGCCTGTACCTGTGGGCGACGCGCGACGAGTCCTGCTGGGACACCGTCGCGGACCTGTCCAAGCAGGGCATCCTTGTGGCGCCCGGCGACTTCTACGGCGCGGCGGGCGAGCGGTACGTACGGATCGCCTTCACCGCCACCGACGAGCGGGTGGCGGCGGCGGTGCGCCGGCTGTCCTCCTGAGCGGCGGCGGTACGCCCGGCGGCGGTACGGCCGCGCACAGCACGCGCAAAGGGCCCGGGGAGCACCGCTCCCCGGGCCCTTTCGGTGCGGCTGTGGGGGGTCAGCCGCCGATGGGGAGCCCCTGGAGGGGCAGTTGGCCGGTGGAGGGGAGGCCACCCGGCAGCCCCGAGCCCTTGGCGGTCTTCCCGAGCTCCTGGGCGGTGCCGCCGACGGTCTTGGCGGCCTCCGTCGCGGCGCCCTTGACGGTGGGCTGGGTGCTCTTGGCGAGGCCGCCGACGGTCTCGGTCGTCGCGGGCAGCGCCTGCTGCACGGTCTTCACGGCGCCGGACTGCTTGGCCACGCCGTTCACGGTGCCGGTGAGCTCGGGGGTCTTGTCCACGTTGGTCAGCCCACCCAGGTCGCCGACCTGCGGCAGCGCGGCGGCGGACGCGGCACCGGCACCGATGAGAGGAGCCGCGGCCGCGCCGACCAGCAGGGCGGCCCGGGCGATCCGACGCGCGAGGGGGAGAGACATGGTGCTCCTTTTACGGAGAGACGACAGTTTCGACGTGACATGTCCGCGGGGCGGACGTCGTGACTACCGCGTGAAGGGGGCCGAAGGTTGCGGCCGCCAAGAGTAAAGAGTTGGTAATGCAGCCGGATTCCCGGGGCGGTAAAGCGGAGCAATTCGGGCGGAGCCGGAACTGCCGCGGAAACGTCACAGCCCATGATCAGAAGCTTTTTTCGCACCCCCGAACGAGGGGATTCACATCTGATGGGTTTGGCGTATCAATCACCCGCCTGGGGGTGAATGCCCGCACTATTGCGCGACGGTGATCCTGACATCGCCCGCGGCGCCCCGCGCGACGTCGGAATTCGACGCCGTCCAGCCCCGGTCGGATGCCTCCGCCGACCACTCGCGGTCCCCGAAGGTCACCTTCTCCACCTTCAGTTCATGGGCGTGCGCCACCGCCCACTGGGCCAGCTCCCAGCCCCGCCGGCCCTCGTCGCCGCGCGCCTCGTTCCCCGCCGGGGCCGACGGCACCGCAACCGTGCGGCGGGCCGGACCCCCGCCCCGCGCACCGTTCTTGGCGTCCTGCGCGGTCCCGTCGCCGGGGTCCGCCGGCGTCTCGGTGGTCCGCGGCGCCACGTCGGCACCGAACTCCCGCACCAGCCGGGCCCGCACCTTCGCCGGGTCGCCCCCGGAGACCGTCCCCGCGGCGACCGGGGTGACGCAGGTGAGCGCCCCGGCGTGCCGGCCGGTCAGCGCGCCGGCCAGCAGCGCGGCGTCCGCCTCGTGCTTGGCGTACGCCTGCGGGAAGCCGCTCTTCTGCACTTTCTGCGCGGCCACCGTGAGGGGCAGCCGGGAATAGCCGTGGATCTTCACCAGGCCGTCGAAGAATTCGTTGGAGGCGTAGACCGGGTCCATGATCTGCGCGGCCGTGCCCCAGCCCTGCGAAGGGCGCTGCTGGAACAGGCCCACCGAGTCGCGGTCCCCGTGGTCGAGATTGCGCAGCGCCGACTCCTGCATGGACGTGGCCAGCGCTATCGTCACCGCGCGCTCCGGCAGCCCGCGCGAGGCCGCCACCGCGGCGATCGTCGAGGCGTTCGCCGCCTGCTGCGGCTCCAGGGTGAGGCTGCCGGCCTCCGTGGTGACCGTGCAGGCCGGATGGCGCGGACCGACGCCGACACCGGCGAAGTGGTACGCGGCATAGCCCGCGACCCCCAGCAACACCAGCCCTGCGGTGGCCAGACGGGCGGCGCGCCCCCGCCTGCGGGGGGCGCGCGCGGCGGGTGTCGAGGTCGACGGTGGCTTCGGCACGCGCACACCGTACCGAAGCCCGCTGTGCCGGGGCCCCGACCCGCCCCCGGGTAGGGTCGGCGGCATGGAACGGCCCGTGCTCGATCTCAGTCAGGACGCCGCCGCCGTGACGGCGCAGCTCGTCGACATCCCCTCCGTCAGCCTCGCCGAGAAGCCGCTGGCGGACGCCGTGGAGAGCGCCCTGCGCGCCCTGCCGCACCTCACGGTCGACCGGGACGGGGACGCCGTCGTGGCCCGCACCCGCCTCGGCCGGGCGGAGCGGGTCGTCCTCGCCGGGCACCTGGACACCGTGCCGATCGCCGAGAACGTGCCCTCCCGCCGCGACGAGGACGGCGTCCTGTGGGGCTGCGGCACCTCCGACATGAAGTCCGGGGTCGCCGTCCAGCTGCGACTGGCCGCCACCCTCCCCGCCCCCAACCGCGACCTGACCTTCGTCTTCTACGACGCCGAGGAGATCGCGGCGGAGCACAACGGCCTCAAGCGGCTCGCCGAGAACCACCCGGAATGGCTCGCCGGCGACTTCGCCGTCCTCCTGGAGCCCACCGACGCCAAGGTCGAGGGCGGCTGCCAGGGCACCCTGCGGGTCCGTGTGGAGACCACCGGGCGCCGCGCCCACTCCGCGCGCAGCTGGCTGGGCGAGAACGCCATCCACAAGGCCGCGCCGGTGCTGGCCCGGCTCGCCGCCTACCAGCCGCGGCAGGCGGCCGTCGACGGCCTCACCTACCGCGAGGGGCTCAACGCGGTCATGATCGAGGGCGGTCACGCCGGCAACGTGATCCCCGACTCCTGCGCGGTGATCGTCAATTTCCGCTTCGCCCCGGACCGTTCCGAGGCCGAGGCCCTCGACCACGTCCGCGAGGTCTTCGAGGGCTTCGAGGTGCGGCTGACCGACAGCGCCCCCGGCGCCCTGCCGGGCCTGTCCCACCCGGCGGCGGCCGCCTTCGTCGCGGCCATCGGCACCGAGCCCGCGCCCAAGGAGGCCTGGACCGACGTGGCCCGCTTCTCCGCGCTGGGCGTCCCGGCGGTGAACTACGGCCCCGGGGACCCACGGCTCGCCCACACCCGCGAGGAGCACGTCGCCGTCGCCGCCGTCCTGGAGGCGGAGGAGAAGCTGCGCGCCTGGCTGTCGTAACGAGCAATTCAGCGGCGCGTTCTTGATCCGCCCGGCGGACGCGGTCGTACCCTGACCGGACGGTAGTGAAAGGAGTCCGACATGGACAGGGACGCGGAGGAGGCGGCCGCCGCCGAGACGGCGGCGGCGGAGGGCCGGCCCATGGCACGCGGCTGGCCCGAGCGCCACACCGGGCCGGTCGTACGGCGCCGGGGCCAGGTGCAGAAGTCCACGACCGACCAGCGCCTGCTGGACACCCGGGAGCCCTCGGACTGGGTCCACAGCGACCCCTGGCGCGTGATGCGCATCCAGTCGGAGTTCGTCGAGGGCTTCGGCGCGCTCGCCGAACTCGGCAGGGCGGTCAGCGTCTTCGGTTCCGCCCGTACCGCCGAGGGATCGACCGACTACGAGACCGGCGTCCGCATCGGCCGGGCCCTGGCCGAGGCCGGCTTCGCCGTGATCACCGGCGGCGGCCCCGGCGCGATGGAGGCGGCCAACCGCGGTGCCTGCGAGGCCGGCGGGGTCTCGGTGGGGCTGGGCATCGAGCTGCCGTTCGAGCAGGGGCTCAACCCCTACGTCGACATCGGCGTGAACTTCCGCTACTTCTTCGTCCGCAAGACGATGTTCGTGAAGTACGCCTCCGGGTTCATCGTGCTGCCCGGCGGCTTCGGCACCCTCGACGAGCTCTTCGAGGCCCTCACGCTGGTCCAGACCCGCAAGGTCACGCAGTTCCCCATCGTCCTGTTCGGCTCCGCCTACTGGCGCGGCCTGGTCGACTGGGTCCGCGACACCGTCGTGGACGGCGGCAAGGCGTCCCCCGTCGACCTGGAACTCCTGCACGTCACGGACGACGTCGACGAGGCGGTCGCCCTGGTGACCAAGGAGATCGGCGACTGAACCGCCGGCGGGGCTACGCCAGCCCCCGTCGGGCGACCGCCGGGGGCCGGTGACCCGCGATCGAGGCCACCATGTCCAGCACCTGACGCGTCTCGGCGACCTCGTGCACCCGGTACACCCGGGCGCCGAGCCACGCCGAGACGGCGGTCGTCGCCAGGGTGCCGATCAGCCGCTCCTTGACGGGGCGGTCCAGGGTCTCGCCCACGAAGTCCTTGTTGGACAGCGAGACCAGCACCGGCCAGCCCGTGGAGGTCATCTCCGGCAGCCGCCGGGTCGCCTCCAGCGAGTGCCGGGTGTTCTTCCCGAAGTCGTGGCCGGGGTCGATGAGGATGGCGTCCCGCCGCACCCCGAGCGCGGCCGCCCGCTCGGCGAGGCCCACCGTCACCTTCAGGATGTCGGCCATCACGTCCGCGTAGCCCACCCGGTGCGGCCGGGTCCGCGGCAGCGCGCCGCCCGCGTGGGTGCACACCAGCCCGACGCCGTGCTTCGCGGCGACCTCGGCGAGCCGGGGGTCGACACCGCCCCAGGCGTCGTTGAGCAGGTCCGCGCCGGCCTCGCAGACCGCCTCGCCGACCTCGTGGCGCCAGGTGTCCACGCTGATCACCACGTCGGGGTGGCGGCGGCGGACCTCGGCGACGAAACCGACCGTCCTGCGGATCTCCTCCTGCGCCGACACCTCCTCGCCGGGGCCCGCCTTCACCCCGCCGACGTCGATGATCGCGGCGCCCTCCGCGACCGCGCGCTCGACGCGTTCGAGGGCCGGAGCGTCGGTGAACGTGGCGCCCTGGTCGTAGAACGAGTCCGGCGTCCGGTTCACGATCGCCATGATCACGGGCTCGTGCTCGCCGAATACCCGTGTGCCCAGCCGCAGCATGTCGCGCCTGCCTCCCTCGAAATGTCGTACGCCGATCGAAGATAGTCGCCGACCGCACGCCGCGCGCACGGCGCGACGTGGCACGATCGTGGCGTACACGTCGAGCCGACCCCGGGAGAGGTCTTGTTCTGGTTCATGCTCATCGCGTTGGTCGCGGTGGTCGGCGCGGTCGCCCTCGCGGTGCTCGGCGACGGCGGGGTGCTCCGTGACGTGCAGCCGGACCGGGTGGACGACCGGCTGCCGCCGGAGCGGCCGGTGGGCCGCGCGGACGTCGACCGGCTGCGCCTGCCGGTGACCGTGCGCGGGTACCGCATGGTGGACGTCGACGACGTGCTGGAGCGCCTCGGCGCCGAACTCGCCCAGCGCGACGCGCACATCGCCGACCTGGAGGCCGCCCTGGCCGGCGCCCACGCCACCCGGCTGGGCGGCCAGTCGCTGGTCAAGGACGCCGAGCAGGCCCCGCAGCCCCCCGAGGACCCGCGCGCCCCCGGGAGCGGGCTGTGAGCGACGGCGGCGTGGTGACCGGGCCGGACGGCCTGGCCCGCTGCCCCTGGGGGCTGTCCACGGACGACTACGTGGCGTACCACGACACCGAGTGGGGCCGCCCGGTGCACGGCGAGGCGGCCCTCTACGAGCGGCTGAGCCTGGAGGCCTTCCAGTCCGGACTGTCGTGGATCACGATCCTGCGGCGCCGCGAGGGCTTCCGGAAGGCCTTCGCGGACTTCGCCCCGGAGGCGGTCGCCGCCTTCACCGACGAGGACCGGGAGCGGCTGCTCGCCGACACCGGCATCATCCGCAACCGCGCGAAGATCGACGCGGCCATCGCCAACGCGCACGCCACCCTGGCGCTGCGCGAGGCCCACGAGGGCGGCCTGGACGCCCTCGTCTGGTCGTACGCCCCGGACCCCGCCGGACGCCCGGCACCCCGCACGGTCGCGGACGTGCCGGCCGTCACGGCGGAGTCCACCGCGCTGGCCAAGGACCTCAAGAAGCGCGGCTTCCGCTTCGTCGGCCCCACCACCGCCTACGCGCTGATGCAGGCCTGCGGCCTGGTGGACGACCACCTGGCCGACTGCTGCGCCCGTCGCTGAGCGCCCGCCGGGCCCGCCTCGCCCCCGCCGCCCGGGCTCAGCGGCCCAGGAAGCGGGGCTTCTCCTTCTTCAGGAAGGCCTCGACGGCGATCCGGTGGTCCTCGGAGGCGCCGGCGGCCGTCTGCAGCTCGTCCTCCTTGGCCAGGGTGTCGACCAGTGAGTGCCCCTCGCCGTACGCGATGGAGGCCTTGACCGCCGCGTAGGCGACGGTCGGGCCCTCGGCGAGCTGCCGGGCGACCGAGGCGGCCTCGGCGGCCAGCTCGCCGGCCGGCACCAGCCGGTTGGCGATGCCCAGCTCGTACGCCTCCTGAGCGCCGATCTTGCGCGGGAAGAGCAGCAGGTCGGCGGCGCGGCTGCGGCCGACCAGCCGCGGCAGCGTCCAGGAGGCCCCGGAGTCGGCGGTCAGGGCGACGCCGACGAAGGAGGTGTTGAAGACGGCCGTGTCGGCGACCACGCGGTAGTCGCAGGCGAAGGCGAAGCCCGCGCCGGCGCCCGCGGCGACCCCGTTGACCCCGGCGACGACGGGCTTGGGCATGGTGGCGATCGCGGTGACGATCGGGTTGTAGTGCTCGCGCACCGTGGACATGGCCGGGCCGCCGCCCTCCTGCTGGAGGAACCCGACGTGCTCCTTGAGGTCCTGGCCGACGCAGAAGGCCGTGCCGTTCGCGGTCAGGAGCACGGCCCGCACTGCGGGGTCGGCGCCCGCCGACTGGAGGGCGTCCCGCAGCGCGACCTTGGTGTCGACGTTCAGCGAGTTCATCGCCTCGGGGCGGTTCAGGGTGATGGTGGCGAGCCCGTCGCTCACCTCGTACAGCACGGTGTCGGCCATGTGGTCCCCTTCGTCGCGGCTCACGTTCGGGGTCAGCATGCCGGAGATCTCCGGGCGCGGACACGTGACCCCCGGCAAACGCGCCGGAGAGTGCGATCACCGAAATGGACGGTTTTGCGGGACAGGGTTCTCGAACGGATGGGAACCGATGTTGGTCATCAGGTCACCCGATGCGGGATAATGGCTGAGAACCAATGTGTTCGAGTCCGGTGGCGCCTGGGCCACCGGTTGCGAAGAGCTGGTTTCAGGAAGGGGAACGAGCATGGCGGCCATGAAGCCGCGGACGGGTGATGGCCCGCTCGAGGTGACCAAGGAGGGGCGGAGCATCATCATGCGCGTTCCGCTCGAGGGCGGCGGACGGCTTGTCGTCGAGCTGACTCCCGACGAGGCGGATGCACTCGGCGAGGCTTTGAAGAAGGCCATCGCCTGACAACCGGCCAATCCAAGCCTTGGGCCCCTGGCGGCATGTCGCCGGGGGCCCACTTGTTTCTCCGATTGGATGCCGGACCGGAAACAGGTGCATTCCGGGCGGGGAATTCTCAGCCGCGCCGTACCGCGCAGAGCAGCCCGTCGTCGGTGGGCAGCAGGACGGGCGCGAGGGCCGCGTTGTCCCGTACGGTCCGCATCAGTTCGCGGAGCCGCATCACCTCCGGCTCGGAATGGGCGGCGTCCATCGAGCGGCCCTGGGCGAAGGCGCCCTCGAAGCAGACCAGCCCGCCGGGGCGCAGCAGCCGCAACGATTCGCCGAGGTAGTCCGGGTACTCCAGCCGGTCCCCGTCGCAGAAGACCAGGTCGTAGCCGCCGTCGGCGAGGCGGGGGAGGACGTCCAGCGCCCGGCCGGGGATGAAGCGGGCCCGGTTCCCCGCGAACCCCGCCTCCCGGTAGGCGGTGCGGGCGAGCTGCTGGCGGTCCGGTTCGGTGTCGACGGTGGTCAGCACGCCGTCGGGGCGCATGCCGTGCAGCAGGTGGATCCCGGAGACGCCGGTGCCGGTGCCGATCTCGACGGCCGCCTTGGCGTCCGTGGCGGCGGCCAGCAGCCGCAGCGTCGCGCCGGTGCCGGGGGAGACCGGGCGCACGCCGGCCTCACGAGCTCGCCCGCGGGCTCGTATCAGCGCGTCGTCCTCGGCGACGAAAGCGTCCGCGAACGCCCAGCTCGCCTGCCGGTTGCCGGTAATTGCCCTCTCCTGTCCGCCTGACGGTTGCAGCCCGCCCGGCGACTGTATCCGTTGCGGTCGGGAACCCGCAGATGGGACCGCTCGTTGGTACCTGCGACGGACCTGAACGTCGGGGCCGGGCGAGATGAGCCCGGCACTTATCCGGAGCTAACGGGCGAGGTGGCTATGGTAGGGGCTCTACTGGACACCACCAGAGCCGACAGGGGAGGTGCGGCTGCGGCGGGTCACCGGGGAGTGCTCTCGCGCTTCCGCAGGTCGGCCGGCGAGCCGAAATCCGTGACCGATACAGCTGACGACCGTCCGCGCACCGACGAGTCCGCGACTGTGGTCGCCAACGCGACCTTCGCCACCGACGGGGACAACCAGGCGTGGACGCCCCCCTCCTGGGAGGAGATCGTCAGTACGCACAGCGCCCGGGTGTACCGCCTCGCGTACCGCCTCACCGGCAACCAGCACGACGCCGAGGACCTCACGCAGGAGGTCTTCGTGCGGGTCTTCCGTTCGCTGTCGACGTACACCCCCGGCACCTTCGAGGGCTGGTTGCACCGCATCACCACCAATCTCTTCCTCGACATGGTCCGCCGTCGTCAGCGCATCCGCTTCGACGCCCTCGGCGACGACGCGGCCGAGCGGCTGCCGAGCCGTGAGCCGTCCCCGGCGCAGCACTTCGCCGACACCCACTTCGACGCGGACATCCAGCAGGCGCTGGACACCCTCGCCCCGGAGTTCCGCGCGGCCGTCGTGCTGTGTGACATCGAGGGCCTGTCGTACGAGGAGATCGCCGCGACGCTCGGCGTGAAGCTGGGCACCGTGCGCAGCCGTATCCACCGCGGCCGTTCGCACCTGCGCAAGGCGCTGGAGCACCGCGCGCCGGCCGCCCGTCCGGGCCGCGCGCCCGTCCTGGCCACCGGCCGGCCGGCCCTGGAGGGCGGGAGCACGTGAGCAGCGGTGTCAGCCGGCACCTCACGTGTGCCGACCAGCACTTGGGTGACCATCTCGCCGCTTTCGTCGACGGCGAGCTGCACGACGACGCCCGCGACCGGGTGCTCGCGCACCTGGCGACCTGCGCGGAATGCAAGGCCGCGGCCGACGAACAGCGCCGGATGAAGGACGTGGTGGCCGCCGCCGCGCCGCCCACGCTCTCGGCGGGCCTGCTCGCCCGCCTCCAGGAGTTGCCCGGGGGTGACGGCGACGGTGGAAGAGGGCCCTTCGGTGACGGCGGACTGATGGAGACGGCCAGCCTCGGCGGCGAGCGCCTCGGCGGCGGCCTCTTCGGCAAGGCGCGCGAGGAGTTCTCGCTGCCCCTGTCCGCCTCCGCGTCCCGCGGCTTCCGGATCCACGAGAGCGGCCGCTCCGGCGGTGCGGTCGCGCCCGTCGGCCCCGCCTCGCCCGCCACCGCGGTCCGCGGGCGGCGCCGTTTCGCGTTCGCCGCGGCCGGCGCGGTCTCCATGGCCGCCATCGCCCTCGGCGGCGCCCTGCCGCTGGACGCGGCGGTGGACGGTGCCGGTGGCACCCCGCTCTCCCGCAGCGGCCCGGGCGCCCCCACGACGCCCTTCACCGGCGGCACCGCGCGTGCGGCAGCCGACGTGTGGAGCACCGCCACCAGCGACCTGCTGCACCCCGCCTCGGGCGGCATGCACCCGTACGGCGTCGGCGCCGCCGACGGAGTGCCCGCCGGCGCCGTCACCCGGCCGCTGGGTCTGTCCGGCGACGAGGGGCCGCTCACCGCCCCGGCCGTATCGGCCGTTCCGGGGGTCACCCCGGCACCCGCACTCGCCCCGCCCGCGACCACCGGCCCGAGCGCCTCCGCCACCTCGCCGAGCGGCACCACGGCCGCGCCGACCAAGCCCGTTCCGTTCGACTCGGTCGTCCCCCTGGTCGGCCACTTCCCCGTGACCCGCTGAGCGGTCGGCTGCGGGCGGCGCCGACTCCTGGTTCAATCCAGGGAGGACTGGTCGTCGTAGGGGAGCACCGTGGACGAGGGGAAGGCCGAAGGGCCGAAGTGGTGGAGCCGGCCGGAGACGGTCACGCCGGTTCCCCCTGAGCCGCGGGACGGGCCCGCCCCGGACGCGCCCGACACACCCACCGGGCCCCCCGCCGAAGCCGCCCCCCGGCACCCCCGGGACCCGTACGACACCCCGCCCTACGGCGAGCCCGGCCCCTGGGCGCCCGCGCCGCCCGTGCAGCATCCCGCCGGCGCGGCCCCGCCGCACCGGCCCGCGACCCCGCCCCCGCCCGCGACCCCGCCCCCGCCGCTGTCGGTGGGCCAGTGGCACCGCTACGACCCCTGGGCGCCCCCGGGCGGCACCACCGGCCCGCAGCGGCCCGCCGCCCAGTCGACGGGGAGCCGCCGCGCGCCGCTGGCGGCCGCACTCGTCGCCGTCACCCTCATCGCCGGCGGCATCGGCGGGGCGCTGGGCGCCTACGTCCACGACAGCGGCGGCGCACCGGACGTGACCCTGCCGCAGGCCACGGCGGAGGCCGGCACCCGGGCCCCGGACAGCGTCGCGGGCATCGCCGCCCAGGTCCTGCCCGGCGTCGTGTACATCCACGTCAAGGGCGACGCCGGGGAGGGCACCGGCACCGGCTTCGTGCTGGACGACGAGGGCCACATCCTCACCAACAACCACGTGGTGGAGAGCGTCGCCAAGAGCGGGACCATCTCGGTGACCTTCAACGGCGGCCAGGTCGAACCCGCCACGATCGTGGGCCGGGACACCGGCTACGACCTCGCGGTCATCAAGGTCAGCGGCGTCAAGGGGCTCCACCCGCTGACCCTCGGCGACTCCGACGCCGCCCAGGTCGGCGACCCGGTCGTCGCCATCGGCGCCCCCTACGGCCTGGAGGGCACCGTCACCTCCGGCATCATCAGCGCCACCCAGCGCCCGATCACCGCCGGCGGGGAGACCAACAGCAACGACGTCAGCTACGTCGACGCCATCCAGACCGACGCCCCGATCAACCCGGGCAACTCCGGCGGTCCGCTGGTCGACGCCAAGGGCCTGGTCATCGGGATCAACAGCGCCATCCGCTCGGCGGACAGCGGCACCGACCCGTTCGGCAACAGCAGCCAGGGCGGGAGCATCGGCCTCGGCTTCGCCATCCCCGTCAACCAGGCCAAGCGGGTCGCCGAGCAGCTGATCAACGACGGCAAGGCCACCCACCCGGTGATCGGCGTCAGCATCAACCTGCAGTACTCCGGCGACGGCGCCCAGGTCAGCCCCGACGGCCAGGGCGAGGGCGACTCGGTCACCCCGAACGGCCCGGGCGCCAAGGCGGGCATCGAACCGGGCGACGTGATCACCGCCATCGACGGCAAGCGGGTGCACAACGGCGAGGAGCTGATCGTGCGGATCCGCGCCCACCGGCCGGGCGACACGTTGCAGCTGACCGTGAAGCGGGGCGGCAAGGAGCGGGCCGTGGAGCTGACCCTGGGCTCGGCCAGCGGGAACTGAGCACGGCGAATTCGGGATTTACCGGGGCGCGACCTACTGTTGACCCTGCCTACTCCCGTGCAGGCGGTTGGGCCAGGTACGGTGAGATGCGCCGGATTCCGTCCGCCGGCCGAGGCCACGAGGAGCTGCACGGTGTTTTCAGACATAGGCGCGCTGGAGGTCGTCGCGCTCGTGATCCTTGCCGTGCTCGTGTTCGGGCCGGACAAGCTGCCCAAGGTCATCAAGGACGTGATGCAGTTCGTCCGCAAGGTCCGGGAGTTCTCGGACAGCGCGAAGGCCGACATCCGCAACGAGCTGGGCCCGGAGTTCAAGGACTTCGAGTTCGAGGACCTGCACCCGAAGAACTTCGTCCGCAAGCAGCTGATGGACAACGACGAGCTGGGCCTGAAGGAGATCCGCAACGGATTCGACTTCAAGGAGGAGATGTCGGCGGTCACGGACGCCGTGCACGGCCGTGACAGCGGCGGCGGCTCGGGCTCCGGGGCTTCCCCGGGCACCCCCGACCGGCTGCGCAAGCGCGACGTGTCCCCCGGCGAGGCCCCGCCGTTCGATTCCGACGCCACCTGATACGGGGGCCCTGCCCCGTTCACGCTGCGCGAGTGGCTATTCTCCCTTTGTTTGCCCTTATGGAGGAGGCCCCGCGCGTATGGAGACCACAGCTGATCCGGCGGATCGTACGGTCGACGGCCATCTCACGGCCGACTTCCCCTGGTACGGGCTGGACGAGGCGTTCACCGGCGAGCGCTGGCTCGCCCCCGTCGGCCTGAACGCCGACGGCACGGTCGAGCACGGCTCCACCGGCCACGGCGACGAACCGTCCGTCAAGGTCGAGCCCACCCCCGACAACCGCCGCTTCGTGGTGGTCGTCACGGTCGCCGAGCGCCCCGTCCGGCGCAGCTCGGACGGCACCGGCGTGCTGGACGCCACCTCCGTCGCCACGGCGGCCTGGCTGGCGGGCTCGGGACTGCTCTCGTGCACCTGGCCCACCCATATGGAGCGGCACCTGCGGCAGGACTGGCTCGACCAGCAGACCGCCATCGCCTGGGACCTCGCGGACAACCTCGAGGGCCCCGGCTGGTCGGCGCTCACCCTGCCCGTGGACGGCGCCCCGACGCCCTTCCACTACCGGGAGTCGGAGTACGGCTGGGTGATGGCCGGATCGGCGCGCGGGGTGCACCTCGGTGCCTTCGGGCGCGGGATGAGCGCCTACGGCCTCGGCCTGGCCCAGGTGAAGGACATCACCACGTACCGGCCGTGAGAGACGGCTCAGGGGCGCCTCCCGGACCGGGAGGCGCCCCTGAGGTGTTCACGGGGCCGGTACGCGGCCCTGCCGCCGCACGGGCGCCTGGCCGTACGACCCGGCGTGCCGGACGTGCCGGACGTGCCGGGTCAGAACTTGTTGCGCGGCGTGATGCCCAGCGACAGACCGGCGAGACCGCGCTGGCGGCCGCCGAGCTTGCCCGCGATGGCCCGCAGCGCCGAGCCGGCCGGGGACTCCGGGTCGGTGAGGACGACCGGGCGGCCGTCGTCGCCGCCCTCGCGCAGCCGCACGTCGATCGGGATCTGGCCGAGCACCGGCACGGTGGCTCCGGTGGTGCGGGTCAGGCCCTCGGCGACCCGCTCGCCGCCGCCGGCGCCGAAGACGTCGACCATCTCGCCGCAGTGCGGGCAGGGCAGCCCGGACATGTTCTCGATGACACCGACGATCTTCTGGTGGGTCTGGACGGCGATGGTGCCCGCGCGCTCGGCGACCTCGGCCGCCGCCTGCTGGGGCGTCGTCACCACGAGGATCTCGGCGTTCGGGACCAGCTGCGCGACGGAGATCGCGATGTCGCCGGTGCCGGGCGGCAGGTCGAGCAGCAGCACGTCCAGGTCGCCCCAGTACACGTCGGCGAGGAACTGCTGCAGCGCCCGGTGGAGCATCGGGCCGCGCCACACCACCGGGGCGTTGCCCGGGGTGAACATGCCGATGGAGATGACCTTCACACCGTTGGCCGAGGGCGGCATGATCATGTTCTCGACCTGGGTCGGACGGCCGTCCGCACCGAGCATCCGCGGCACGCTGTGGCCGTAGATGTCGGCGTCGACCACACCGACCTTCAGCCCGTCGGCGGCCATCGCGGCGGCCAGGTTCACCGTCACCGAGGACTTGCCGACGCCGCCCTTGCCGGAGGCGACCGCGTACACCCGGGTCAGCGAACCGGGCTTGGCGAACGGGATCTCGCGCTCCGCCTGGCCGCCGCGCAGCGAGGTGGCCAGCTCGCGGCGCTGCTCGTCGCTCATCACGTCCAGCTCGACGGTCACACCGCTGACCCCGGGGACCTTCGCGACGGCGGTCGTCACCAAGCTGGTGATGGTGTCCCGCATCGGACAGCCCGAGACCGTCAGGTACACACCGACCCGCACCGCGCCGTCGTCCGCGATGTCGACCGATTTGACCATGCCCAGGTCGGTGATCGGCTTGTGGATCTCGGGGTCGTTCACCGTCGCGAGCGCGGCCCGCACCGCGTCGGGCGAGGGGGAGGAGCCTGGGTGAGGATCGGTAGCCATGCGTCGATGGTACGTCCCGCACCGTGCCCGCAGGACCCCCGGTGGGCGGGTTCACACCCCCGCCGGCGCACCCCGTCGCTCACTCCGCCTCGGCCCGCTGCCGCTCCTCGATGTCCTTCAGCAGGTCCTGCAGTTCGGAGCGGATCCAGTCGCGCGTGGCGACCTCCCCCAGGCCCAGCCGCAGCGCGGCCACCTCGCGGGTCAGGTACTCGGTGTCGGCGATGCTGCGCTCGTTCGCCTTGCGGTCCTGCTCCAGGTTGACCCGGTCGCGGTCGTCCTGCCGGTTCTGCGCCAGCAGGATCAGCGGGGCGGCGTAGGAGGCCTGCAGCGACAGCATCAGGGTCAGGAAGATGAAGGGGTACGAGTCCCAGCGCAGCTCCCTCGGGGCCAGCGCGTTCCACGCCACCCACGCGATGATCACCACCGTCATCCAGACGATGAAGCGGCCGGTCCCCAGGAAGCGGGCGATCTTCTCCGACAGCCGCCCGAAGGCCTCCGGGTCGTAGGAGGGCAGCAGGCTGATCCGCGGGACCCGCGGCTGGTCCAGGCGGATGCGCGGGCGCTCCTCGCTCACTGCGCCTCCTCGCGCAGCTCCGTCTCGCGCCAGTCCTCCGGCAGCAGGTGGTCCAGGACGTCGTCGACGGTGACGGCGCCCAGCAGGGAGCCGCCGTCGTCGACGACCGGCACCGACACCATGTTGTACGTGGCGAGGAAGCTGGTGACCGCCGGCAGCGGGGTGTCCGGCGCCAGCGGCTGCAGGTCGCGGTCGAGCAGCGCGCTGACCAGGGTGAACGGGGGGTCGCGCAGCAGCCGCTGGAAGTGCACCGTGCCCAGGTACTTGCCGGTCGGGGTCTCGTCCGGCGGCCGGCAGACGTACACCTGCGCGGCGAGCGCGGGGGACAGGTCCGGGTTGCGGACCCGGGCCAGGGCGTCGGCGACGGTGGCGTCGGGGCGCAGCACGATCGGTTCGGTGGTCATCAGACCCCCGGCGGTGCGCTCCTCGTACGACATCAGCCGCCGCATGTCGGCCGCCTCGTGCGGCTCCATCAGACCGAGCAGCCGTTCCTGCTCCTCCTCCGGCAGCTCCGCCAGCAGGTCGGCGGCGTCGTCCGGGTCCATCGCCTCCAGCACGTCGGCGGCCCGCTCCTCCTTGAGCTTGCCGAGGATCTCCACCTGGTCGTCGTCCGGCAGCTCCTCCAGGACGTCGGCGAGCCGGTCGTCGTCGAGGGCGGCGGCTACCTCGGCGCGGCGCTTGGGCGACAGGTGGTGCAGGACGTTCGCCAGGTCGGCCGGGCGCAACTGGTCGAAGGTGGCCAGCAGCGCCTCCGCGCCCTGCGCGTGCTCGTCCAGCGAGAAGCCGGTGACCGCCGACCACTCCACGGTCAGTGTCAGGCCGCTGCGCCGCAGCGGGCCGCCCTTGCCGCGGCGGACGAAGGCCTTGTCGATCTCCCAGTCGCGGCGTGAGGCCAGCCGCACCATGGACACGTCCAGCACGGTCACCTCCTCGCCGGTCTCGACGAGCGTCACCCGGCGGTCGAGCAGTTCGCCGAGGACGAGGGTCTCGGTCGGGCGCTGTTCGAAGCGCTGCATGTTGACGACACCGGTGGTGATCACCTGACCGGACTCCACGCCCGTCACGCGCGTGATCGGCAGGAAGATCCGGCGCCGGCTGACGACCTCCACCACCAGCCCCAGCACACGCGGCGGCCGGCCCCCGACGCGCAGCATCACGACCACGTCCCGGACCCGGCCGACCTGGTCGCCGTTGGGATCGAAGACCCGCACCCCGGACAGGTGCGAGACGAAGACCCGGGAGGTTCCCGCTGGCATGCCGCCAGGCTAACGCCGCTCCCGCGGGCGGGGCGCGCGGTAATGCTCCACGGGTGCTTCGCACGGCGTTCACAGGGGTTCACCCGGCCAGCGGTACGCTGCGGTGGCTTCGGCTCCGCTTCGCCGCTCCCCTCGTGTGACGGGCGCGTACCACCGCAGGAGGAAGAGAACACGTGATCCTCGGCCGCACGTCGTCGGTCCTCGTGAGCCTTCTGGGCACGGTCCTCGTCCTCGCCGGGGCGACAGGGTGCGCGGGCGACCCGGACGCGGGGACCAACGGCGTCGGCAAGCTGCCCGCCGGGACCATCGAGAAGCGCGCCCGCACCGCCGCCGACGCGGCCGACACGGTACGGCTGGCCGGCACCGTCGTCAGCAGGGGCCACACCTACACGCTCGACATGCGGCTGCGCGGCAACGGCGGCCTGGGCGAGGTCACCTCCGAGGGCAGCACCTTCGAACTGCTGCGGGTGGGCGACGACCTCTACCTCAAGGCGGGCGCGGGGTTCTACGGCGACCAGGTCGGCGCCAAGCTCAAGAACAAGTACGTCAAGGTCCCCACCGCGGACCCCGCGTACGACCAGTTCAGCGGCTTCACCGACAAGGAGGTGCTGCTGGAGGGCCTGTTCGTGCTGCACGGCGCCCTCGCCGTCGGGGAACACCGCACGGTCGGCGGCGTCCGCACCATCGCCGTCACCGCGGACGGCGGCGAGGGCGGCACGATCGACGTGTCCCTGGAGGGCAAGCCGTACCCGCTGCGCTACGAACGCGCCGGCGGCGCCGGCACGCTGACCATGGACGACTGGGGCAAGGACTTCACGCTGCGGGCGCCCGACGAGGACGACGTCGTCGACTACGGCAAGGCCGTCACGCAGTAGTCACCGGAGCCCGGGGGCTCAGGACTTCCTGCGGCGCCGCAGCAGCAGCTTCGGCAGGCCCGCCGGCACCGGGTGGCGGGTGGTCGCGGGCGTCGGCACCGGGGCCGCCGCGCCGCTGCCGTCCGGCATCGCTCCCGGGCGCTCCAGCAGGTCGCCGGCGGGTTCCAGGCGCAGTACGCGGCACTCACGGGCCCAGCGCGCGGTCATCGTCTCCGCGTCCGGCGCGTTGAGGCGCTTGCCCTTGAGCTCGGCCACCGCGGCCGTCCACGCCTCGCCGTCCGGGCGCAGCTCGGTGACCCGGACCGGGAAGGCGACCAGCCGGCCGCCCTTGTCCTTGCTGCGGACGGTGACCGTGGCGGTGCCGCCGTCGGTGAGCCCGGGGCCGGGCAGCGGCTGCTCGCCGGGGCCGCCGCCGACGACCACCACGGCGCCGTCGACCCAGGCGTGCCACAGGGCCTGACCGTCGGCCCAGAGCAGACCGGACTTCTTCACGGCCTCCTCGACCAGGGCCTGGTCCAGCTGCGGCTGCGTCACGGTGTCCGTCATGCGTCCCACCCTATGGCGTGGCCCGCGCCGGGCGCCGCCGTGGTGCCGCACACATGGTGAGACGACAGGAGCTCAGGGCCGGAACGGGCCTTACGCTAAGGAGGTCACCGCCCCGCCCGCCCCGAGGAGCCCCCGCGTGTCCGCCGCGCCGCCCGCCAGAACCACGCCCGCCGCACCGAAGGCGGACGCCGTGTCCGGCACGGTCCCGCACGGGAAGGCGCCGCTGGACTTCACGCTCCTCGCCGTCGCCATCGCCGGTGTCTCGCTGTCCGCCCCGCTGATCGCCGCGACCGCCGCGCCCGCGCTGGCCATCGCCTTCTGGCGGAACGCCATGGCCGTCGGGGTGCTGAGCCCCTTCGCCTGGCTGCGGCACCGGCGGGAGCTGCTGGGGATGGGCCGCCGGGCCTTCGGGCTCTCGCTCGCCTCCGGTCTGGTGCTGGCACTGCACTTCGGGCTGTGGCTGCCGAGCCTCACCATGACCTCGGTCGCGTCCTCCACCGCTCTCGGCACCACCACGCCGGTGTGGACCACCCTGTTCCTGTTGATGCGCGGTCACCGCCCGCCCCGGATGGTGTGGCTGGGCTCCGCGCTCGCGGTCGCCGGCGTGGTGCTGCTGACCGGCGTCGACCTGTCGCTGTCGCCGCGCGCCCTGGCCGGGGACGCGCTGGCGTTGGGCGGCGGCATCGCGGCGGCCGGCTACGTCCTGCTCGGCGCGGAGGTCCGACGGACCGTCAGCACGACCGCGTACACCTACGTCTGCTACTCCACCACGGCCGTGGCCCTGCTCGCCGTCTGCCTGGCCTCGGGCTCCTCGCTCGGCGGCTACGACGGCGGCACCTGGGCCAAGCTGATCGCCCTGACGGTGGCCGCGCAGCTGCTCGGCCACAGCCTGCTCAACCGAGTGGTGCGCGGGCTCGGGGCGTCGACCACGTCCACGGCGATCCTGCTGGAGACGCCGGGCGCCGCCCTGGTGGCGGCGGTCTGGCTGGGCCAGACCCCGCCCGCGGCGGCCTACCCGGCGCTCGCGGTGATCCTCGCCGGACTCGCCCTGGTGATCCTGGCGGACCGCAGGAAGGCCGGTTAGCGCCGGCCCCTACAGCCAGCCGTTGCGGCGCAGGATGCGGTGGATCGCGAAGCAGATCCCGCCGATGGCGACCAGCACCATCGGGTAGCCGAACCTCCAGCGCAGCTCGGGCATGTAGTCGAAGTTCATCCCGTACACGCCGCAGATCATGGTCGGGACGGCGATGATCGCCGCCCAGGAGGTGATCTTGCGCATGTCCTCGTTCTGCGCGACGGCCGCCTGGGCGAGGTTGGCCTGCAGGATCGAGTTGAGCAGGTCGTCGAAGCCGACCACCATCTCGTGGACGCGGGCGACGTGGTCGGCGACGTCCCGGAAGTACTTCTGGATCTCCGGGTCCACCACGCGCATCGGCCGCTCGCTGAGCATCTGCATCGGGCGCAGCAGCGGGGAGACGGCCCGCTTGAACTCCAGCACCTCGCGCTTGAGCTGGTAGATGCGCCCGGCGTCGGTGGCGCGCGGGGACTTGCCCTGGGCGGAGAAGACGTCGATCTCCACCTCGTCGATGTCGTCCTGGACGGCCTCGCTGACCGCCAGGTAGTCGTCGACGACCTGGTCGGCGATGGCGTGCAGCACGGCGGAGGGACCCTTGGCGAGCAGGTCCGGGTCGTCCTCGAGACGGTGCCGCAGGGCGCGCAGCGAGCCGTGGCCGCCGTGCCGGACGGTGATGACGAACTGCCGGCCGGTGAAGACCATCACCTCGCCGCTCTCCACCACCTCGCTGGTGGCGGTCAGTTCGGCGTGCTCGACGTAGCGGATGGTCTTGAAGACCATGAAGAGCGTGTCGTCGTAGCGCTCCAGCTTGGGCCGCTGGTGGGCGTGGACGGCGTCCTCCACGGCCAGCGGGTGGAGCCCGAACACCTCGGCGATCTCCGCGAACTCCCGCTCCGACGGCTCGTGCAGGCCGATCCACACGAAGCCGTCGCCGCCGC
The DNA here is from genome assembly GCF_040630935.1 of Streptomyces sp. NPDC005722. Lineage (NCBI taxonomy): Bacteria > Bacillati > Actinomycetota > Actinomycetes > Kitasatosporales > Streptomycetaceae > Streptomyces > Streptomyces sp. NPDC005722. Next base: position 263,185 of record NZ_JBEXYN010000001.1, read on the forward strand.
GCACCTTCTCCAGGGCCTCGCGCGGCGAGATGTGGTCGCTGCCGCGGCGGCCGTCCCGGTAGACGGCGCAGTCCACGACCGAGCTGGGCGTGGCCGACGAGGTGCGGGAGCGGTCCGGGCCGTAGTCGTATGACGTGCTGCTCTTGCGCAGGGCGGGGCGGACGACTGCGCGCAGGTCGCGGATCATCGACATGGCAAGCTCCTTCACGGACTGGCCGGGCTGAAATGCGGATCAGGGCGGGGGTGATCACCTTTGATCACTGCGCAGTTCAGGAGCTCTTCCGGAGGCGGCAGGGTGACCCGGACAGGTCCCGGGAGCGGGCACGCGGCGATGTCACGCGATCGCGCTCGCGGGAAATTCCGGGATTCCCCGGCGGTTCCGTGGTTTCAGGCCCGGACGACCGGGTACGGAACGCTGGGGATCAGGAGGGTTGCCGGGCGGAAGAGCTGCCGGTACTGCACGGTCGACTGGGATCCATTGCAGCCCCACCTCCTCCGGCCGATCCCCGCTGGGGGATGATGTGCACGCCTCAAGGGGCGTAGCCGACGGCCCACCTTATCAGGCGGCCCACGGGCGGAGCCGCGGCTTTGCACGTTCCATACGCGTCCTATGCTCACCCCATGGTCGACGTACTGGGGCTCGTTGAGGCGCGGCTGCGCATGGCCTTCGGTGAACCGGACGCCCGCGCCGCGGTCACCTTCGTGGGCGCCGAACGGATCGAGGTGCTCCGTTTCCGCGACGGTGAGCTGCTGCGGTACGTGACCCTCGGCATGTCGCGCGCGCCGATGAACGATCCCGTCGCCGTCGTCGCGGACCCCGTGCGCGGACCCCGCGCGGAGCTCGTGCTCACCCTGCGCGGCGGGCGCGGCGCCGACACCGACAAGGTCCTGCGGCCGCTCGCCGTGCTGGCCGCCGGCCCCCAGGTCGAGGGCGTCGTCGTCGCGCCGGGGAACTCGCTGGACCTGGGCGAACCGCTGTGGCCCGGGGCGGCGTTCTCGGCCGTCCTGGTCGCCGAGCCCGGCGGTCTCGTGGAGGACCTGGAACTCGACGCCCCGATGGACCCGGTCCGCTTCTTCCCGCTGCTGCCGATGACGCCGAACGAGGCCGCCTGGAAGCGGGTGCGCGGCGCGGGGGCGCTCCAGGAGCGCTGGCTGCAGGCGGGGACCGACCTGCGCGACCCGCTGCGCGCGGCGGTCGCGCTGACGGACTGAGCCCCGGCGGTCCGTGACGCCCCCTCAGACGGACCCTGCCGGCGACGCCCCGGCCGGCCGGTGTGGCCGGTGGGGGAGGTGTGCCGTACGACGGCGCCACGCGCCGGACTCGGACGGGTGATCGTCCTTGACGCGGGCACGCCGCGGGAGGACCGTGGGGCGTTATGAGAGGCGAACCCAGTTGCCCGAAGTGCGGTGGCCGGGTCCGAGCACCCGGGCTCTTCGCCGACTCCTGGCAGTGCGACGAGCACGGCGCCGTGTACCCGTTGCAGCCTGTCGTCCCGCCGAGCGTGGAAGCCCTCGGCGTGGTCGTGAGCCGGTCACGCGTCCCGGTGTGGATGCCCTGGCCCCTGCCGGTCGGCTGGCTCTTCACCGGGGTGGCGTCCGCCGGGGACGACCGCAGCGGCGGACGGGCCACGGCGGTGGCGTGCTCGGGGCCGGGGCCGCTCGGCGGTCAGGGCGAGATGGTGCTGGTGGCGGAGGAGCTCGGGGTCGGGCTCGGGGCGAGGTTCGCCGGGATCCCGGGGCCGGACCCCGGACCGGCGATGTGCCTCGGCAAGCCACCGGCCGCCAAGGTGATCGCGGCCGGCCGGCCGACCGGCCTGTGGCACGTGAACGGGACGCCACCGGACCGGGCGGTCTTCGCGGGGGAGTCCTTCGGGCTCTGGCTGTGGGCGATCGTGTGGCCGGAGGAGTCGGGCCTGCTCATGTACGACGAGCTGATACTGACCGATCTGCGCGAGGCCGGCGCCGAAGTCGATCTCGTTCCGTGCGGGGCGCTCTCCCCTCGCCTGCTCTCCTGAGATTCAGAGGTTGGCCGGACAGTTATCCTGGTAATCACAACCCCCGAATCCGTCCGAGCACCGAGCGCCTGGAGTGACCTGAGTGCGAATCGACCTGCACACCCACTCCACGGCCTCCGACGGCACGGACACCCCCGCGGAACTGGTCCGGGCCGCGGCCGCGGCCGGCCTGGACGTCGTGGCCCTCACCGACCACGACACCGTCGGCGGCCACGCCGAGGCCGAGAAGGCGCTGGCCGAGCTGCACGCCGCCGGCGTCGCGGCCCCGGCCCTGGTCACCGGCGCCGAACTCTCCTGCCGCATCGACGGGGTGAGCCTGCACATGCTCGCCTACCTCTTCGACCCGCAGGAGCCCGAGCTCCACCGGGAACGCGAACTCGTACGCGACGACCGGGTGCCCCGCGCGCAGGCCATGGTCGCCCGGCTCCGCGAGTACGGGGTGCCGGTGACCTGGGAGCGCGTCGCCCAGATCGCCGGCGACGGCGCCGTGGGCCGGCCGCACATCGCCCAGGCGCTGATCGAGGCGGGGCTGGTGGACAGCATCGCCGAGGCGTTCACCCCCGAGTGGATCGGGCCGGGCGGGCGCGCCTACGCCGAGAAGCACGAACTCGACCCCTTCGAGGCGGTCCGGCTCGTCAGGAACGCGGGCGGGGTGACGGTCTTCGCCCATCCCGCCGCCGTCAAGCGCGGCACCTGCGTGCCCGAGAGCGTCATCCACGACCTGGCCGCGGCCGGGCTGGACGGCATCGAGGTGGACCACATGGACCACGACGGGCCGACCCGCGCCCACCTGCGCTCCCTCGCCGCCGAGCTGGGACTGCTCACGACCGGGTCCAGCGACTACCACGGCACCCGCAAGACCGTCCGGCTCGGCGAGCACACCACCGACCCCGAGGTCTACCGGGAGATCGTCCGCCGGGCCACCGGCGCGGCGCCGATCACCCCGTGAACCGCTGAGCGGCCGGACCGCCGGCTCCCCGACCACCGTCCCCGGACATCCCCCCGACCACCTGTCACCGCACCACCGCTAGGCCCATGGATCTCTTCTCCCTCACCCTGTTCGGCTCGGTCTTCGTCACGCTCTTCGTGATCATGGACCCGCCCGGGATCACCCCGATATTCCTCGCCCTCACCTCCGGCCGCGCGGCCAAGGTCCAGCGCCGCATGGCCTGGCAGGCCGCCGGCGTCGCCCTGGGCGTCATCACCGTCTTCGGCATCTGCGGCCAGCAGATCCTCGACTACCTGCACGTCTCGGTGCCGGCCCTGATGATCGCCGGCGGCCTGCTCCTGCTGCTCATCGCCCTCGACCTGCTCACCGGCAAGGCGGACGAGCCCACCCAGACCAAGGACGTCAACGTCGCACTGGTGCCGCTGGGCATGCCGCTGCTCGCCGGGCCGGGCGCGATCGTCACCGTGATCCTCGCGGTGCAGCGCGCGCACGGGTTCGGGCAGCAGCTGTCGGTGTGGGTAGCCATCGCCGCGATGCACGTGGTGCTGTGGCTGACGATGCGTTACTCACTGGTGATCATCCGTCTGATCAAGGACGGCGGTGTGGTGCTGGTCACCCGGCTCTCGGGCATGCTGCTCTCCGCGATCGCGGTGCAGCAGATCGCCAACGGGGTCTTCGGCTTCATCCGCGGCGAGGGCTGACGGACCGTCGGCGCGATCCGGACGCGACGAGGGCCCCGTACCGTGATGTACGGGGCCCTTCGCGTTCATGGCGTCCGGCCGTGCGGCCGCGCCGGGGTGACGGAGCCTTACTGGGCGGGGCGGATGTAGATGCGCTGGCCGATCGCGGCGGCCTGCTGGACGATCTGGTCGACGGAGGCGGCGTCCACGACCGTGCAGTCGACGGCACGGCCGTCCTGGTCGTTGAGGCGCATGATCTCGAAGCGCATGGTGTTCACGGCTTCTCCCTTCGCGTCCGGGCACTCCTCCATTGGAGTACGGGGCTGCTTCGCAGCCGTTACCTGCCGGGGTCATTCATGTATCAACAACAGTTGCCCCCGCGAAAACCTTCCCTGTCCTAAAGAAAATTTTTCCCACGCATCTACCGGCGGGTAGCCACCGGTACCGGCGGTCCTGGTTCCGGTTGTGTGTGCGGACGGAAGCGCCGGACAATGTGATCTCTATGAACGACGACGCCCTTTCCGCCATCGCCGCCGGCATCGAGCGCACGAACGAGCTCCTGCAGCGGGTGCTCGCCGAGGTCGCCACGACCCCGGCGACCCACGCCGTGTTCGTCGACGCCGGCTACGTGTACGCCGCGGCCGGTCGACTCGTCGCGGGCACCGAGGACCGGAGGGCCTTCGAACTCGACGCCGAGGGCATCATCGAGGCCTTCATCGACCGGGCCCGCACCCTGTTCGCCGACAGCCGCCTGCTGCGCGTCTACTGGTACGACGGCGCACGCCGCCGCATCCACACCGCCGAGCAGGAACGCATCGCCGAGCTCCCCGACGTCAAGGTGCGGCTCGGCAACCTCAACGCCAGCCGCCAGCAGAAGGGCGTCGACTCCCTGATCCGCAGCGACCTGGAGTCACTGGCCCGGCACCGCGCCATCAGCGACGCCGTCCTCATCGGGGGCGACGAGGACCTGGTGTCCGCGGTCGAGGCCGCCCAGGGCTACGGCGCCCGCGTCCACCTGTGGGGTATCGAGGCCGCCGACGGCCGCAACCAGGCCGACCCCCTGCTGTGGGAGGTCGACAGCCTGCGCACCCTCGACCTGGACTTCTGCAAGCCGTACATCACCCGGCGCACGGTCCCCGTCTACGGCGACGCGCCGATCCCCACCGGGCCCATCCCGTCCCGCGAGGACGTGCACTTCGTCGGGGCCCGGGTCGCCGCGCAGTGGCTGGCGACCCGCGGCCGCGACACCCTGGCCGAGCTGCTGCCCGGTCACCCGTACCTGCCGCCCGCCTTCGACCAGGAACTGCTCGTCGAGGCCGAGGGCATGCTCAACATCTCGCTGCGCGGCCACGCCGACCTGCGGCGCGTCCTGCGCGACGGCTTCTGGGAGCACCTGCAGGCGCGCCTGTAGGCCCCGGCTAGGCCTCCGCCCGGTCCTCGCCGGAGCCGGCGGTGGCCCAGAAGTCCAGGAGGGCGCGCGCGGTCGGGGCCGGCTGCTCGGCGTTCGGGGAGTGCTCGGCCCCCCCGACGACGACCCGGCGGGCGCCCAGGCGCTCGGCCATCGCGTCCAGCCACGGGACGGGCCAGGCGTGGTCCACCGTGCCGGAGATCACCAGCTTGGGGAGCGGGACCGCCGCGAGTTCGGCCACCCGGTCCGGCTCGTCGATCAGCTGCCGTCCGGTGACGACCAGCTGCTCCGGCACCGTCGCCAGCCAGCGGTCGTGCAGGAAGTCCTCGACCGGGCCCGTGGCGTTCGCCGTGCCTTCGAGGTCCTCCGCGTCCAGCTCGCGCATCGCGCGCCACACGCCCTCCATGTCCATCGCCGACAGCGCCCCCAGCAGCAGCTTCGTACGGGCCTGCTGCGCGGCCTCGATGGCGGCCGGACCGGAGCTCATCAGGGTCAGCGACGCCCAGGGCAGGGCGGCGCGCCCGCCGTGCGCGGCCAGGACGGCGGCGCGGACGACCAGGCCGCCCATCGAGTGCCCCAGCAGGTGCACCGGCTCACCGGCCGGGCCGGCCAGCGCGGCGGTCTGCGCGAGCACGTCGGCGGCCAGCTCGCCCTGCGTGTACGCCGCCTCGTCCCGCGGGCCGGGCGTCTCGTGCTGGCCCCGGCCGTCCACGGCGACGGTGCGGTAGCCGGCCGCCGCGAGCGGTTCCAGCAGCGCGACGAAGTCCTCCTTGCTGCCGGTGAACCCGGGCACCAGCAGGGCGGTGCCGCGCCGCGGCGTGCCGGCCGGCGGGACGGCGTCCAGCACGGCGAAGGCGCCGCGGGCCGTCTCCAGCAGGTACGCGGTGGCGTTCGGGGGCAGGGTCAGGAAGGGCGGTCGGCTCATGGGCCGAGGCTAGCCGTGCCGGGTTGCCCCCACACGACGTGGGCCCCAACCCCGGACGCCGGGCGGGCGGAACGCCGACGGCCGGGCACCCCCGTCAGGGGCGCCCGGCCGTCGGCGGTACGGGTACGCGTCAGCCGGTGGCCTCGTCGGCCGGCTTGGCCGTCCGCGTGCGGCGACGGCGGCGGACGGTCTTGGCCGCGCCCTCGCCCTCGGCGGGTGCCGCCTCGGGGGCCGCGGCCTGCGCCGCGGTCTCGGCGGCGACGGGAGCCTCGGCGGCGGTGGCGGCGGACCGGCTACGGCGGCGGCGCGGTGCCGGGACCTCCTCGGTCGCCGGGGCGGCCGCGACCGTCTCGGTGCCTGCCGTGCCTTCCGTGCCTGCCGTGCCCGCCGCGGCCGTACGGGTGCGGCGACGACGGCGCGGGGCCGGGGCCTCGGTGGCCGGGGCCTCGACGGTCTCCACGACCGCCTCAGCCTCGGCGGGAGCCTCGCCGAGCGACTGCCCGCCGCGGGTGCGGCGGCGCTGGCGCGGCGTACGGGTGCGGGCCGGACGCTCCTCCGCCTCGGCGGAGGCGGCGGCGGGGCCGGACTTGCGGCCGCCGCGGCCACGACCGCGGCCGCCGGTCTCGCCGAGGTCCTCGATCTCCTCGGCGTCGAGCCCGGCACGGGTGCGCTCCGCACGCGGCAGCACGCCCTTGGTGCCCTCGGGGATGCCGAGCAGTTCGTAGAGGTGTGCCGAGGTGGAGTACGTCTCCTCCGGCGCGTTGAACGGGAGGTCCAGCGCCTTGTTGATCAGCTGCCAGCGCGGGATGTCGTCCCAGTCGACCAGGGTGATCGCCGTGCCGGACGCGCCTGCGCGGCCGGTGCGGCCGATGCGGTGGAGGTAGGTCTTCTCGTCCTCCGGCGTCTGGTAGTTGATCACGTGCGTGACGCCCTCGACGTCGATGCCGCGGGCGGCGACGTCGGTGCAGACCAGGACGTCGACCTTGCCGTTGCGGAAGGCGCGCAGCGCCTGCTCGCGGGCGCCCTGGCCGAGGTCGCCGTGGACGGCGCCGGAGGCGAAGCCGCGGCGCTCGAGCTGCTCGGCGACGTCGGCGGCGGTGCGCTTGGTGCGGCAGAAGATCATCGCCAGGCCGCGGCCCTCCGCCTGCAGGACGCGGGAGACGAGCTCCGGCTTGTCCAGCGAGTGGGCGCGGAAGATGTGCTGGGTGATGTTGGCGACCGTCGCGCCCTCGTCGTCCGGCGAGGTGGCCCGGATGTGCGTGGGCTGCGACATGTAGCGGCGGGCGAGACCGATGACGGCGCCCGGCATGGTCGCGGAGAAGAGCATCGTCTGCCGCTTGACCGGCAGCATGTCGATGATCTTCTCGACGTCGGGGAGGAAGCCCAGGTCCAGCATCTCGTCGGCCTCGTCCAGGACGAGCGAGCGGACGTGGCGCAGGTTGAGCTTCTTCTGGCCCGCCAGGTCCAGCAGGCGGCCCGGGGTGCCGACGACGACGTCGACGCCCTTCTTCAGGGCCTCGACCTGCGGCTCGTAGGCGCGGCCGCCGTAGATCGCCAGGACACGGACGTTGCGCACCTTGCCGGCGGTCAGCAGGTCGTTGGTGACCTGCTGGCACAGCTCACGGGTCGGGACGATGACCAGGGCCTGCGGACCGTCGACGACGTCCTCGGGCGTGGCCCGTCCGGCCTCGACGTCGACCGGCACGACGACCCGCTCCAGGAGCGGCAGGCCGAAGCCCAGGGTCTTGCCGGTGCCCGTCTTCGCCTGGCCGATGACGTCGTTGCCCGCGAGGGCGACCGGGAGCGTCATCTCCTGGATCGGGAAGGGAGTGATGATGCCGACGGCCTCGAGGGCCTCGGCGGTCTCGGGGAGGATCCCCAGATCGCGGAAAGTCGTGGTGGTGGTCAGGATGCTGCCTCTTCTGGTTGGACGCGGCGCCGAGCGTTGTCCGGGGAGGGTCGGGCGCAAGGAACTGCGCTGACCGCGCGGAGTGTCGTCCGGCCGTTGATGGCCGAGGTGCGCGGGACCACTGCCCTCGTGCGCGCCGCGAAGCTGTCCCCCTCCATGTGAGGAGGGCGGTCGGTAGGAGCCGATCGGGCCACCGACCGGGCATCCATTCATGCGCGACCCGCCGGGTCACCTGGCGGGTCCATATCACTGTACCCCGGAATCACGCACCCGCGGCGGATGGATTTTCCGGTACGTGGGACAGGTCACCGCGCCGCTCCCGCGCGGCGGGCCGCACGGGATGGTTGCCGCGCTGGTGGGGTTGGCTATTGTGCGCAGCATGGAGACGCCTGACACCCCCGCCGAGACCCCCGCCGAGACGACCATCGCCGCCAAGGACTGGGCCGCCGCCTCCGCGGACCCGCAGTACCGCGCGGCGGTCGTGGACCTGCTCGGGGCACTCGCCTACGGCGAACTGGCCGCCTTCGAGCGGCTCGCGGAGGACGCGAAGCTCGCACCGTCCCTGGCGGACAAGGCGGAGCTCGCGGCGATGGCGTCCGCCGAGTTCCACCACTTCGAGCAGCTCCGCGCGCGGCTCGCCACCATCGAGGCGGAGCCGACCGAGGCGATGCGCCCCTTCGCCGCCGCGCTGGACGAGTTCCACCGCCAGACCGCGCCGTCGGACTGGCTGGAGGGCCTGGTCAAGGCGTACGTCGGCGACTCCATCGCGTCCGACTTCTACCGCGAGGTCGCCGCCCGGCTCGACGCCGACACCCGCGAGCTGGTGCTGGCGGTGCTCGACGACACCGGCCACGCCTCCTTCGCGGTGGGCAAGGTGCGCTCCGCCATCGAGGCCGACCCCCGGGTCGGCGGGCGGCTCGCGCTGTGGGCGCGCCGGCTGATGGGCGAGGCGCTGTCGCAGGCGCAGCGCGTCGTGGCGGACCGGGACGCGCTCAGCACGATGCTGGTCGGCGGGGTCGCCGACGGCTTCGACCTGGCGGAGGTCGGCCGGATGTTCACCCGGATCACCGAGGCCCACACCAAGCGGATGGCGGCGCTGGGCCTGTCCGCCTGAGCCCTCCGGGCCGCGCGGCTCAGGCCGTGCGCGGCGCGGACCGGCGGGTGCCGCGGGGCGGGCGCACCAGCAGCGAGAGCAGGGCGGCCGCCACCCCCACCGACACGGCGAGGTTGATCAGGAACCGGTCGGAACCGAGGACGGTACGGGTGATGAGGCCGCCCAGCACGGCGGCGACCACGCCCGTGGCGAGCACGAGCGTCGCCGCCGGAAGGCGGCGGCGGGGCAGCAGGCGCGTCGCGGCGTACGCGACGGACAGTCCGACGGCGGCGAACGCGAGCGCTTCCCACATCATCGTGCGGCCCCTCCCGGAGACTTCGGTCGCACGGGTCCTACCCCGCGGGCCCGCACGGCGAAACGGCGGGTCACCCCATTCGGGGGTGACCCGCCGTACGTACTCCCGTCACGGGAGCGGCGAGGCTGTGACCTGCCCCGGAGCGCCTGCCCCGGAGCACACGGCCTAGGGCCCGTTTCGAAAGTCCCGCCTGTCCCCTCCGGGCGGCCGACGCTACTTTCGACAAAGGCCCTAGAGCTGGGCGCCGAAGCCGACCCGGCGGGTCGCCGGCTCGCCGATCTCGACGTAGGCCAGCCGGTCGGCCGGCACGAGCACGCGCTTGCCGTGCTCGTCGGTGAGGCTGAGCAGCTTGCCCGTGCCCGTCAGCGCCTCGGCGACGGCCTTCTCGACCTCCTCGGCCGTCTGCGCGCTCTCGATGATGATCTCGCGCGGCGCGTGCTGCACGCCGATCTTGACCTCCACGGCTTTGGTCCCTCCGAACGGTCTGCGGTGTGCGCGGTTGGAAATCGCGCCGTACGCAGGACACATTAGCCGCGCCCGGCAACCGGGCACCGGCGGACGGGCACGCCCAGAGCGAACAGGCCGGGGCTCGGTCAGTGCTCGCTGCCGTGCAGCGGGAAGCCCGCGATGCCGCGCCAGGCCAGCGACGTCAGCAACTGCACCGCGGTGTCGCGGGGCATGGAGCTGCCGCTGGAGAGCCAGTAGCGGGCCACCACCTGCGAGACGCCGCCGAGACCGACGGCGAGCAGCATGGACTGCTCGGTGGTCAGCCCGGTGTCCTCCGCGATGACCTCGCTGATCGCCTCGGCGCACTGCAGCGCGACCTTGTCGACGCGCTCGCGGACGGCGGGCTCGTTGGTGAGGTCGGACTCGAAGACCAGGCGGAAGGCGCCGCCCTCGTCCTCCACGTACGCGAAGTACGCGTCCATGGTCGCCGCCACGCGCAGCTTGTTGTCGGTGGTGGAGGCCAGGGCGGTGCGCACCGCGTCCAGCAGGGCCTCGCAGTGCTGGTCCAGCAGGGCCAGGTAGAGCTCGAGCTTGCCGGGGAAGTGCTGGTAGAGCACGGGCTTGCTGACGCCCGCACGCTCGGCGATGTCGTCCATCGCGGCGGCGTGGTAGCCCTGGGCGACGAACACCTCCTGAGCCGCGCCCAGCAGCTGGTTCCTCCGGGCCCGGCGCGGCAGGCGCGTGCCGCGAGGGCGCGCCTCAGTCTGCTCGATGGCTGTCACGCCGCCTCCCAAGTGATGTCGTTCTGCGCTGCGGGTGCCATCGTACTTTTCGGTAGCGGGGGCATGCGCTGTGCGAACGCACATTCTCACCAAGTGGAACTCAGCGATAGTCGTCCTCGTCGAGTTCCACCACCCTGTGCTGCTCGGCGACGTCCGCGGGATCGGCGTCGTCCGGGCGTTCGGTGATCGGGACATCGCGGTGCTGCAGCAGTTCGAGGTGCTGTTCGGCGATGTCCGCCTCGGGCGCCTCGATGTCGGCCTCGGCGTCCTCCAGGTCGTCGATGACGTCGTCGTCGAAGGTCTCGATGTCGTCGGACACGGGCACCTCCCGTCTGGTCGTGCGCTGCCGTCCCCCGCTGCTACCCACTGTCCCCCTCTTTCCCCTTCTGCGAGCGTAGGAGACAGGGACGGGGTGTGCAGAGTGACGGGAGGGGCGCGAAATCCTCACGACGCGTGTGAGGGCGAACACACGAGCGTGCGCGTGATCACCTCGTAACATTGGCCCATGTCCTCGACGGAGTCATCCGAAGCCGCTCTCGCCGCCGTGCCCGTACCGCCTTCGGGAGCCGGAGCCGGGGACGGGGAGAAGGTCCGGACCGTGGCGTTGCCGGGGCGGACGGTGAGCGTGCGAGCGCGGGCGGAGCAGGCCGGAGGGCTGCCGCCCGCGCTCTTCGTCCACGGCCTGGGAGGCTCGTCCTCCAACTGGTCGGCGCTGATGCGGCTGCTCGCGGACCGGGTGTCGTGCGAGGCCCTCGACCTGCCCGGTTTCGGGTACTCGCCGCCGCCGGACGACGGCAACTACTCGATCGGGGGGCACGCGCGCGCCGTCGTGCGCCTGCTGGAGGCTTCCGGGCGCGGGCCCGTGCACCTCTTCGGCAACTCGCTGGGCGGAGCCGTCGCCACCAAGGTGGCCGCGGCCCGGCCCGACCTGGTCCGCACCCTGACGCTGATCTCGCCGGCCCTGCCGGAGGTGCCGCCCCGGCCCGGCGCCTGGCCGACCGCCTTCCTCGGGCTGCCGGGCGCGAGCGCGGTGGTCACCCGGGCCACCCGCGACTGGTCCGTGGAGCGGCGCACCAAGCAGTTGCTGGACCTCTGCTACGGGGACCCGTCGCAGGTCAGCGACGATTCCTTCGCCGAGCACGCCACGGAGTACGAGCGCCGGCTGGCGCTGCCCTACTTCTGGGACGCGCTCACCCGTTCGGCGCGCGGCATCGTCGACGCCTACACGCTCGGCGGCCAGCACAACCTGTGGCGGCAGGCCGAGCGGGTGCTCGCGCCGACGCTGCTGGTGTACGGCGGCCGGGACCGGCTCGTCTCCCCCCGGATGGCGTACCGTGCCGCCCGGACGTTCCGTGACGCGCGGCTGCTGACGCTCCCCGACAGCGGGCACGTCGCGATGATGGAGCACCCCGATGCGGTGGAGCGGGCCTTCCGCGAGCTGCTGGACGCCACGGACGCGCGGACGGATCACTGACTTCATGGGCAGGCACAGCGCACCGGGCGGCCGCGACGGCCGCCGCGACGACGTACCGGGCATAGCCGGCGGCGGTTCGGGCTCCGGCCGGCGCCGGCGTACCGGCCCGGCGGCGACGACCCCGCAGCGGCCGGGCGGGCCGGGCCAGGCGCCCGGTGGCCCCGTGCCGGGCGGCCGGGACGGCTTCCGGGCCGGCGACCCCGGGCACGGGGACGTCCCGGGCCACTCCCACCCCGAGCACCGGGAGCACTCGGCCTGGGGCCGGGCCGGTTCCTGGGCCCCGCCGCGCACACCGCGGGGCACCCGGCCCACCGAGCTGGCGGACGGCGCGCTGGGCACCGAGTACCCGGAGGACGAGGACCCCCTCGACGGGGGCGCCCGCACCGCGGCCCGGATAGCCGGCTTCCCGCGGCAGCGCCGGGCGCCCGGTGCTGCCGCGGGAGCACGGAACGTTCCCGGGCCGCGGAAGGACTTCGTCGCGGCCTTCGACGCCCCCTCCGTCCCCGCCGCCACCGAACCCGGGGCACCCGCCGGGGGCGCGACGGAGGCCGGGGAGGCCGCGGAACCACCCGGACGGCCCAGGACGGCCGTCAGGACCCGGGCCCTCAGCGGCGCGGCCGCCGCGGCGGTCGTGACCGTGCTGGCCGTCGTCGTGGCGGGCCAGATGGCCGCCGGGGGTGAGAAGCGTCACCCGTCCGCCGCGGCGAAACCGGGCGGCAGCCGGGCCGCGGACGACTCCGCGTCACGCTCCGAGGGCCGGGCCACCCCCTCCGGCTCACCCTCCGCGGTCGCCGCGCCGCTCACGTACGGCGAGGCCATGACCCGGACCTACCCGCTCGACCAGGACCTGGGCCTGGCCGGGAAGTTCCAGACCGTGGGCGGCCAGGAGAAGGCACCGGGCAAGGGCCGGCTGCTGCGCGTACGGGTGGACGTCGAGAAGGGGCTGCCGCTCAACGCCCGGCTCTTCGCGGACGCCGTATACAAGACGCTGAACGACAAGCGCAGTTGGGCGCACGCCGGGGCCCGCACCTTCGAGCGGGTCTCAACGGGCCCCGCCGACATCGTGGTCACCCTGGCCAGCCCCGGCACCACGGCCACCTGGTGCGCCAAGTCCGGCCTGGACACCACGGTTGACAACGTGTCATGTGACGCGGCGTCGACCCCGCGCACGATGATCAACGCGTACCGGTGGGCCCAGGGCTCGGAGACCTACGGCCCGGACCGGATGCTCGACTACCGCGAGATGCTGATCAACCACGAGGTCGGGCACCGGCTCGGCTACGGCCATGTGCTCTGCCCCAAGCAGGGCGCCCTCGCCCCGGTCATGATGCAGCAGACCAAGTTCCTCTCCTACGGGGGCCTGACCTGCAAGCCCAACGCCTGGCCCTACCCCCGGGGCTAGCCTTTTGACATCGGGCGATTAATCGTTCAATGTTTTCGGCATGCCGCACAGCCCCGCCACCGACGACGACGCCAGCATCGAGCTGGCGCTCATCGGCGTGGCCGGGCACTGCGTGGCCGACATCCTGTGTCGGTGTTCCACGGTGCCGGGCGCGTAAAAGGGGCACGTTCCCCCCTCGCCCCGGACCTCTCCGCCCGTGGGCACAGTGCTCGACGCACGATCGATCCTTCCCGGCCTCCGCATGAGGCCGTCGCCGCTGCCTGCGGGCCTTCCACAGCCCTGCCCTCCTCATCTCGCAGCCGCGAAAGGGATCTTCGATGTCTCACCCGTCCGTCACACCCCGCCGCCTCGCAGCGGCCGCCGTCGTCCTCGCGATCACCGGTGGCGCCGCCGCCTGCGGCCCGGAGGACAGCGGGGCCAAGGCGGCCGACGGCAAGCCGGCCAAGGGCGGCACGCTGTACGTGCTCAACCAGTCCCCGCAGGAGGACTTCGACCCGGCGCGGCTCTACACCTCCGGCGGCGGCAACGTCCCCGGCCTGGTCTTCCGCACGCTGACCACCCGCAACCGGGAGGACGGCGCGGACGGCGCGAAGGTCGTCCCGGACCTCGCCACCGACACCGGCACGCCGAACGGGGACGCCACCGTCTGGACGTACCACCTCAAGGACGGCCTGAAGTACGAGGACGGCTCGCCCATCACCACCGCCGACATCAAGTACGGCATCGAGCGCTCCTTCGCCGCCGAACTGTCCGGCGGCGCCCCCTACCTGCGGGACTGGCTGACCGGCGGCAAGGACTACCAGGGCCCGTACAAGGACAAGGGCGGCCTGGACTCCATCGAGACCCCGGACGCGAAGACCATCGTCTTCCACCTGGACAAGCCCGAGGGCGACTTCCCGTTCCTGGCCACCCAGACCTCCTTCGCGCCGGTCCCGCAGGCCAAGGACACCGGCACCAAGTACGAGAACCACCCCTTCTCGTCCGGCCCCTACAAGGTCGTGTCGAACCAGAACGACGGCGAGCACCTGGTCCTGGAGCGCAACACCCACTGGGACCCGAAGACCGACGAGGAGCGCAAGGCCTACCCGGACCGCATCGACGTCCAGTCGGGTCTCGCCGCCGCCGTGATCAACCAGCGGCTGTCCTCCGGCGCCGGCAAGGACGCGGCCGCCGTCACCACCGACACCAACCTCACCGCAGCCGAACTCGCCAAGATCACCGGCGACAAGGAGCTGGCGAGCCGCGTCGGCACCGGCCACTTCGGCTACACCGACTACATCGCCTTCAACCCGAAGGTGAAGCCCTTCGACGACCCGAAGGTGCGTCAGGCCATCGCCTACGCGACCGACCGCACCACCGTCGTCAATGCCCTCGGCGGCTCCTCGCTCGCCGAGGCCGCCACCACCTTCCTCCCGGCGCAGGAGTCCTTCGGCCACACCCCGTACGACCCGTTCCCCGCGGGCGCGAACGGCAACGCCGCCAAGGCGAAGGAGCTGCTGAAGGAGGCCGGCCACGCGGACGGCCTGACCGTCACCCTCACCCACGACTCCGCCACCGGCGACGAGCAGGGCCCCGAGGTCGCCACCGCCCTCCAGGACGCGCTGAAGAAGGCCGGCATCACCGTCAAGCTCGAGGGCCTGGAGTCCAGCGCCTACAGCGAGAAGATCCACGGCCTGAAGACCGAGCCGGGCTTCTTCCTCACCGGCTGGGGCGCCGACTGGCCGTCCGGCGGCCCCTTCCTGGCCCCGATCTTCGACGGCCGGCAGATCGTCAAGGACGGCTACAACTTCAACAACGCGCAGCTGGACGACCCGGCCGTGAACAAGGAGATCGACGAGATCAACAAGCTCACCGACCTCCAGGCCGCCGCCACCCGCTGGGGCGCGCTGGACAAGAAGATCGGTGAGCAGGCGCTGACCGTGCCGCTGGTGCACCCCGTCTACAAGCGCCTGTACGGCAAGGACGTCAAGAACGTCGTCATCAGCGACTGGACCGGTGTCCTCGACGTCGCGCAGGTCGCGGTCAAGTGACCACCACCGACGTGCTCGCCGCGCCCGGCGCGGCCTCGGACACCCCCGAGGCCGCGCCGGGCGCCCGGCAGCTCTGGCGGCGGCTGCGCGCCCAGCGCGCCGCCCTCGCCGGCGTCGCCGTGATCGCCCTGCTCGTCCTGGTGGCCCTCGCCGCGCCGCTGCTCGCCGCGCTGGAGGGCCAGGACCCGGACGCGTACCACGCCTCGGCCGTCGACTCCGCCCTCGGCGGCGTCCCGCTCGGCTCCTTCGGCGGCGTGAGCGCCGACCACTGGCTCGGCGTCGAACCCGGCACCGGGCGCGACCTGTTCGCCCGGCTCGCCTACGGCGCCCGGATCTCGCTCGGCATCGGCCTCGCCGCCACCGTCGTCCAGGTCGTCATCGGGGTCGCGGTCGGCCTCGCCGCCGGGCTCGGCAACCGCTTCCTGGACAACCTGCTCAGCCGGACCACCGACGTCATGCTGGCGCTGCCCACCCTGGTCTTCTCCATCGCCCTGCTGGCGATCGTGCCCGCCGGCTTCCCGCGGCCGGTGCTGCTGGTCCTCGTCCTCGGCCTGCTCGGCTGGGGCGGCACCTCCCGCATCGTCCGCGCCCAGACGCTCAGCCTGAAGTCCCTCGACTACGTGGCCGCCGCCCGGCTCGGCGGCGCCGGCCGCTGGCGGATCGCCCGCCGTGAACTGCTGCCCTCGCTGGCCGCGCCCGTGGTGACGTACAGCGCGCTGCTGGTGCCGTCCAACATCGCCTCGGAGGCCGGGCTGTCCTTCCTCGGCATCGGCGTCAAGCCGCCCACACCCTCCTGGGGACAGATGCTCTCCTCCGCGACCACCTGGTACCAGGCCGACCCGACGTACGTGCTGCTGCCCGCCGGCCTGATCTTCGTCACCGTCCTCGCCTTCACCGCGCTCGGCGACGGAGTGCGCACCGCCCTCGACCCGCGGGCGGGCAGCCGCCTGCGCGCCGTGACCCGCAGGCGGAAGGAGGCGCGCCCGTGACGCTCCTCACCCGCTTCGCGCTGCGCCGCCTGCTGGCGGCGCTGCTCGTGCTGCTCGTGCTGAGCGTCGCGGTCTACGCGCTCTTCTACGTCCTGCCCGGCGACCCGGCCCGGCTGGCCTGCGGGCCCAAGTGCACCGCCGACCAGGTCGCCCAGGTCCGCACCCAGCTCGGCCTCGACGACCCCGCCTTCGCGCAGTACGCGCACTTCCTGCACGGCCTGTTCGCCGGCACCGACATCAGCACCGGCGTCGGCACCGAGCACTGCGGCGCCCCCTGCCTGGGCTTCTCGTACCAGAGCGGCGAACAGGTCACCTCCCTGCTCGCGCAGCGGCTGCCCGCCACCGCCTCGCTCTCCCTCGGCGCGATGGTGCTGTGGCTGGTCATCGGCGTCGGCACCGGTGTGCTCTCGGCGCTGCGCCACGGCGGGCTCACCGAACGGCTGCTGACCGCGGTCACCCTCGCGGGCAACGCCGTGCCGGTCTTCATCATCGGCATCCTGCTGATGCTGCTGTTCGTCTCGGTGCTGGGCTGGCTGCCCTTCCCGTCCTACGTCCCGCTGACCGAGGACCCCGAGCAGTGGGCCTGGAACCTGGTGCTGCCCTGGCTCTCGCTGGCCATCCTGGAGAGCGCCAAGTACGCCCGGCTGACCCGCGGTTCGATGCTGGACACGCTCTCCGAGGACCACGTGCGCACCTTCCGCGCCTACGGCGTCAGCGAGCGCTCCGTCATCGGGCGCCACGCGCTGCGCGGCGCGCTGCCGCCGGTCATCGCGCTCACCGCGCTGGACCTCGGGACGATGTTCGGCGGCGCGGTGCTCACCGAGTCGCTCTTCGGGATCCCCGGCCTCGGCAAGAGCCTGGTGGACTCGGTGCGGACCGAGGACCTGCCGGTCGTCGTCGGGCTCGTGCTGGTCACCGGGTTCTTCGTGGTCCTCGCCAACGCCGTCGCGGACGTCCTGTACGCGGTGGCCGACCGACGGGTGGTGCTGGCATGACGTCACCGCTGATCGAGGTCGAGGACCTCACGATCGACTTCCCCACCGGCACGGGCACCGTCCGCGCCGTGGACGGGCTCTCCTTCTCCCTGGAACAGGGCGGGGCCCTGGGCATCGTCGGCGAGTCCGGCAGCGGCAAGAGCGCCACCGCCTTCACCCTGCTGGGACTGCACCGCGGCAGCGGGGCGCGGATCGGCGGCTCGGTGCGGGTGGCCGGCGTCGACGTCCTCACCGCGGGGGAGAAGGAACTGCGCGGGCTGCGCGGCGGACTGGCGGCGATGGTCTTCCAGGACCCGCTGTCCTCGCTCGACCCCTACTTCGCGATCGGCGACCAGATCGCCGAGGTGTACCGGGTGCACCACCCGGGAGCGTCCCGGCGCGCGGCCCGCGCGCGGGCGGTCGAGGTGCTCGACCGGGTCGGCATCGCCGACGCCCCGCGGCGGGCCCGCTTCCGGCCGCACGAGTTCAGCGGCGGCATGCGCCAGCGCGCCCTCATCGCCATGGCGCTCGCCTGCGAGCCGCGGCTGCTCGTCGCCGACGAACCGACGACGGCGCTCGACGTCACCGTCCAGGCGCAGATCCTCGACCTGCTCGGCGACCTGCGCCAGGAGACCGGGATGGGGCTGCTGCTGGTCACCCACGACCTGGGCGTGGTGGCCGGGAGCGTCGACGAGGTCCTGGTCATGAAGGACGGCCGCGCCGTGGAGCGCGGACCGGTCGGCACGGTGCTGGGCGCGCCCCGGCAGCCGTACACCCGGAACCTGGTGGCCGCGGTCCCGCGCGTGGGGACGGCGCGGCCGCGCGGCGGCGTCACGGGCGAGGTGCTCCTCGAAGCCGTCGGCGTACGGCGGGAGTTCGGCCGGCGCGGCGCCCGGGTCGCGGCGGTCGACGGCGTCTCGCTCACCGTGCGCGCGGGCGAGACGCTCGGCGTCGTCGGGGAGAGCGGCAGCGGCAAGACCACGCTGGGACGGATGCTGGTGGGGCTGCTGGAGCCCACGGGCGGCGAACTGCGGCGCCCCGGCGTCCGCTCCGGCGCGGGCGCATCGGGGCTGCAGATGGTGTTCCAGGATCCGGTGTCCTCGCTCAACCCGCGGCGCAGCATCGGCGAGTCCGTCGCGGACCCGCTGCGGACGGCCGGCGTGCTCGACGACGCCGCGGTCACCGCCCGTGTGCGCGAGCTGCTGGAGCGGGTCGGACTCGACCCCGACTGGTACCACCGCTACCCGCACGAGTTCAGCGGCGGACAGCGGCAGCGCGTCGGCATCGCCCGGGCGCTGGCGCCCGAGCCGCGGCTGATCGTCTGCGACGAACCGGTCTCGGCGCTGGACGTCACGACGCAGGCGCAGGTCATCGGGCTGCTCGGCGAACTGCAGCGCGAGCTGGGTCTCGCGCTGGTCTTCATCGCCCACGACCTGGCCGTGGTGCGCCAGGTCAGCGACAACGTCGCGGTGATGCGGGCGGGCCGGGTCGTGGAGTACGGGCCCGCGGCGCGGGTCTACGAGGCGCCGGAGCACGAGTACACCAAGGGGCTGCTGGCGGCGGTCCCGGTCCTCGACCCGGAGGAGTCCGCCGCGCGGCGGGCCGCCCGCCGCGCCCTGGTGCCCACCGCCTGACGCACGGCCGGGGCACGGCACGCGTGCCGTGCCCCGGCGGCCGCGTCCGGGGCTGGCGGTGTGCCACCGGCCGGGAGCCTCCGTTGCCGGCCCCCGGACCGGGCGGGCGCTGCGCGCGGATTCCGGCGTTGCGGGGGGATGCCCGTGCGGGGTGTTTCGGGCGGAAGTGGCCCGCGCGCGTACCCGGGGACCCGGGAGAGACCCACGCGGAAGCGTGCTCCCGACAGCGGTGGCCTGTGCGTCGGCCCGTGCGCAGGCCGCCCGCGCGCGCCCCGTGCGCCGAGGGGGAGCCCTCACGAGGACGAGCCCCGGCCGCTCGGGCCACAGCTTGACGTCGTGGGCGGCCACGGCCGCGCAGACGCCCGCCAGTACCGCCTCCGCCGGCCGTGCCCCTTGCGCGCCCCGGGTGCCAGGGTGCCCGTGAGGGGCGTGCTCCCGACGAAAGCGGCCCGCGCGTCGGCCCGGGAGGCGGGTCGGCCGGGGCGTGTCCGGGCGGGCACGCCTGCAGCGCACGACGCCCGAGCACGGGCGAGCCGGTGCGCCGGCTCGCCCGCGTCCCGTCAGGGGGAGTCCGCAGGCTCGGGCCACAGCTCCACGTCGTGGGCGGCCACGGCCGCGCGGACGCCCGCCAGTACCGCCTCCCCCGGTCGAGGCGGGAGGCGGCGGCCGTCGCGGAGCCGGAGGGCGACGTGCGCGTCGGCGGCCTCCTTCGGACCGATGACGGCCTGGTACGGGACGAGGCGGGCCTCCCGGACGCGGGCCCCGAGGGTGCCCCGGTCCGGGGTGCGCAGCTCCGCCCGCAGTCCCAGGTCGAGGCAGCGCCGCAGCAGCGCCTCCGCCCCGGGCAGTTCGGCCTCCGACACCGGGAGGACGGCGACCTGGACGGGGGCGAGCCAGGGCGGGAACGCCCCGCCGTGCCGCTCGACCAGGTGCGCCACGGCCCGCTCCACGCTGCCGATGACGCTGCGGTGCACCATGACCGGACGGTGCTTCGCGCCGTCCGCCCCGACGTAGCTCAGCCCGAACTGCCGGGGCTGGTGGAAGTCGATCTGCACGGTGGACAGGGTGGCCTCGCGGCCCGCGCCGTCGGCGACCTGGACGTCGATCTTGGGCCCGTAGAAGGCGGCCTCGCCCTCCGCCGCCTCGTAGGGCAGCCCGGAGCGCTCCAGCACCTCGGTCAGCAGGGCGGTGGAGCGTTCCCACAGCTCGGGCTCGGCGACGTACTTGCCGCCCGGTCCGGGGAGGGAGAGCCGGTGGCGGGCGGGGGTGATGCCCAGCGCGCGGTACGCCCGGCCGATCATCGCCAGGGCGGCGGCGGCCTCCTCGGCGACCTGGCCGGGGGTGCAGAAGACGTGCGCGTCGTTGAGCTGGATGGCGCGTACGCGGGTCAGCCCGCCGAGCACCCCGGACAGCTCGGAGCGGTACATGCCGCCCAGCTCGGCCATGCGCAGCGGCAGTTCGCGGTGGCTGCGGGAGCGCGAGCGGTAGATCAGCGCGTGGTGGGGGCAGAGGCTGGGCCGCAGCACGACCTGCTCGCCGCCGAGGTCCATCGGGGGGAACATGTCCTCGCTGTAGTGCGCCCAGTGCCCGGAGATCTCGTACAGCTCCCGTTTGCCGAGCACGGGCGAGTACACGTGCCGGTAGCCCGCCCGGCGTTCGGCCTCGCGGACGTACTCCTCCAGCGCGTGCCGGACGGCGGCGCCGTCCGGCAGCCAGTAGGGCAGTCCCGCGCCGATCAGCGGGTCGGTGTCGAACAGGCCGAGCTCGCGGCCGAGTCTGCGGTGGTCGTGCATGACGGTCTCCTCGCGGACGGAGGGCGAGTGACCGCAGACGAAAGCCCCGGGGCACTCGCCCCGGGGCTTCGTCGTGACATGGGTCAGCGCGCCGGGACACTCTCCGGCGTCGTCGTCATGGCAGCGCGCTTCATGCCGTTCACGGTAACAGGCCCCCGCGGTGCGCGCGCGGGAGTGATCCGCGCCGCCTCCGCACGCCCGTGGACCACCCGGCAGACGTCTACCCGGTCACAACGCGCAACGCCGGGGAAAGTCACGTCTCTTCACCCCTTTCGGTGGCACGGCGGACAACCGTCCGTCGTGCCCCCACTTCGCCGGAATACGGTCATCGCGCCCGAACAGACCGGTGCCGAGAGGGGGCAGACGTGCGTATCGCATTACTCGCGGAGGGTGGTTATCCGTACGCCCGGGGTGAGGGGGGCGCCTGGGTCGACCGGCTCGTACGCGGGCTCACCGGGCACGAGTTCGCGGTGTACGCGCTGGGCAGGACCGAACGGGCCGAGGCCGGGGGGCTGGTGGCGCTGCCACCCCAGGTGACCGGCGTGCGCGCGCTGCCGCTGTGGGGGCCCGCGCCGGGTCCGGGGGCCGTCTCGGGAAAGGCGCGCCGCCGGCGGGCGCAGGCGCTGGAGCAGTACCGCGACCTCGTCGGGGTGCTGGCGGGCGACGCCGGCGCCAACGGCGTGGCGGACCGTTTCGCCTCCGCGCTCTACACCCTCGCCGAACTCGCCCGCGAGGACGGCGGGTTGCCGGTGCTGCTCCGCTCCGAGCACGCGGTGCGCGTGCTGGAGGAGGTCTGCCGGGCGCCCGGCGCGCGGCCCCTCGTCGCGGACGCCGGGGTGGGCGACCTGCTGCTCGCCGCCGACCAGCTGGAGCGCGTGCTGCGGCCGCTCTCCGCCCCCTGGTACGACGAGTTCGGCGACGCCCTCGCCACCGCCGACATCTGCCACGCCGTGACGGGAGGCACCGCCCTGCTGCCCGCGCTGCTGGCCAAACGGTTCTTCGGCACACCGCTGCTGGTGACCGAGTACGGCGTGCGGCTGCGCGAGACCCTGCTGCTGCACCGCGCCGCGGGCCTGCCCGCCCCCGTACGCGCCCTGCTCGCCGCCTTCCACCGCCACCTGGCGGGCGAGGCGTACCGCGGGGCCGCCCTGGTCACCCCCGGCAACGCCCACGCGCGTCGCTGGCAGGAGCATTGCGGCGCCGAGCGGGACCGGGTCCGCACGGTCTACCCCGGCTACCAGGGACCCCTGCCCGAGCCCGCCGCCGAGGCCGAGGACGGCGACCCCACACTGGTGTGGGTCGGCCGGGTCGACCCCGGCAAGGACCTGACCGGGCTGCTGCACGCCTTCGGGGAGGTGCGCAAGGAGGAGCCCGGGGCGCGGCTGCGGGTCGTCCGCGCCGGCGAGGGCGACCCCGCGCACCTGGAGCGCTGCCGCGCCCTGGCGGCGCAGCTCTTCCCGGACGAGGCGGCCGACGCCGTGACCGCGGGGGAGAACCCGGTCACCTTCGAGGAACTCGGCTCGCCGGGCGCCCCGGCGCTGCCCGACGCGTACGCGGCCGGTGACGTGGTCGTGCTCTCCAGCGTCGTCGAGGGATTCCCGGTCACCCTGGTCGAGGCCATGTTCTGCGGCCGGGCCACCGTCTCGACGGACGTCGGCGCCGTACGGGAGGTCATCGGCGGCACCGGCCTGGTCGTGCCGCCGCGCAACCCGAAGGCGCTCGCCGAGGCCTGCGTCGCCCTGCTGCGCGACCCCGAGCGCCGGCAGCGGCTGGGCGCCGCCGCGCGCGAACGCGCCCTGGAGCTCTTCACCGTCGAGCGGAACCTGGCGGCCTTCCGCGAGATCTACCTCGACCTGGTCGCCCACACGCCCGGGCGGCACGCCCCGCTGATCGATCCGGACGGCACCCCCGTCCCCTTCGGCAGGCCCGCCGAATCCCGTGTCCCGGGCCGCTGGACGGCCGCCCCCGCCTGGGCGCTCGCCGCCCGCGAGCCCGCGTACGCCGGAGCCGAGGGGCGGGAGCGCGCATGAGCCACGTGCAGGAGGGCGAGACCGGCGCCCGCAGGACCGGCCCCCGCAGACGCGGGCCCGCCGACCCCGTCCGCGGCCTGATGCACCGCCACCAGGAGCTGTGCGCCGAGGCCGTCGACCCGCTGGAGATCGTGGCGGGACTGGAGGCGCAGGGCGTCACCGACCGCGTCGCGGCGGGCTTCCGGCACCGCGACGTCTTCACCCTCGCCGAGGAGCTGTACGCCCGGGTGCCCCGCGCCGGTGCCGCGCCCGCCACGGGCCGGCCCACCGGCCGCCCCGCCCTGCTGCTCACCCTCGCCCCGGGCGCCGTCTGCGCCGCCGCGAGCGGTGCGCTGCGCGTGCTGCCGCCGCTCACCGTGGTCGCCGTGGCCGTGCCGCTGCTGCTGCTCGCGCTCCTGGCCGCCCTGCGCCGCGGACCGCTGCGGGCGCCGTACGGCACGGGCCCGGGCGGCGCGATGTGGAGCTGCTGGCTGGTGGGCTTCGGGCTGTACGGGCCGCGCGCCGTCGACGGTCTCGCCGGGGGCGTGCTGCCCGCCGCGGACGCCGCCGAACTGACCGCGCTGGCGCTCTCCCTCGCACCCGCCGCCTGGTGCGCCCACCGCTTCGCCGTGCGTTCCCGCGGCCATCTGCTGCGCAGCCGCACCCTGGAGGAGTTCGGCGGCTCCGTACGGCCGCTGCTGGCGGGCACGCTGGCGCTCTTCCTCGGCTGCGTGCTCGCGCTGCTGTGCGCCGCCCGCGCCGTGGCCGGGGCCCCGCTGACGCCGGGGGCGCTGGCCGGCCCGGCCGCGCTGGCCCTGCTGCTGTTCACCGCGCGGCTGCTCGCGGTGCACGGCCACCCGGACCCGGCCGCCATCGGCACCGGGCTCGCCTGCGCCACCGAGGCCGTGGCCCTCGCCGCCGCCCTGCTGGACCGGTTCCCCCTGCCGCCGGCCGCCGTCCCGGCCCTGGCCTGCGCGGCCGCCGCCCTGGCGCTGGCGGCCCACGCCCTGACCACGCTCTCGCGCGCCTCCGCGTACACGGCCGCGGCGGCGCCGCGATGAGCGGGCGGTGGCCGGCCCGGCCCGGCACACCCCGCAGTTCCGAAGAAGAAGCCAAGGAGCAACCCACGATGACCCACCCGCACCCCCGGCCACGGCACGCGCAGCGGAGGCGCTCGCGATGAGAGTCCTCCTCCTGGGCGCCAACGGATTCGTCGGCCGCCACGTGGCCGAGCGGCTGCTGGCCGACCCCGCCGTGCAGCTGACCGCGCTCGGCCGCAGCGACGACGCCGACGTGCGCTTCGACCTGTCGTCCGGCAGCCCCGGCGCCCTGGCCCGCTTCATGGACGCCGTCCATCCCGGGGTCGTCGTCAACTGCGCGGGCGCCACGCGCGGCGGGGCCCGCGACCTGACCCGGCACAACACGATCGCGGTCGCCTCCGTGTGCGAGGCGATGCGCCGCAGCGCCACCTCGGCCCGGCTGGTCCAGGTGGGCTGCGCCGCCGAGTACGGGCCCTCGCCCACCGGTTCCTCGACGGCCGAGGACGCCGTGCCCCGGCCGGGCGGCCCGTACGGGGTCAGCAAGCTCGCCGGGACGGAACTGGTGCTGGGCTCCGGGCTCGACGCCGTCGTGCTGAGGGTCTTCACCCCGGTCGGGCCGGGGACCCCCACCGCCTCGCCCATCGGACGGCTCGCGGAGGCGATGCGCCGGGCCATGCAGACCGGCGACGGCGACCTGAAGCTGACCGGCCTCGGCGTGCAGCGGGACTTCGTGGACGTGCGCGACGTGGCCCGCGCCGTGCACGCGGCCTCGCTGTCCGCCGCCCAGGGCCTGGTCAACATCGGCACGGGCCGCGCCGTACCGCTGCGCGAGGTCGCCGCGGCGCTGGCCAACGCCGCGGGGTACGCGGGCGCCCTCCACGAGGTCGAGGACCCGCACCTGACGGCGAACGGCAACACCCACCCCCACTACCCCGACGGCTGCGGCGTCTGGCAGCAGGCCGACATCCGCACCGCCCGCGACCGCCTCGGCTGGCGACCGCGCATCGCCCTCGAGGAATCCCTCGCCGACGTCTGGATGGAGGCGGCATGCCGCGTGTGAATCCGAGCGGCCTGCGCAGGCCGGTCGACCGCTGCGACGGACTGGGCTTCGGGGTCCCCGCGTACGCGCACCCGCTGGTCGCCCCGGGCGAGTGGGCCGAACTGGCCCGCCCCGGCGCCCCGATGCACTGGGTGGTGCTCAACGTGGCGCGCGGCCCCGGCGCCCGGGTCGACCCGCTCTACACCGAGGCGTGCGCCCGGCTCCGCGACGCGGCCGTGCCCGTGCTCGGCTACCTGGACACCCGGCACGGGGCGCGCCCCTTCGGCCAGCTGGTCGCCGACGCGCACCGCTTCCTCGACTGGTACCGGGTCGACGGCTTCTACCTCGACCGCGCCCCCACCACGAGTTCGGAGCTGCCGGACTGCCGGCGGGTGATCACCACCCTGCGCGCGCTGCTGAGCGTGGAGGGCGGCAGCACCGGGCACATCGTGCTGGGCCACGGCTGCCACCCGTACGAGGGGTACGCCCAGGCCGCCGACCAGCTGGTGACCTTCGCCGGGCCCTGGGGGCAGTACCGCTGGTCGGAGGCCCCGGAGTGGACGGCCGCCCATCCGCCGGAGCGCTTCTGCCACCTGGTGCACGGCGTCCCCGCACCGCACCTGGAGAACGCCATGCGGATCGCCCGCTGGCAGGGTGCGTCGACGGTCTACTTCACCGACCGCACCGACCACGCGGCATGGGACGGCCTGCCGGCCTACTGGGACGAGGCCTCGCGGATGCTGCGCCGTCAGCCGCCGCCCAGCATGTGACCAGGAATCGTCTCGGTCCTCGGGACGGCGGTCTTGGAATGAAGAAGGGCGTGGCAGTGTTACGGGGAGAACCACCCGTAGTGATCGATCGACAAACGGAGTCCCCGTGTCGCTGCCACCCCTGGTCGAGCCGGCCGCCGAGCTCACCGTCGACGAGGTCCGCAGGTACTCCCGCCACCTGATCATCCCCGATGTGGGGATGGACGGGCAGAAGCGGCTGAAGAACGCGAAGGTGCTCTGCGTGGGCGCCGGCGGTCTCGGCTCGCCCGCCCTGATGTACCTGGCCGCCGCCGGTGTGGGCACGCTCGGCATCGTGGAGTTCGACGAGGTCGACGAGTCCAACCTGCAGCGCCAGATCATCCACAGCCAGGCGGACATCGGCCGCTCCAAGGCGGAGTCCGCCCGCGACAGCGTCAAGGGCATCAACCCGTACGTCAACGTGGTCCTTCACGAGGAGCGGCTCGAGGCCGACAACGTGATGGAGATCTTCAGCCAGTACGACCTGATCGTCGACGGCACGGACAACTTCGCGACCCGCTACCTGGTCAACGACGCGTGCGTGCTGCTGAACAAGCCGTACGTCTGGGGCTCCATCTACCGCTTCGACGGCCAGGCGTCGGTCTTCTGGTCCGAGCACGGTCCCTGCTACCGCTGCCTCTACCCCGAGCCCCCGCCGCCGGGCATGGTGCCCTCCTGCGCCGAGGGCGGTGTCCTGGGCGTGCTGTGCGCGTCCATCGGCTCCATCCAGGTCACCGAGGCGATCAAGGTCCTCACCGGCACCGGCGAGCCGCTGGTCGGCCGCCTGATGATCTACGACGCCCTGGAGATGCAGTACCGCCAGGTCAAGGTCCGCAAGGACCCCGACTGCGCGGTCTGCGGCGAGAACCCGACCGTCACCGAGCTCATCGACTACGAGGCCTTCTGCGGCGTCGTCTCCGAGGAGGCGCAGGAGGCGGCGATGGGGTCGACGATCACTCCGAAGCAGCTCAAGGAGTGGATCGACGACGGCGAGAACATCGACATCATCGACGTCCGCGAGCCCAACGAGTACGAGATCGTCTCCATCCCGGGCGCCCGGCTGATCCCCAAGAACGAGTTCCTCATGGGCAACGCCCTCCAGGACCTCCCGCAGGACAAGAAGATCGTCCTGCACTGCAAGACCGGTGTCCGCTCCGCCGAGGTCCTCGCCGTGCTGAAGTCCGCGGGCTTCGCCGACGCGGTCCACGTCGGCGGCGGCGTCATCGGCTGGGTCAACACGATCGAGCCGGAGAAGCCGGTCTACTGACCGACGCGAGAGCGGAGGCCCACGGAGTCCGGCCGGTCCGGACGCCGTGGGCCTCCGCCGTTGCCGAAGGCCCCTGCCGTCGCAGTGGGCCGGACGTCACGGACCCGCCGGAGTGACCCCGGCCGGTTCGCGGCGTGCCGGGGCCGCGGCGACGGAACGGCGCAGCACCGGCAGGGACTTCCAGGAGCGGTGCCGTTTGAAGGGCAGCTCGAAGACCCGGGCGAACAGCCACGCCGCCGGCAGCGAGACGGGCAACGCCACCAGGAGCGTGAACCAGAACGTGGGCAGTCCCGGGGCGACGAACCGTGGCGCCACGCGCCGGATGACGGCCATGACGACCGGCAGGTGGACCAGGTAGAGGCTGTACGACACGTTCCCCAGGCCCTGGACGGGACGTGCGGTCAGCAGCCGGAGCAGGAAGGCCGGCCGGCCCGTGGCGACCGCGGCGATCAGCATCGTCATGGCGGGGACGACGGCGAGGTCCACCCAGAAGTAGTGGTCCACCGTCCAGACCCGGCCCTTGACGGCGGCGAGCGCCGCGACGGGCACGGCGGACGCCACGGCGAACCAGTGCCACGGCAGACGCCGGACGCGCGCCGAGGCGACGACGATCCCCGCGCCCACCAGCCCGGCGACGAACACCGGGGCCAGGTGCGGGGTGAGCCAGTTGGTTCCCTCCACCGGGGACGCGCCCGGCGCCATCAGGCCGTACACCACGACCGGCAGCGTCACCCCCGCGACCAGCACCGCGGCGCCCAGCCGCCGCCGCACGAGCAGCAGCAGCGGGAAGAGCAGGTAGAGCTCCGCCTCCACGGCGATCGACCAGAACGTGCCGTTCGGCGTCGGCGCGTTCAGCACGTCCTGACCGAGGAGGCCGTACACCACGACCGTCGCGCCGGTGGGCGGCCCGAAGTGCGAGGCCGGCACGACGTACCGGGCGACGACCAGGCTCGCCGCGAGCGCCGCCCAGTACGGGGGCAGGATGCGCCAGGCCCGGCGGCGCAGGAAACGGGCGGCACCGCCCAGCCGCCAGCCGTCCCGCGCCGGGGCGACGGCCAGCGAGAACCCGGACAGCACCAGGAAGAAGACGACGGCGAGGCGCCCGTACATGAGCCCGTCCAGCCACCAAGGGGCCGAACTGTCGGGATACCCGGGGAACGTGTAGAGCCAGCAGTGGAAGAGCACCACGTACAGGGCGGCCAGGCCGCGGAGCCCTTCGAGGCCCGGCACCTCGGGCCGGCCGTGGCCTTCGCGCGCGGTGCTGACGGGACGGCTCGCATCCACGGGGATCGTTGGGCCCTTCCTCCGGCGTCGGCGGCCCGGTGCCACCCACGGCGACTGGGTCGCCGTGGGCCGGGTGGTTCAACGGGCCGTGCGGCCTCCCGTCCGGGTCACTGCACGCCGTTGCGGATGACGTCCGGGCGGTTGGTGATGATGCCGTCGGCCCCCAGGGCCGCCATGCGGACGGCGGTGGTGAGGTCGTCGACCGTCCACGCGTTCACGCGCAGCGGCTTGCCGTCGGGGCCGTCGACGCTGTGCACGGCCTGCACGTAGGCGTACGTGACGTCCTTCTCGTCCGGGTTGATCTGGTCGGCGAAGGCCGCGTACTCCTTCAGGCGGGAGACGGGCGGGCTGCCCAGGAACCCGGTCACGACGGCCGGGCGCAGTTCGTGGGTACGGCGCAGGGCGTCGGCGCTGAAGCTCTGGACGACCAGCCGGCCGGCGAGGTGCGCCTGGTCGAGCCAGCCGGCCTTCTGGAGGGCGTCGACGGTCTGCTGCTCGATGCCGGGGTAGAGCTCGGGCTGCTTGAGCTCCAGCAGCAGCCCCTGCTGGTTCCGGTCGAGGAGCTGCAGGTACTCCTGGAGGGTGGGGACCCGCTCGCCGCGGAAGCGGGGCGCGAACCAGCTGCCGGCGTCGAGCCGGCGGATCTCGGCGAGCGTGAAGTCGGCGACGCGCCAGGGGGCGCGGTCGGGGAAGACCTGCTCGACGTCGGTGGTGCGGTTCAGCGTCGCGTCGTGGATCACGACCAGGGCCCCGTCCTTGGTGCGCTGGACGTCGTTCTCGATCCACGCGATGTGCTGCTCGTGGGCCCGGCGCACGGCCGACAGGGTGTTCTCGGGGGCCTCGGTGGAGGCGCCCCGGTGGGCGAAGACCGTGGGGGACGAGGGGTCCGCGGGCGCGGCGTGGGCCGGCATGGTGACGAACGCGGAGGTTCCCAGCAGGAGGGCGGCCGTGACGCCACGGGCGAGGTGTTGGTGCATGCGTACTCCTCACGACGGCACGGTCCCCTCCCGACCGAGGTTCGCAGCCCGTACCAGGACACGGCGGTGCACGACATGACAAACGGGTGAATAACATCATCCCGTTCCCCCGTCAGGGTGGCACGGATGGCGTCCGGCCGCAGGTCGTGGGGGGAGCGTCCGCCCCGCCGGGCGGAGCCGCGACGGGCCGCGGGGGCCCCGACGGGCCGCGGGGCCGCCCGGGGCGCCGCCGTGGGCGCCCCGGACGACCCCGCGGTCACGGAAACGTGAGGTCCTCGCCTGTCGCCGGGGTCAGCGGTGGCGGCCCTCCACCATCGCCTCCAGCGTGTCCCGGTGCAGGATCAGCGCGTCGGTGTCGGCCGGCGTCTCGCGCTCCCCGAAGTGGATCTGGCGGTGGCCGATCCGCAGCATCACGACCGCGTGCCGCAGCGCGGCGTACAGGAGGTGGAAGTCCAGGTCGCGCGGGGTGTGCCCGGTGAGTTCCGCGTAGGTCGCGGCGATGCGGTCGCGGTCGAGGAAGTCCGGCATGCCGGGGAAGCCGGCGGTGACCGTGAGGTCCTGGAAGAAGCGGTGCAGGTACACCAGCCAGGCGAGGTCGAGTTCGCGGGGGCCGGAGGAGGCCATCTCCCAGTCGAGGACGGCGACCGGGGAGAAGTCCGCGTCGTAGACGATGTTGCCGATCCTGGCGTCCCCCCAGCTGAGCACCGACGGGCCGGGGTCGGTGGGCCAGTGCTTCTCCAGCCAGGCGAAGGCCCGCTCGACGAGGGGGGAACGGGTCCGCCCGTCGACGACCCATTCGTAGTAGGCGCGTTGGGCGTCGACGTGCGCGCGCAGGGTCCCCTCGCCGGGGACGGTGTGGAGTTCGGCGAGCACCCGCACCGTCGAACGCTCCAGCCGTGCCCGGTCCTCCTCGGAGGCGTCGAAGAGCCAGTTGCCGCCGTAGGTGTAGGGCATGACGTCCGGCGGGACGCGCCCGGGGACGCGCTCCATGACGAAGAACGGCGCGCCGAGCGGCCCCGGGTCGGGTTCCAGCCACAGCAGTTCGGGCACGGGGACGCGGGTGCGGGCGGCGACCGTGCGGATGACGCGGTACTGCTCGGCCATGTCGTACGTCGGGAAGACGGCGTACGCGTCGGGGTCGCCGGCCAGCCGCAGCACGCAGGGGCGGATGCGCTGCCGCGCGGTGCCCGCCGGGTGGGGGACGGCCAGGTCGAACAGGACGGTCTCGTTGGACAGGCCGTTGGCGGCGGGGAGGTGCACGCCGCGGCTGTGGGCGCCGGGGTGCTTCGCGGCCAGCCACTCGTCGAGGCGGCTGCGCAGCAGCCGGGGGTCGCGGGTGGTGGTGCGCACCGTTGTCACATGGCCTCCTGACCGGTGAAGCCGCTGGGGGTGTGGCGGCCGAAGCTGCCGTGCTCAAAGATGCCGTAGCCGACCCGGCCGTCCCAGGCGAAACGCGCGGCGTGGTCGGTGACTCCGTACGCGGCGGGTGCGGTCACCGCCGGATCCGTCAGGTCATACGCACGGCGGTCGAGCCAGCCGCGGCCCTTCCACTCGCCGTGCTGCCAGTCGCGGGCGGGCGGGTAACCCGCGCCGACCGCGAGCGGGCTGGAGACCAGCACCTCGGCCCCGATCTTCCCGCCGTCCAGGTGGACGACGGCCGAGACCGGTGTGCGGGTGCCCTCCCGGTAGGTGATGTCGACCCGGGCGCGGCCCAGTTGCCGGTCCGGTCCGTGCTCGGTGATCTGCAGGGCCTCGTCCAGGGAGCGGTAGCCCTCGGCGTCCTCCTGGGCGATCACCATGACGAAGCGGTCGTCGAACCGGATCGGTATCCACAGCCAGTGGAAACCCCGCGGGCGGTGCTCCTCCTCGGCCCGCCCCGGAGCCTCGCCGGGCACCGGGCGCACGCCCCAGCTGCGGTCCCGCGTGGCCGTCCAGCGACCGCGTTCCACGCGGATCTCCTCGCCGTCGCCGGTGCGGACCACGCCGTGGCAGGTGCCGGCCTGCACGAAGCGGCTGGCCTCCAGGAAGAGCCGGCCGCCCCGGTACTGGGCGTGGTGCGGCTCCTCGACGGCCGGGAAGGCGGCCTCCCATTCCAGGTCGTAGGAGAGGAACTCGTCGTCGCAGGTCAGCCGGAGCCTGCGGAGCGGTTCCAGGACGTCGACGCGCAACGGCCCGACCTGCTGCCGCATCCGGTCCTCGCCGAGCGCGTCGGAGGCGCGCACCGCGAGCATGCCGGTGCCGCGGGTCAGGGTCGCGTAGGCGTCGGTGACGCCGAGGTTGGGGTGGACGCCGAGGCCCGTGATGAGCAGGGCCCGGCCCTCGTGGTCGAAGAAGTGGAAGATCGAACGGTCGTAGGCGTTGCGGTCACCGGTCGCGACGTGGCGCATGGAACGGGCGATCTGATGGACCGGGTACTCGTCCAGGGGCACGGGTCGAGGCGCGGGCATGCGCCTGATGATGCGTCAGTGCGGCCCCGCTGGGAAGGGGTCGCGCCGCGGGGCAGGCGCCGATTCGCGCCGTACCGCGGCCCGTTTCGTGCGGTGCGCGGGGTCGTAGGGGGTGCCGCGCCGTGCGTTGGCCGCACCGCCCGTCTCCTGCGCCGCCGCCCCGAGGTGTGCGACCTGCCGTGCGTCGTGCGGAGCCCAGCGCCGCGCCGGGCGCCCAGGCACACGGGTCTGCCGCGCCGTCAGTCCCCGCCGGTTCCGGCGCCCCCGTCAGGCGGCTTGCGGCGGGCCCTGCTCGGCTGGACGCGCA
Organism: Streptomyces sp. NPDC005722; assembly: GCF_040630935.1. NCBI lineage: Bacteria > Bacillati > Actinomycetota > Actinomycetes > Kitasatosporales > Streptomycetaceae > Streptomyces > Streptomyces sp. NPDC005722. The sequence goes on from NZ_JBEXYN010000001.1 coordinate 295,163, forward strand.
GTGGTTCGCCGGGCATCTTGGGGTGGTCCGGCGGGTACGGCATGTCGCCGAGCCCGTGGTCGTGTTCGTCGCGTTCGGCCAGTTCCAGCACGGCGTCCAGCCGGTAGGTCCGCTCCTCCATGTCCGCGTGGACGTCGCCCAGCTCGGCGTACCGCGCGGGCATCGTGACCAGGTCGAAGTCTCGCGGGTGCACCTGCGGCACCTCCTCCCAGCGCAGCGGCGCCGAGACCGGGGCGTGCGGCCTGGGCCGTACGGAGTAGGCGGAGGCGATGGTGCGGTCGCGCGCGGTCTGGTTGTAGTCGACGAAGATCTTCTCGCCGCGCTCCTCCTTCCACCAGGCGCTGGTCACCTGGCCGGGCATCCGCCGCTCCATCTCGCGGGCGATGGCGATGGCGGCCCGCCGTACCCCCGTGAACGTCCACGCGGGCTCGATGGGGACGAAGACGTGCAGGCCCCGCCCGCCGGAGGTCTTCGGCCAGCCGCGCAGGCCCAGCTCCTCCAGCAGCCCGCGCAGTTCGCCGGCGACGACCACCGCGTCGGAGAAGTCGGTGCCCGGCTGCGGGTCGAGGTCGATGCGCAGCTCGTCCGGGTGGTCGAGGTCGCCGCGCCGGACCGGCCAGGGGTGGAAGGTGAGGCAGCCGAGGTTGGCGCCCCAGACGACCGCGGCGGTCTCGGTCGGGCAGATCTCGTCGGCGTACCGGCCGGAGGGGAAGCGGATGCGGCCGGTGGGGATCCAGTCCGGGGTGTTCTTCGGCGCGCGCTTCTGGAAGAACGACTCGCCCCCGACGCCGTCCGGGTAACGCTCCATGGTCGTCGGCCGGTCGCGCAGGGCCCGCAGGACGCCGTCGCCGACCGCCAGGTAGTAGCGGGCCACGTCCAGCTTGGTGAAGCCCGGTTCCGGGAAGTACACCTTCCCCGGGTTCGAGATCCGGACCGTCCGCTCGCCGACGGTCAGCTCGACCGCCTCCGCCATGCCGTCACCGCCTCTCCCGGCACCGCCTCTTCCGTCCCCGACACGGTAGGCCCGACGGGCGGGCGGCGCCTGTCGGGCGGAGAATCGCCGCATGGACCTGCCGGTGATGCCGCCCGTGAAGCCGATGCTCGCCAAGTCCGCCGCCGCGATCCCGCCCGGCATGCTGTACGAGGGCAAGTGGGACGGGTTCCGCGCCATCGTCTTCCGGGACGGCGCCGAGGTGGAGATCGGCAGCCGCACCGGCAAGCCCCTGACGCGCTACTTCCCGGAGGTCGTCGAGGCGGTCCGCGCCGAACTGCCGCCGCGCGCCGTCGTCGACGGGGAGATCGTCATCGCCCGCGAGGGACGGCTGGACTTCGACGCGCTGCTGGAGCGCATCCACCCCGCCGACTCCCGGGTGCGGCAGCTCGCCGAACGCACCCCCGCCTCCCTCGTCGCCTTCGACCTGCTGGCCCTCGGCGACCGCTCCTTGATGGCCGACCCGCAGACCTGGCGCCGCCAGGCGCTGGTCGACGCGCTCGGCCCCGCGGGGGCGCCGGTCCACGTCGCCCCCGCCACCACCGACATCGAGCTGGCGCGGCGGTGGTTCGAGCAGTACGAGGGCGCGGGCCTGGACGGCGTCGTCGCCAAGCCTCCGGACCTCGGCTACCGGCCCGACGAACGCACCATGTTCAAGGTGAAGCACGAACGCACCGCCGACTGCGTGCTCGCCGGCTTCCGCTGGCACAAGTCCGGTCCCGTGGTCGGCTCCCTGCTGCTCGGCCTGCACGACGCCGCCGGCCGTCTCCAGCACGTCGGCGTCTGCGCGTCCTTCCCGATGCGCCGCCGCGAGGAACTGGTCGGCGAGCTGGAGCCGCTGCGCATGGACTCCGCCGAGGGCCACCCCTGGGCGGACTGGGCGGAGGCCGCGCCGGGCGGCCGCATGCCGGGGGCCCAGAGCCGCTGGAGCGCGGGCAAGGACCTCTCCTGGATCCCCCTGCGACCCGAACGCGTCCTGGAGGTCGCCTACGACCACATGCAGGGCGACCGCTTCCGGCACACCGCCCAGTTCCGCCGCTGGCGCCCCGACCGCGACCCCGCCGGGTGCAGCTACGCGCAGTTGGAGGAGCCGGTCGGCTACGACCTCGGCGACGTCCTGCGCTGAGCCCCGCCGGGTCCGGGCGCCGGGACGCGTACCGGCGCCAGCCGCAGCCGCTGCACGGGCCGCAGCAGCGGGTGATCGGCCACCCCGGCGGGCAGGACGGGCAGTCCGGGCCGCGGCCGGGCGTCGGGGAAGGCGGTGAACCACAGGACGACGTCCTCGCCGGTGCGGACCGGCAGCGCCGGGAAGTCGTTCAGGGCGTGCTCGCTGCGGTGCACCGCGGCGTCCGGCGGCAGCCCGCCGGGCCCCGCGAGCGCCCCGGCGAAGGCCTCCGGGTGGGCGGGATGACAGATGGTCACGACGACCTGCCCCGCGTCCGGCGGCACCCGGTGGCCGGGGCCGCGCAGCAGCAGGACGTCGTCCGAGTCGGTCATGGTGGCGTTGGCGGCGTCCCGGTGCGCCCGCCACAGAGGGCCCCCGTAGAAGGCGTGCAGCGAGCGGAGCCGCGCGGGCATGCCGGGGAAGGCGCGCATCCACACGAAGCGGTCCGGGTCGTCCAGGTCGGTGAAGCGGCCGCCGACCCGGATCCCGGCGGCCTCCTGGCCGGTGACGAACTCGCGCTCGAACAGCTCGACCAGGGTGTCCCGGGCGCCGGGGCGCAGCGTGTACTGCCGTAGCTCGACGACGTGCGTGGTGTCCATGACCGGGGACCGTAGGGGCGGCCCACTGACATCTCCTGTCAGTGGGCCCTCGTCACAGCGCCTGCCGCCTGGTGAGCGTGGTGAACGCCAGCCAGCCGGGCAGCACCGGCAGCCAGAAGGTCAGCACCCGGAAGAGCAGCACCGCGGAGGTGGCCGTCGCCGAGTCCAGGTGGCCGATGGTGGTCAGACCGGCGATCAGCGCGCCCTCGACCGCGCCCAGGCCGCCCGGCGTCGGGGCCGCGGAGCCCAGGGCGTTGCCCGCCAGGAAGACCACCGCGATCGCCGCGAAGTTCACCTCGCCGTGGAAGGTGCGGATGCTGGCGTCCAGGCACAGCACGAAGGCGAGGGTCAGCAGCAGGGTGCCGCCGATGCCCGTGGTGAGCTTCATCGGCTGCTGCAGCACGTCCAGCATGCGCGGCACCACCCCGGCGAACAGCGCCCGCACTCGCGTGGAGACGAAGCGCCGCAACGGCGGGACGGCGGTGACCACCAGGAACAGCACGCCGGCCGTCAGCAGACCCGCCATCACCGTGCGGGACGGCGACAGCGAGGGCGTCTTCTCGGTGCCGGTGATGTAGCCGAACACGAGCAGCAGGCTGATGTGCGAACCGAGGCCGACCAGCTGCGAGGCCCCCACGCTCGCCACCGCGAGGCCCGGGCGCACGCCGGACTTCTGCAGGTAGCGCGTGTTCAGCGCCACGCCGCCGATGGCGGCGGGGGCGACCAGCTTCACGAAGGAGCCGGCGATCTGCGCCAGCGTGGTGCGCAGGAAGGACAGCTTCTCCGGCACGAAGCCGGACAGCGCCATCGCCGCCGCCACGTAGCTGAGCGCGGAGGCCAGCACGGCCACGATGACCCAGATCCAGTTCGCCTCGCCGAGCAGTGTCGCCGGGTCGATGCTGCTGATCTGGGAGAGCAGGAAGTACGCGGCGAAGGCGCCCGCGATGATGCTGATCAGCGTGCGCGGCCGCACCCGTTCCAGCCGTACCGGCTCCACCGGTGCCTGCGGCCGGATGAGCAGCACCTGGTGACGGATCCGGGTGAGCAGGTCCTCCTCGCGGGCCCCGTCCAGCGCGTCCTCCATCGCCTTCTTCTCGGCGCGCCGCTCCGCCTTGGTCTCCTTGCCCGTCTCCTTGGTGCCGCTTCCGTCGGCCTCCCCGTCCGCCCGCCGGGCCCGGGACGCGGCCAGCACGGCGTCGCGCTCGCGCTGCGCCCGCTCCCTGGCGAGCTGCTTGAGCGTGGCCCGGGTGGTACGGCTCAGGGCGATGGGCTGCAACAGGGGCAGCGAGTCGGCGACGGCGTCCGGGCCCAGCACGGCGACGGCCGAGGCCACCGACCGCTCCGGGCCGACGCGCAGCGCCAGGGTGGTGAGCAGTTGCGCCACGTCCATGCGCAGCACGATGTCGCCCGCGGCGATCTCCCCGCCGCGCAGGTCGGTCAGGAAGACGCCTCCGCAGCGATCCATCTTCAGGGCCTCGCCGACCAGCCGGCGGTGCGCGATCCGCCGCGACTGCAGCGCCCGCACCTGCTCCCAGGCGCCGTGCAGCACCTCGTCGGTGATCTCCTCGTCCGACAGCGCGTCCAGCGAGCGCCCGCTCATGTGCTCGTAGACCAGCATCACGGCGTCCGGACCCAGCTCCGAGGTGGCGATCAGCCGGGGGGCGTTGGCACCGGCGGCGATGGCCGCGTAGGCGAGCAACGCCTCCTGCTCCAGCGCCTGGCGCAGCGACTGCAGGCTGCGCCGCTGGGTGATCCCGCGCAGCTGGAGCCGGCGCCACATCCGGTAGAAGAAGCCGTGCGCCTGCTGCTCGCGGTCCACCACGGTGACGTCGAGCAGCGGGCCGTCCTCGAGCGTCACCAGGTAGCGTCGGCCCCGGTCGGAGTCGGGCGCGTCGGGGAACTCGTCCTCCGCGCGGACCGCCGTCAGCGGGGCGAAACCCACCCGGCGCAGGCCCGCGAGCAGGTTCTGGCCGGTCGGGCGGACGTTGGGCGAGCCGACCCCGTAGAGCGTGCCGTAGGCGACGGTCCAGCCGATGAGCACCGTCACGACGATCGAGAACGGTGTGGTGTAGCCGCCGACCAGTACCGCGAAGGAGTCCACGACCAGCACGAACCACAGCGCCACCCGCCAGCGGGGGCGCCGGGCCATGCCGACGGCCGTCATGTAGGCGATGACCGGCGCCAGGTAGCCGTGGACGGGGTCGGTGATGCCGCCGCCGGGCGCGTCGCGGGTCAGCGCGTCCCGGATCGCCACGGGCGCCGCGTCCGACACCCACAGGTCGGTCGCGAGCGACACCCCGTGCGCCAGGACCGCGGCCAGCACACCGTCCGCGATGCGCAGTCCGTCCCGTTTGATCAGCCGTTCCACGGCGAAGGCCACGGGCACGATCAGCACCGCCACGGTCGCCAGCAGCCCGGCGATGGTGATCAGCGGCTCGGGTGCGTGCGTCGCGCCCTCGGCGATGTCCTGCTCCACGCCGGAGGTCGTCGCGTGCGCGAAGCCCGCGATCATCAGCACGATCGCGATGCCGAGCAGCCCGAAGAGGAAGCGCATGAGGTCGACGGGCCGGTGCACGCGCGCGGGCAGCAGCGGTTCGTCGCGCGCCACCGGGTCGGTGTGCGGGGAGGTGCCGGTGGTCCGTGCGCCGTCGTCCGCGTCGTCCGTGCCGGGTTCGCCCGGCGGTCGTGCCGCGTCCGCGTCGTCCGCGGCGTCCCCTTCCGGCTCCCCGGCCGGGGTCTCCTGCGCCGGAGCGGCCGGGCCGTCACCGCCGGGGTCCGCACCGGACGCGCCGCGGGCCTGCGGTTCCTCGTCAGGCCCGGGGTGCGCGGCGGCCCGCTCCTCGCGGCCGGCCCCGTCCTCCGCCGCGGTCACGGCGTCGTCGCCGGAGGCCGGCGCCGCACCCGTGGACGGCGGGACCCCGGCCCCCTCGTCCGTGTCACCGGGCGCACGCGGGGCCTGCGGCACGGCGGTGGAACCCTCGGCCGGGGCGCCGTCCCCGGGGCCCTCGGAGGCAGCGGGGACCGCGCGAGCGGCTCCGTTCCCGCTCGCGTCGTGCTCTCCGGCTGTCTCTTTTTGATCTCGTATCACCAGTCACCGCCCGGATGATGGTGGCACGAGCGGCCCGCGCATGGGCGCAGGAGGGGGCAATTCGCCGTTCCGGGCGCCCCCGCGCGCGCTCCCGCCGCCCACGACTGTCGGTGCCGTGGGGCACCATGTGACGGATGAGCAAGGACACCGCGCACGACCCGGACGACGGTCCGGGCGACGTCCCGGAGCTGCCCGCGTACGCGGAGCGTGTGCTGGACGTCGCCGAGCGGATCCCGCCCGGACGGGTCATGACGTACGGCGACGTCGCCGAGTGGCTGGGGGAGGGCGGCCCCCGGCAGGTGGGCCACGTCATGGCGCTGTACGGCGGGGCCGTGCCGTGGTGGCGCGTGGTGCGCGCGGACGGCGGGCTGCTGCCGGGTCACGAGCTGCGCGCCCTGGAGCACTACCGCGCGGAGGGCACCCCGCTGCGCCCGGCCCCGCGCGCCGCGAAGGGCCACATACCCCGTCTGGACATGCGCGTGGCCCGCTGGGACGGCACGGACCCCGTGCCCGCCCCCGGCGGGGACGACTGACGACCGGACGCTCACACCATCCAGCTTCCGCCATCGGGGACCGGTTGATGCGATCCACCGTCCGGAAGGAGTACGGCCCCCCGCGCCCGGCCGCTCCCGCATCCGTACCGGAAGGACGGGACGCGCGGCGCCCCCGGTGACCGGTGGCGTACCGTCGGCACCCGGCCTCCCCCGGCCACCGGGAGCCCAGGCCCCCGCATCCGCACCCGCACGCACACGGAACCGGCGAACCACGTGACCTCCTCCTCCACACGCCAGACGGACGCCGCCGCACGGCGCTCCGGGGGGACGGTCGGGCCTTCCGGCGGCTACCGCCTGCTACGGACCGCTCCGGATCCGGTGACGCCCCCTGAACTGGACGCCGCGCAGCGCGCCGTGGTTGAGCACCCCGGCGGTCCGCTGCTCGTCCTGGCCGGGCCGGGCACGGGGAAGACCACCACCCTGGTCGAGGCCGTCGCCGAACGCGTGCGGCGCGGCACCGACCCGGAACGGATCCTCGTCCTCACCTTCGGGCGCAAGGCCGCGGGCGAACTGCGGGACCGCATGGCCGCCCGGATGGGCGGCGCGGTCGCACCGCAGGCCACCACCTTCCACTCCTTCTGCTACGCCCTGGTCCGCGCCCACCAGGACCCCGAGCTGTTCGCCGACCCGCTGCGGCTGCTGTCCGGCCCCGAGCAGGACCTGGCGGTGCGCGAGCTCCTGGCGGGCGAGGCCGGACTGGAGCGCCGGGGGCGGACCCGGGTCCGCTGGCCGGACGAGCTGCGCGCGGCCCTGACGACCCGCGGCTTCGCCGACGAGGTGCGGGCCGTGCTGGCCCGCACCCGCGAGCTGGGCCTCGGCCCGCGCGCCCTGGCCGTGTTCGCCGGCCGCACGGGCCGCCCCGACTGGTCGGCGGCGGCCGGTTTCCTCGCCGAGTACCTGGACGTCCTCGACCTGCAGGGCGTCATCGACTACGCCGAACTGGTGCACCGCGCGGTGTTGCTGGCCGGGCGCCCCGACGTGGCCCGCCACCTCGCCGGGGCCTACGAGGCCGTGTACGTCGACGAGTACCAGGACACCGACCCGGCGCAGGTGCGGCTGCTGCAGGCGCTCGCCGGCGGCGGCCGCCACCTGGTGGCGTTCGGCGACCCCGACCAGTCCATCTACGCCTTCCGCGGCGCCGACGTGAACGGCATCCTCGGCTTCCCCGAGGCCTTCCGGCACGCCGACGGCCGCCCGGCCGGCGTCCGGGTCCTGACCACCTCCCGCCGCTCCGGCGCCGGTCTGCTGGCCGCCACCCGGCTGCTCACCCGCCGGATGCCGCTGACCCGGCTCCCGGCCGCGGCGGTGCGCGCCCACCGCGAGCTCACGCCGGTCCGCGAGGGGGGCTCGGTCGCCGTCCGCACCTACCCGACGCCCGGCGCCGAACTCGACGGCATCGCCGACGTGCTGCGCCGCGCCCACCTGGAGGACGGCGTCCCCTGGTCCGACATGGCCGTCCTGGTCCGCGCCGGGTCCCGCTCGCTGCCCGTGCTGCGGCGGTCCCTGACCTCCGCCGGGGTGCCCGTCGACATCGACGGCGACGACCTCCCGCTGCGCGACGAGCCCGCCGTCGCCCCGCTCCTGCTCGCCCTGCGGGTCTGCGCGCAGGCCGTGCTGCCCGACTCCCCGGAACCGGGCATCGGCGTCGAGGACGCCCTGACCCTGCTCGGCTCCCCGCTCGGCGGCATGGACGCCGCCGACCTGCGCCGCCTGGGCCGCGCCCTGCGCGAGGAGGAGCGGGCCGCCGGGGTGGCCGTACCGCGGCCGTCGGACGAGCTGATCGCCGAGGCGCTGGCGGAGCCCGAGCGCCTGGTGGCGCACGACCCCTCGTACGCGCGGGGCGCCCAGCGGCTCGGCGGGAGGCTGCGCAAGGGACGCGAGCTGCTGGCCGGCGGCGGCACCGCCGAGGAGGCGCTGTGGGAGCTGTGGGACGGCACCCCCTGGCCGGGCCGCCTGGAGCGCGCCGCGGCACGGGGCGGCGCGGCCGGCCGCAACGCCGACCGCGACCTGGACGCGGTGTGCGTGCTCTTCGACACCGCCGCCCGCGCCGAGGAGCGCACCGGCGGCCGCGGCGCGCTCAACTTCCTGGAGGAGCTGTCCGCCCAGGACATCGCCGCCGACGTGCTGACCCGCCGTGCCGTCCGGCCCGACGCCGTACGCCTGATGACCGCGCACCGCTCCAAGGGCCTGGAGTGGGGGCTCGTCGTCGTCGCGGGCGTCCAGGAGGGGCTCTGGCCCGACCTGCGGCGCCGCGGCTCGCTGCTGGAGGCCGACCGCATCGGCCGTGACGGCCTCGCGGAGCCGCTCACCCCGGGCGCGCTGCTCGCCGAGGAGCGCCGGCTGTTCTACGTCGCGGCCACCCGGGCCCGCGAGCGGCTCGTCGTGACCGCCGTGAAGGCCGCCGCCGACGACGGAGACCAGCCCTCCCGCTTCCTCACCGAACTCGGCGTCGAGCCCGTCGACGTCACCCACCGGGCGCGCCGCCCGCTGTCCGTGGCGGCCCTCGTCGCCGAGCTGCGCGCCACGACCGTCGACCCGGCCGCCTCCCCTGCCCTGCGCGAGGCCGCCGCCCGCCGCCTGGCGCGCCTCGCGGGCCTGGAGGACGCGGGCCAGCCGCTGGTGCCCGCCGCCCACCCCGAACGCTGGTGGGGCCTGTACGAGCAGACCCGCTCCGGGGTGCCGCTGCGGGACCGCGACGAGCCGGTCACCCTCTCCGGCAGCGCGCTCGACCAGCTGGCCAACACCTGCGCCCTGCAGTGGTTCCTCGGCCGCGAGGTGAAGGCCGAGCCGCCCTCCACGGCGGCCCAGGGCTTCGGCAACGTCCTGCACGTCCTCGCCGACGAGGTCGCCTCCGGCAGCACCCCGGCCGACCTGGACGTGCTCATGGAGCGCCTGGACTCGGTGTGGAACGCGCTGGCCTTCGACGCGCCCTGGAAGTCCCAGCAGGAGAAGGAGAACGCCCGGGCCGCCCTGGAGCGCTTCCTGCGTTGGCACGTCATGGAGCGCGGCCGGCAGGCCGTCGCCTCCGAGCACGGCTTCGACGTCACCTTGGAGACGGGGGACGTGGCCGTCCGCATCCGCGGCAGTATGGACCGCGTCGAGACCGACGAGGACGGCAACGCCTACGTCGTCGACTTCAAGACCGGCAAGGCCAAGCCCACCGCCGCCGAGGTCGAGGGCCACCCGCAGCTCGCCGTCTACCAGCTGGCCGTCCGCGAGGGCGCCGTCGACGAGCTCTTCCACGGCACCCGGCCCGCCCCCGGCGGCGCGGAACTCGTCCAGCTGCGCATCGGGGCCGCCCGCCGCGACGGCGGCGACGCCCAGCCCACCGTCCAGCACCAGGAGGCGCTGAGCGGCGACTGGGCCGACTCCCTGCTCGCCGACGCCGCCGCCCGCGTCCTCGACGAGCGGTTCACCCCCTCCACCGGCCAGCACTGCGAGAACTGCGCCTTCCGCGCCGCCTGCAGCGGCCGCGCGGAGGGGCGGCACGTGGTGGAGTGAGGAGGCGGGAGCCTCACCCGCCGGGGGCCTCGGCCGTCAGCCCGAGGTCCTGGGCGGCCTTCAGCAGTCGCCGGTCGTAGGTGACGAACACGAGGGGATCCGCGCCCACCTGATCGGCGAGCAGTTGTGCCGTCGCCAGATGGATCGAGTCGAGCGAGCGGAGCAGAGGATCGCCGTACGCGGAAGCCGTGGCACGGACGGTCGCGTCGATCTCGAACCGGTAGAGCCGGGCGATCACCCCGGGGACCCCGGCGAGTGCCTGCGGGGCCGATCGGCGCAAGGCACGCGGCACCTCCACCTCGACGAGGGAGGAGGACACCAAGGGCTCGTCGGGGCGGTCGTTCAGCCAGGCGACCAACTCCCGTGTGCCGAGTTCCCGGCGGACCATCTTCACGATCGCCGCCGAGTCGAGGTAGATCACCAGCGCTCCTCGTCCCGCAGCGCGACGAGTGCTGCCGCCGTGTCGGTCTCCGGGTCGCCGAGCACGGGCGGCAGGGGGACCGGGCCGGAGGGCACGGGTGGGGTGGCGCGTCCCTCGGCGACCATGCGGTCCAGCACGGACTGGCTGCCCGAGACGGGCACGAGACGGGCGACGGGGGTTCCGCTCACGGTCACCTCCAAGGTCTCGCCGTGCTGCACACGCGCGAGCACGGCGCTGGTGTTCTGGTTCAGCTCGCGTACCGGGATGCGCTCCATGCTCCCAGCGTAGAACGTGATGTTCTACATCGGTAGGGAGCAATGCCCCCGAACGGGTGACAGCCCGCGGACCGGGCGGCGGGTCCGCTGTCGGTGGCGCCCGATAACCTCCCCTTCGTGTCCTCCCGCATCACCGGTCCCGAGCAGCTGAAGGAGCTGCTGGGCATCCCGTTCACCCCGGAGCAGCTGGCGTGCATCACCGCGCCGCTCGCCCCGCAGGTGATCGTGGCCGGGGCCGGGTCCGGGAAGACGACCGTCATGGCGGCGCGCGTGGTGTGGCTGGTCGGCACCGGGCAGGTCGCGCCCGAGCAGGTGCTGGGGCTGACGTTCACCAACAAGGCCGCCGGCGAGCTGTCGGAGCGCGTGCGCGAGGCGCTCGTCCGGGCCGGCGTCGGCGATCCGGACCCGGCGGACCCCGACCACGCGGCGGGCGAGCCGCAGATCTCGACGTACCACGCCTTCGCCGGACAACTGCTCAAGGAGCACGGACTGCGCATCGGGCTGGAGCCGACCGCCCGGCTCCTCGCCGACGCGACGCGCTACCAGCTGGCGGCGCGCGTCCTGCGCGCCGCGCCCGGTCCCTTCCCCGCGCTCACCAAGGGCATCCCGAACCTGGTCAGCGATCTGCTGGCGCTGGAGGGCGAGCTTGCCGAGCACCTGGTGCCGCCCGAGCGACTGCTCGCCCACGACCGGGAGTGGCTCGCCGCCCTCGGCGGCATCCGGCTGGGCAACGCGGATCTGCGCAGGCTTCCCGAGACGGCCCGCGCCCGCATCGACCTGACCGGGCTCGCCGCCGCCTACCGCGCCGAGAAGAAGCAGCGCGACCTGCTCGACTTCGGCGACCAGATCGCCCTGTCGGCGACCCTGGCCCGCACCCGCCCCGAGGTCGGCCGCATCCTGCGCGAGCAATACGCCGTGGTGCTGCTCGACGAGTACCAGGACACCTCCGTCGCCCAGGGCCTGCTGCTCTCCGCGCTGTTCGGCGACGGCACGGGGCATCCGGTGACCGCCGTCGGCGACCCCTGCCAGGCCATCTACGGCTGGCGCGGCGCCTCGGTGGCCAACCTCGACGACTTCCCGGTGCACTTCGCGCACGCCGACGGGAGCCCCGCCCGGCGCCAGTCCCTGTCGGAGAACCGGCGCAGCGGCGGCCGGCTGCTCGACCTCGCCAACGACCTCGCCGCCGAGCTGCGTGAGCGCCACGAGGGCGTCGAGGCCCTGCGGCCCGCGCCCGGCGCCGAACGGGACGGCGTCGTGCGCTGCGCGCTGCTGCCCACCCAGGAGGCGGAGATCGCCTGGCTCGCCGACTCCATCGCGCACCTGGTCCGCACCGGCACCGCGCCCGGCGAGATCGCCGTGCTGTGCCGGGCCGCCGGTCACTTCGCCGACATCCATGCGGCGCTGGTGGCCCGTGACGTGCCGGTGGAGGTGGTGGGACTCTCCGGGCTGCTGCACCTTCCGGAGGTCGCCGACCTGGTCGCCGTCTGCGACGTGCTGCAGGATCCGACGGCCAACGCCGCCCTCGTCCGGCTGCTCACCGGGCCGCGCTGGCGGATCGGGCCGCGCGACCTGGCCCTGCTCGGACGGCGGGCGCGGCTGCTGGTGCCGGGCCGCGGCGACACCGCGGACCGGCTGGCGGCCGCGGTGGCGGGCGTCGACCCGGCCGAGGTGATCTCGCTCGCCGACGCCCTGGAGACCTTCGTCGACGGCGAGCCCGCGGACCGCCTGCCCTTCTCAGCCGAGGCGCGGGTGCGCTTCGCGCGCCTGGCGACCGAGATACGCGAGCTGCGCCGCGCCCTCGCCGACCCGCTCATGGACGTCCTGCACCGGGTGCTGGCCGTCACCGGCCTGGAGGTCGAGCTCTCCGCGTCCCCGCACGCGCTGGCCGCCCGCCGCCGGGAGACCCTGCACGCCTTCCTGGACATCGCGGCCGGCTTCGCCTCCCTGGACGGCGACGCCACACTGCTGGCCTTCCTCGGCTTCCTGCGCACGGCGGCGCAGTACGAGAAGGGCCTGGACAGCTCGCTGCCCGGCGGCGAGAACACGGTGAAGGTGCTCACGGCGCACAAGTCCAAGGGCCTGGAGTGGGACGTCGTCGCCGTCCCCGGGTTGGTGCGCAAGGGGTTCCCGAGCGAGCGGGGCCGCGAACTGTGGCACTTCAACGCCAAGGTGCTGCCGCACTCACTGCGCGGTGACGCCGCCACCCTGCCCGACGTGGAGGAGTGGTCCCGGGCGGGCCTGGCCGGGTTCAAGGCGGCCATGGCCGAGCACAACCGGGTCGAGGAACTGCGGCTCGGCTACGTCACCTTCACCCGCCCGCGTTCCCTGCTGCTCGGCTCCGGCCACTGGTGGGGGCCCAGCCAGAAGCGGCCCTTCGGCCCGTCCGCCTTCCTCGAGGCGCTGCGCGCGCACTGCGAGGCCGGGTACGGCGAGGTCGAGCACTGGGCCGAGGAGCCCGCGCCGGACACCGGCAACCCGGCGCTGACCCGTACGGGTGAGACGCCGTGGCCGCTGCCCCTGGACGAGGCCGCCCTGGCCCGCCGCCGCGAGGCCGCGCGCAGCGTGCTGGCCCATCTGCGGGCCCCGGCCGCGTACCCGGCGGCAGCCCCGCCCGACCCCGACTGGCCGCCCCCCGAGGACGAGGAGGAGCCACCGCCGTACGACGAGTACGACGGCTACGGGGACTACGACGCCTACGAGGACTACGACGCGTACGGCGACCCGTACGAGGAGGGCCCCTACGGCCCGGACGACGCGGGCGACGCGGGCGACCGGGGGGACGCGCCCGCGCCCCGCGCCGCCATCCCGGGCCAGCCCGGCCCGCCCGCGTCCGGCCACGGAAGCGGCGACGAGGGGCTGCTCCCCGAGGAGGCCCGCGCCGTCGCGTCCTGGGACCGGGACCTCGACGCCCTCACCGAGGAACTGCTCCGCTCCCGCGCGGCCGTCCGCGACGTCCCGCTGCCCGCCACGCTCAGCGCCTCGGCCCTGCTGCGGCTGGCCGCCGACCCCGACGGCTTCGCCCGCGAGCTGGCCCGCCCCATGCCCCGCGCGCCGCAGCCCGCGGCCCGGCGCGGCACCCGCTTCCACGCCTGGGTCGAGTCCCGCTTCGAGGAGCTGCCGCTGATCGCCCCCGAGGAGCTGCCCGGCATCGAGGGCGACGACGAGATCGCCGACGAGCGCGACCTCGCCGCGCTCAAGGAGGCGTTCCTGCGGACCCCGTACGCCGAGCGCACCCCCTACCGCGTCGAGGCGCCGTTCCAGATCGGCCTCGCCGGGAGGGTGATCCGCGGCCGGATCGACGCGGTGTACCGGGAGGGTGACGGCTACGAGATCGTCGACTGGAAGACCGGGCGGTCCGGCACGGCGGACCCGCTGCAGCTGGCCGTCTACCGGCTCGCCTGGGCCGAGCGGCACGGGGTGTCGTTGTCGCAGGTCACGGCCGCTTTCCTGCACGTCAGGACGGGGGAGGTGAGCCGGCCGGGGCCGCTGCCGGACCGGGCCGCGCTGGAACGCCTGCTGCTGGGCGGGCCGGAACCCGGTACCGGGACCGCGTCCGGTGCCGACGCCGGGGGTCCCGGCGTCGCCCGATAGGCTCAAGGCCATGAGCACCACCCCGGACAGCGTCGTCCGCACGTACGTCGAAGCCCATCGCGAGGCCTTCCTCGGCGACCTCGCCGAGTGGCTGCGGATCCCCTCGGTCTCGGCCGATCCGGAGCGCGCCGCCGACGTACGGCGCAGCGCCGAGTGGCTGGCGGCGAAGCTGAAGGAGACCGGCTTCCCGGTGGCGGAGGTCTGGGAGACGCCCGGCGCCCCCGCGGTCTTCGCCGAGTGGCCCTCCGACGCCGCGGACGCGCCGACGGTGCTCGTCTACGGCCACCACGACGTGCAGCCCGCCGCCCTGGAGGACGGCTGGGACGGCGACCCCTTCGAGCCGCGGGTCCGGGACGGCCGGATGTACGCGCGGGGCGCCGCCGACGACAAGGGCCAGGTGTTCTTCCACACACTCGGGGTCCGCGCCCATCTGGCCGCCACCGGCCGCACCGCCCCCGCGGTGAACCTGAAGCTGCTGATCGAGGGCGAGGAGGAGTCCGGCTCGCCGCACTTCACCGACCTCGTGCGCGCCCACGCCGGGCGGCTGGCCTGCGACACCGTGATCGTCTCCGACACCGGCATGTGGGACGAGGACACCCCCACCGTGTGCACCGGCATGCGCGGCCTGGCCGACTGCCAGATCGGCCTGTACGGCCCCGACCAGGACATCCACTCCGGCTCCTTCGGCGGCGCCGTCCCCAACCCGGCGGCCGAGGCGGCCCGGCTCGCCGCGGGGCTGCACGACGCGGACGGCCGCGTCGCGATCCCCGGCTTCTACGACGGCGTCGTCGAGCTCAGCGGCCGCGAGCGCGAGCTCTTCGCCCGGCTGCCCTTCGACGAGGAGCGCTGGCTGCGCACCGCCAGGTCGCACGCGACGAGCGGCGAGGCCGGCTACTCCACCCTGGAGCGGGTCTGGGCCCGGCCGACCGCCGAGGTCAACGGCATCGGCGGCGGCTACCAGGGCCCCGGCGGCAAGACCATCGTGCCGTCCTCGGCACAGCTGAAGCTGTCCTTCCGGCTGGTGGCCGGGCAGGACACCGACCGGGTGCAGCGGCTGGTCACCGACTGGGTCGCGGCCCGCGTCCCGGCCGGGATCCGGCACGAGATCACCTTCTGGGGGGCCACCCGCCCCTGTCTGACCCCGCTGGACCATCCCGCGCTGCGCGCGGTGACCCGGGCGATGGGCCGGGCCTTCGGCAAGGAGGTCCTGTTCACCCGTGAGGGTGGTTCCGGTCCGGCGGCCGACCTCCAGGACGTGCTCGATGTCCCCGTCCTGTTCCTGGGAATTTCCGTGCCGTCCGACGGTTGGCACTCGGTGAACGAGAAGGTGGAGCTCGACCTTCTGCTCAAGGGCGTGGAGACGTCCGCGTACCTCTGGAGCGAGTTCACGACTCTGTAAGCATCCGCACCCATCCGCGCGCTACGGGGAGTTGACAGCAATCTTGTCCGATACGTCCGGAACCGGCGCCACCTTCGACGTGACCGCCTTCCCGCCGCCCCTCGCCCGCCCGTCGGGCGTGGACCGTGCCTCCGAGCACCGGCTCGACGAGGCGTGGCTGGCGGCCGCCTGGAGCCACCCGGCGACCAGGGTGTTCGTGGTCTCCGGGGGGCAGGTCCTGGTCGAGGACACCCCGGACGGCCGCACCGAGCTGGTGATGATGCCGAGCTTCGAGGCGCCCGAGAGCGAGGTGCACCGCTACTTCCTCGGCGTCGACGAGGAGGGGGTCCGCTACTTCGCGCTGCAGAAGGACTCGCTGCCGGGACGCCTGGACGAGGCGGCCCGCCCGGCCGGGCTCCGGGAGGTCGGGGCCCTGCTGTCGGACCGCGACGCCGGCCTGATGGTGCACGCGGTCGCGCTGGAGAACTGGCAGCGCATGCACCGCTTCTGCTCGCGCTGCGGCGAGCGCACCGTGGTGGCCGCCGCCGGCCACATCCGCCGCTGCCCGGCCTGCGGCGCCGAGCACTACCCGCGCACCGACCCCGCGGTGATCATGCTGGTCACCGACGACGAGGACCGGGCGCTGCTGGGCCGCCAGGCGCACTGGCCCGAGGGGCGCTTCTCGACGCTGGCGGGCTTCGTGGAGCCGGGCGAGTCGATCGAGCAGGCCGTGGTGCGGGAGGTCGCCGAGGAGGCCGGGGTGACCGTCGGCGAGGTGGCGTACGTCTCCAGCCAGCCCTGGCCGTTCCCCTCCAGCCTGATGCTGGGCTTCATGGCGCGCGCCACGTCCGCGCAGATCACCGTGGACGGCGAGGAACTGCACGAGGCGCGCTGGTTCTCCCGCGAGGAGTACCGCAAGGCGATGGAGAGCGGCGAGGTCCTGCCGCCGTACGGGATCTCCATCGCGGCGCGGCTGATCGAGCGCTGGTACGGGATGCCGTTGCCGGCCCGCCGCTGAGGGCGGGCCCGGCGCTGCCCGGCCGTGCTGACGCGCGGCCGGGCGGGGCCTGCCTCAGCCCGCGAGGGCCTGCTTGACCTGGGCCAGGCTGGGGTTGCTGAGCGCCACGGCCTCGGCGCCGCTCTTGGGCGCCACCAGCAGCGTCGGGACGAGCTGGTTGCCCCCGTTGACGCTCTCGACGAACTTCGCCGAGTCCGGGTCGTGCTCGATGTTGACCTCCGTGTAGGCGATGCCCTCACGGTCCAGCTGGCCCTTCAGGCGGCGGCAGTAGCCGCACCACGTGGTGCTGTACATCGTCACAGTGCCGGACATCGGTGTTCGCTCCTTCAAGGCTGGGGATGACGTCGATCCCAGAACGCTAACCCCTCGCCGCGGCATTCCTTGCAATCGTTCGCGGTACGACCATCCGACCTCAGCTGTGGATAACTTTCCCGCCCGTCTCCCGGGACCTGGCAGCATGGCGGGGTGACTGCACCAACCCACTCCCCGCTCTTCCCGGACTTCCCCGCCGTCCCGGAGTCGCCGGACGCCGTGCTCGCCGGGCTCGACCCCGAGCAGCGCGCGGTGGCCACCGCCCTGCACGGCCCGGTGTGCGTGCTGGCCGGAGCCGGCACGGGCAAGACGCGCGCGATCACCCACCGGATCGCGTACGGGGTGCGGGCCGGGATGATGCAGCCGGCCAGTGTGCTCGCGGTCACCTTCACCGCCCGCGCGGCGGGGGAGATGCGGGGGCGGCTGCGGCAGCTCGGCGCGGACGGCGTGCAGGCGCGCACCTTCCACTCCGCGGCGCTGCGGCAGCTGCAGTACTTCTGGCCGCGGGCCGTCGGCGGCGAGATGCCGCGGCTGCTCGAGCGCAAGATCCAGCTCGTCGCGGAGGCCGGGGCCCGCTCCCGCATCCGGCTGGACCGAGGCGAGCTGCGGGACGTCACCGCGGAGATCGAGTGGGCCAAGGTCACCCAGACCGCCCCCGAGGACTATCCCGGGGCCGCCGCCAAGTCCGCGCGCGACGTGCCGCGCGATGCCGCCGAGATCGCCCGGGTCTACACGACGTACGAGCAGCTCAAGCGCGACCGCGGGGTGATCGACTTCGAGGACGTGCTGCTGCTCACCGTCGGCGTCCTGGAGGACCGGCCGGACGTCGCCGAGGCCGTCCGCTCCCAGTACCAGCACTTCGTCGTCGACGAGTACCAGGACGTCAGCCCCCTGCAGCAGCGCCTGCTGGACCTGTGGCTCGGCGGCCGGGACACCGTCTGCGTCGTCGGCGACGCCTCGCAGACCATCTACTCCTTCACCGGCGCCACCCCTGAGTTCCTGCTCGGCTTCCGAAGCCGGCACCCGGAGGCCACGGTGGTCAAGCTGGTCCGCGACTACCGCTCCACCCCCCAGGTGGTGCACCTGGCCAACGGGCTGCTGTCCCAGGCCCGGGGCCAGGCCGCCCAGCACCGCCTGGAACTGGTCTCGCAGCGCGAGGCCGGCCCCGAACCGGTCTACACCGAGTACGCGGACGAGCCCGCCGAGGCCGAGGGCACCGCCCGGCGGATCCGCGAGCTGATCGACGAGGGAGTGCGGCCCAGCGAGATCGCCGTGCTCTACCGGGTGAACGCCCAGTCCGAGGTCTACGAGCAGGCGCTCGCCGACGCCGGCGTGCCGTACCAGCTGCGCGGCGCCGAGCGCTTCTTCGAGCGTCCCGAGGTGCGCGAGGCCGGGATGCTGCTGCGCGGTGCCGCGCGGGCCGGCGGCGGCTCCGACCCGGGAGTGGACGACGCGGACCTGCCCGGCCACGTGCGGGCGGTGCTCAGCACCCGCGGCTGGTCCACCGAACCGCCGGCCGGATCGGGCGCGGTCCGCGACCGCTGGGAGTCGCTGGCCGCGCTGGTGCGGCTGGCCGAGGACTTCTCCCGGGCCCGGCCGGAGGCCGCGCTCGCGGACTTCGTCGCCGAGCTCGACGAACGCGCCGGCGCCCAGCACGCCCCGACCGTCGAGGGCGTCACCCTGGCCTCGCTGCACGCCGCCAAGGGCCTGGAGTGGGACGCGGTGTTCCTGGTCGGCCTGACCGAGGGCACGATGCCGATCACCTACGCCAAGACCGACGAGCAGGTCGAGGAGGAGCGCCGGCTCCTCTACGTCGGCGTCACCCGCGCCCGGTTCCACCTCGCCCTGTCGTGGGCGCTGTCCCGCTCGCCGGGCGGCCGCGGCGGCCGGCGCCCCTCGCGCTTCCTGGACGGGCTGCGGCCCGGCTCGGCGGCCCGGGGCCGGGCGGGCGGCCGTTCGGCCGCCACGGGCGGCGTGGAGCGCGGCTCGGGCGGCAGGAAGCGGCGCGGGCCGGTGCAGTGCCGCGTGTGCGGGCGCACCCTGTCCGACGCGGGCGAGATCAAGCTGATGCGCTGTGAGGACTGCCCCTCCGACATGGACGAGGCGCTGTACGAGCGGCTGCGCGAGTGGCGGGTGGAGCAGGCGAAGGCACTGGGCCAGCCGGCCTACTGCGTCTTCACCGACAAGACACTGCTGGCGATCGCCGAGGTGCGGCCCACGACGGAGGGGGAGCTGTCCGTCATCTCCGGCGTCGGCGCCCGCAAACTCGACAAGTTCGGCGCCGACGTCCTCGCCCTGTGCGAGGGCCGCGAGCCCGGCGGCGAGGCGGGTGCCGAGGCCGGTGGCGAGGCACTTGACGAAGCCGTTGCAGAAGAGCCCGGAAAATAGTTTGCGCGCCCCGAGGAAATCCCCATAGCCTGCGTGAGCGCGAACGACGCGGCTCTGTGAAGGACCTTCCCGGAGCGGTGGAATCCGTGATGTACTGACCCAGCACCACCTGCCAGACCAGCCCTACGAGACGCCGTGAGGAGGCGAGACCAGTGACCAGCTTCATGACGAAAATGACCGATCGTCCGGTCGCCGCCGCCTGCTCTCTTGGTGCCTCGCTCCGTGGCACCGGTCTGTCCAGCCGCCTGTCCGGCGGTCTGCCCACCACTGTCCTCTCCATTCGAGAGCGCGGCGGCGAGCGACCGACGCAGGCGCCGGTGGTGGCAGTGATGGCTGAGGCTCAGGCCTATGCCTTTGCGGCGACCAATGGTGCCGGAAACCAGAAGCAGCAGCACCCGAAGTGGGCCTTCCGCGGGCTCGAACCCTGGAGTGATCCAGTCTGATCGACGATCAGGCCGGCGCCTTCAGGGCCGCGGAATCCCAGACCGGGATCCGCGGCCCTTCTGTTTTCCCACCCCCCGACAAACAGACGAGGAACGAAGCGATCGTGCATCTCACCCCGCACGCACCGTCCGTACCCGCCCCCGCACGCCCGCCCGTCATCGAGCACCGCGCTGGTGACGAGGCACTCCGCGCCGCACCGCCTGACCCTGACCCGGAGGTCCCCTTGCTGCCCCTCACCGAGCTCGACGACGAGATCGACCGCCTCGGCGTCCCCGTCCCGTGCCGGACCTACGACCCGGAGGTCTTCTTCGCCGAGTCCCCGGCCGACGTCGAGTACGCCAAGTCGCTGTGCCAGACCTGCCCGGTCCGCGAGGCCTGCCTCGCCGGTGCGAAGGACCGCCGTGAGCCCTGGGGTGTCTGGGGTGGCGAGCTCTTCGTCCAGGGCGTCGTGGTGCCGCGCAAGCGTCCCCGTGGCCGTCCGCGCAAGAACGCGGTTGTGGCATGAAGCGCCCAGCCGTCGGAACGATCGACCGTCCCCTCACGCACGACCCCAAGAAGCAGGCCCCGATGAGCCCGTCCGCCACCGAACGTCCCGCCCCGCCCTCCGACGCTCCCGCTGAGCGTCAGAACAGGAACCTCGAAATGCAACTCATGCCAGAAGCCCTGGCCCGTGCCCATATGCAAGAGCGCCTCTACGAGGCCGAGCACGAACGGATGGCCCTCCGCGTGCTCAAGGCCCGCCGCCTGCAGCGCCGTGCCGAGCGCGCCTCGCTCCGCGCCCGCCGGGCGCTGGCGATGGCCGTGATGCAGTAGCGCCGGCACATCTGCAACGACACACAACCGCGGGGCCGGTCGATTTCGACCGGCCCCGCGATATCGTCACGAAGTGGACCAGAAGACTCAATTCGAACGGGTCGGGACTGCTCCTACGACGACGACGTGTGCCCGGTGCGGGGCCGTCGCCGAGGGACTCCCCCTCACCTGGACCTGCTCCGTCGAGAACGGCAGTCGCGTGTACTTCTGCGACGACTGCGCCCGCACCAACATCCGCAGCATCGAGGGCCGGCTGGACTCCTCCTGGTGGTAGCGCCGCCCGGGGCCTCTGTGCCTAGGCCGAGGCGTCCTCGGTCTCGGACAGCGGGGCCAGGCCCTCCCCGGAGAAGCCCGGCAACCACTCCAGCAGCTCGTCCCGCAGCCTGACCGTGGCCGCCAGCTGGCACAGCACCCCGATCGTGCTGAGCGTCACCCGGTGGATGAGCAGGTACGAGGGCGGCAGGTTGAGCTGCTTGCCGAGCTGGTGCGCAGGTGAGCGCGGGTCGGCGATCCGCGCCGCCTGCGCACGCATCCAGCCGCGCGCGAAGGTGAACTCCTCCACCGCCGCGGGCTCGATGATCGGCCGCAGGTAGTCCAGCACGGCGTCGGGGTCGAGCGCGATCGTCGGCTTGACGAAGCCCTCCTGGCAGAGCATCGCGTGCACCGAGTCCGCGTCGTCGGCGAGCGCCAGGCGCAGCGCCGTCCCTATGGGCAGCGGCAGGCCCTCGGGGAGGCGGTCCACCGTGCCGAAGTCGAGCACGCCCAGCCGCCAGCCCTGCGCCGGGCCGTCGTCGACGAGCAGCCGGAAGTTGCCCGGGTGCGGGTCGGCGTGCAGCAGTCCGGTGCGGGCCGGACCGGCGAACAAGAAGTGCGCCAGCAACTGGCCCGCGCGGTCGCGCATCTCCGGCGTTCCCCGTGAGATCACCTCCGCCAGCGGCACCCCGTCCATCCACTCGGTGACCAGTACCTGGTCCGTGCGGTGCACCACGTCCGGGACCACCACGTCCGGGTCGTCGGCGAACTCCACCGCGTGGGCGTGCTGCGCCTGCGCCTCCAGCTCGTAGTCCAGTTCCTCCGAGACCCGGTCGCGCAGCTCCGAGATCAGCGGCTTGATGTCCATGCCGGGGATGAGCGGCCCGAACAGCCGTGCCACCCGGCTGAGTTGGTTGAGGTCCGACAGCAGGGCGTCCCCCGCGCCGGGGTACTGGACCTTCACCGCGACCTTGCGGCCGTCGTGCCACACGGCCCGGTGCACCTGCCCGATCGAGGCGGCCGCCGCCGGCTGGTCCTCGAACTCGGTGAAGAACGTGCGCCAGTCCTCGCCCAGACGCTCGGCCAGTACGGCGTGCACGGTGCGGGCGGGCATCGGCGGCGCCGCGTCCTGCAGTTTGGTGAGGGCGGCACGGTAGGGGCCCGCGACCTCCTCGGGCAGGGCCGCCTCGAAGACCGAGAGGGCCTGCCCGAACTTCATGGCACCGCCCTTCAGCTCGCCGAGCACCTTGAAGAGCTGCTCGGCCGTCCGCTCCTGCAGCTCGGTGGCGACCTCTTCCGCGGGGCGCCCGCCGAGCCGCTTGCCCAGCCCCAGCGTCGCCCGCCCGGCGAATCCCAGTGGGAGCGCCGCCAACTTGGCGGTACGGGTCACCGCTTTGCGCGGAAGATCAGACATGCGCCCCCTCTTTCCGATCGGTCACGTCGTCATTGTCCCCCGCCCCTCCCGGAGCATGGCACCGGCGGTGTCACAAACCTCCGGCGTCGTCGGTCACCCCCGCCTCCACGGCGTGCGCACCGCACCCGCACCTGCGGTCCCCCGGCACCGGCCGCACCTCCGTCGTCAGCCGGGCGAGCCCCAGCTCGACACGCCCGCCGCAGCTCGGCGGCCGCCCGCCGTCGACGAAGGCCAAGGCGTGCGCCGCCGCGAGCCCCGCGACCGTGGTGGCCAGCGCGACGTCGCAGGCGGGGACCCCGCCCCGGCCGGACCGCAGCTGCGCCAGCACCCGTGGCCAGGCGGCGTCGGCGTCCGCCATCCGCAGCCCCAGGCATCCCGCGCACCCCGTGCTCCCCGGCACCACCAGCGGACCCACCACTCCCCGGCCCTCCAGCACCCCCGTGTAGAGATGGGGGATCCCGGCGGCCATCAGCGGCTCGGCCTCCTGGGCGTCGGGGGCGTAGGCGGCCAGGCCTTCCCGCGGCGCGACCACCACCAGGGACAGCCCGGGCTCCGGTACGGCGGCCGGCCCCCGGCGGCCCGCCGCCGCGGCCCGCGGGTCGGGTGCCGCCCTGCGCACCAGACCGCGCGCCGCCGCGTCCCGGCGCTCGCCGATGTGCTCGGCGGGGATGCCGCCCGGCGCGGTGTCCCAGGGCTCGACCCGGCCGCCGTCACGCACGTCGACCCTGCCGACCCCCGCCGCGGACAGGACCGCCGCGACTGTGGCGCCGACCCGGCCCGCCCCGGCCACCCGTACCCGGGCGGCCCGCCGCCGGCCCATCCGCCCCGCCGCCCCGCCGGGGTCGGAGTGCACCACCGACAGGGCCGCCAGGTCGGGACGGAGCCGGTCCAGCGCGGCCGAGTGGTGCCGTATCGCCTCGGACAGCTCGGCGTGCGCCGTCGCGTCGTCGAGCACACCGCCATCGGCCAGCAGCCCGAGCAGCCGCCGGGCCTGCGGGGGCCGCAGCCCCAGCGACTCGGCCTCGCGGGAGAGCGGACCGAGCCCGCGCGTGCCGTCGAGCAGGTCGAGGAAGGCGGCGGCCGCGCCGTCCACCGGGTCCAGGACCACCGCGTGCGCCGGGTCGACGCCGAATTGCAGGCTTTCCCGGCTGCGCCAACTACGGCGCATCGCCGGCTTGAGCATGGGACGCATCGCCACCCCCGTGGGCAGAGTTCCCGATCCAGGGACCGTTCCGATTCCGTGCCGTACCAGCATGCACGGAATCCACGGACAGGCCCTTAAAGTTATCCACAGGCACGACGAATGATCATTCGATATGAACGGAACTCGGCATCTTCCCGCCCTCCTTTTCCACCGGGCACCACCGGGGGCGGGACTTCCCGGACCCGGTGCGGGTAACGTCGGGGCGTGTCCGCCGACCCCGCCCAGAGCCTTTCCGGCCATTCTCCGCGTGCCCCCCGGACCAGTGCGGTCGAAGTGCGCCGGAGCGCCCGCCGACGCCGCACGGTCTCGGCGTACCGGGAGGGCGACGTCACCGTCGTCCTCATCCCCGCCCGGATGTCCGTCGCCGAGGAGAAGCGGTGGGTGACGGTCATGCTCGACAAGCTCGCCGCCCAGGAGAGCCGCCGACAGCTCGGCGACGACGAGCTGACCGCACGCGCGGCGCGGCTGTCCGCGCAGTACCTCGGCGGCCGCGCGATACCGCGGACCGTGCGCTGGGTCACCAACCAGAACTCCCGCTGGGGCTCGTGCACACCGGCCGAGGGCAGCATCCGCCTCTCCCACCGGCTCCAGGGCATGCCCGAGTACGTCATCGACTACGTCCTCCTCCACGAACTCGCCCACCTGCTGGTGCCCGGTCACGGGGCGGACTTCTGGAAGCTGCTGGAGTCCTACCCGCGCACCGAACGCGCGCGCGGCTACCTGGAGGGCGTCGTCGCCGCGGCCCGGCTGCCGCACCCACCCACGGCACGCGAGGAATAACGGGGGAATAGCCCCTGTCACGGCCAGCGGTTAGCCTGGCGCAACGCAGCGAGTAGGTACGTACGGATGGGGGGACGGTCCTTAGCGATGGCCAGGGAATTCCAGCGCGGCCACAAGGCCAAGATCAGCGACCTGACCGCAGGGACGGATCTGTACATCGGCGTGCAGATCAGCGGACCCGGTCTCGGCTTCGACATCAGCTGCTTCGGGCTCGACGCCGGGGAACAGCTCTCCGACGACCGCTACTTCATCTTCTACAACCAGCCCAAGTCGCCCGAGGAGGCGATCCAGCAGCTGGGTGCGCAGGCCGGGGACACCGAATCCTTCCGGGTGACGCTGGACCGGATCCCCCCGCAGATCCAGAAGCTGAGCTTCACCGCGACGATCGACGGCGCCGGGCAGATGTCGCAGGTCGGCCCGGGCTACGTCCGGATCGTCGCCGGGGGCGAGGAGGTCGCCCGTTACGCCTTCACGGGCGCCGAGTTCAGCACCGAGCGCGCGGTGATGCTCGCCGACTTCTACCTCAAGGACGTCTGGCGCTTCGCCGCCGTCGGCCAGGGCTTCGACGGTGGACTGGACGCCCTGCTGAAGAACTTCGGCGGCGAGGTCGCCGAGGAGCAGCAGGCCGCGCCCCAGCAGCCCGCCGCCGCACCGGGCTTCGCGCCCCCGGCCGGTCCCGCCCCGGGGTTCGCGCCTCCCGCGTCCTCCGCGCCCGCCGCCGTGCCGCAGCCCGCACCGTCCTTCGGCGCTCCGCCCGCCCCCGCCCCCGCCCCGGCGCCCGTGCACGCGGCCCCCACCATGGTGGCGCCGATGACCACGCCGGCACCCCAGGCGCCCCCGGGCCAGCCGCCGTTCGGCCAGGTCCCGCCGCCGCAGGCGCCTCCGGGACAGGCCCCCGGCCAGCTGCCGGGCCAGCCGCCCTACGGCCAGCCGCCTTACGGTCAGCCCGCACCGGGACAGCCCCCCTACGGTCAGCCCGCACCGGGCCAGCCGATGCCCGGTCAGGTCATGCCCGGGCAGCCCGCCTTCGGCCAGCCTCCGCAGGCCCCGCACGCCGGCCACGTCCCGCAGACCCCGGGCGCCGGGCTCGCGGCCGCCATGCAGAAGTACCGCGAGCTGCCCACCGGCCAGCGCTGGACCCAGCAGAACCCGAAGCTGATGCGTGCCGACCTCGCACAGGCCGGCGGCCAGCCGGTGCTCGCCCGGCAGGGCAGCATGGTGCTGTACCAGGGCAAGGTCGAATTCGGTTACAAGGGCGCCGGGTTCACCGGCCGCATCGTCGGCAACATGACCGGCCAGGAGATGCAGCTGATGCGCTGCACCGGCCGCGGCCAGGTCTTCTTCGCCGAGGACGCGTCCTACCTGCACCCCATCGAGCTCCAGGGCGACGCGATCTGCGTCTCCGCCGAGAACGTGCTCGCCTTCGACGAGTCGCTGCAGCACGAGGTCCGCCGCATCGAGGGCCACGGCATCCCCGGCGGCGCCCTGTTCACCATGCAGTTCCAGGGCACGGGCACGGTCGTGGTCAAGACCCACGGCACCCCGGTGGTGCTGCCGGTCACCCCGACGACCTACGCCGACAGCAACGCGATCGTCGCCTGGTCGGCCGCCTCGCAGGTGGTGCTCTCCAGCCAGGTGCGGCTGCGCAGGAACGCCTACCCGGGACACAGCGGGGAGACCGTGAACCTGCAGTTCCGGGGCGCCCCGGGCAACTTCGTCATCGTCCAGCCGTACGAGGTCTGAGGGGGAGCCCGTCATGGACCAGTCACTGATCTCCGGGTACGCCCCGGCACCGGTCACCGCCCGCATGGAGAACCACGGCAGCAGCATGCTGAAGGTGGCGATGCAGAGCGGCCAGGACCTCTACGCGCGCACCGGTTCGATGGTCGCCTACGAGGGCTTCGTCCAGTACGAGCCCAACCCGCCCGCCGTCCGCCAGATGGCCTCGCAGTGGCTCACCGGCGAGGGCGCACCCATCATGAAGTGCTCCGGCGACGGGCTGCTCTACCTCGCGGACTACGGCGCCGACGTGGTCTGCGTCTACCTCAACAACGAGGCGCTGTCGGTCAACGGCAGCAATCTGCTCGCCTTCGACGCCCACCTGCAGTGGGGCGTGGAGCGGGTGAAGGGCCTGGCCAAGTTCGCCGGCCAGGGGCTGTTCAACGTGGGGATCTCGGGCACCGGCTGGGTGGCCGTCACCTCGCGCGGCACCCCGGTCGTGGTCGACTGCGGCCGCGGCGAGGACGAGACCTACGTCGACCCGGACGCGCTCGTGGCCTGGTCGAGCGGGCTGAAGACGAAGGCGAAGCGCAGCTTCAAGGCGTCCGCCCTCATCGGGCGCGGCAGTGGCGAGGCCTTCCAGATCGGCTTCTCCGGTCAGGGCTTCGTCGTCGTACAGCCCAGCGAGGACAGCACCGACCGCCTCCGAGTGCGGGGCTGAGGGGGAGCGAGAGATCATGCAGAGCCCGCTTTTCGGCTACACCGAGGTCCAGACCGAGGACCAGTACGCACTCCAGAACCCGTACCTGCTGCGGGTCAAGCTCGACGGCCGCACCGACTGCCTGGCCCGCAAGGGCGCGATGGTCGCGTACCAGGGGCTGATCGAGTTCGACGGCGAGTACCAGAGCCACGCCCAGCGCTCCTCCCGCTACCGCACCGGTGAGGGTCTGGACCTGATGCGCTGCTCCGGGCAGGGCACGGTCTACCTGGCCAACCTCGCCCAGCACATCCACGTCGTCGACGTGGACCAGGAGGGCCTGACGGTGGACGGCGCCTATGTGCTGGCGCTCGACTCCGGGCTGCACTGGGAGGTCATCTCCGTCGACAGCCAGTTCGGCATCTCCGGCAGCGGCGCCTACAACCTCAACATCTCGGGGCACGGCAAGGTCGCGCTGATGACCTCGGGCAAGCCGCTGCTGATGCCGGTCACCCCGGACAAGTACGTCTCCGCCGACTCCGACGCCGTCGTCGCCTGGTCGTCCTCGCTCCGGGTGCAGATGCAGGCGCAGACCAGCTCCTCCGGTGTCTGGCGGCGGCGCGGCAACACCGGCGAGGGCTGGGAGCTCAACTTCCTCGGCCAGGGCTACGTCCTGGTGCAGCCCAGCGAGCTGATGCCGCCGCAGAACGCCCAGCTCGGCGGGGGAGTCGGCGCGCAGTACGGCTTCGGGCAGCAGGGCGCGCACGGCATGAACCAGGGCAACATCTTCAGCAACCGCTGAGCACCCACCGCGGGTCCCGCCCCGCGCGCCACCTCAGAGCAGCGCGCGGGTGCGGGCCAGCAGCGTCCGGACGGAACCGTCCGCGACGTCGGCGACCTCGTCGTAGCCGAACCACTTGAGGTCCAGTGACTCCTCGCTGATCTCCTCGACCGCGCCGGGCGGAGCCACGGCCGCGTACTGCACGTCCAGGTGCCAGGCGCACGGCGTCAGGTGCCGGTCGAGGTTGACCGGCTCGGGACGCAGCAGGGTGAGCCCGCGGATGCCCGACTCCTCCACGCCCTCGCGCAGCGCGGCCGCCGCCAGGGAGGTGTCCTCGGGCTCGCAGTGACCGCCCATCTGCAGCCACATCCCGAGCTTCTTGTGCAGGGTCAGCAGCACCCGCCCGTGCTCCGGGTCCACGACGAGGGCGCTGCCCGTGATGTGGCCCTCGGCGCAGGCCTTCCACATGCCGTCCGGGTGGGCCTCCAGGTGGGCCAGGTAGGTTTCCCGGAGCCGTTCCTGGCCGGTGTCGGGTGCGGACCAGTCCTTCAGGACGCGCACGGCGTCTTCGTGCAGGCTCACTTCGCGTCGTCGCCCTTGTCCTCGCCGCGGCCGTCGTGCTTGCCGTCGCCCTTGTCGTCCCCCTGGCCGCCACCGGCCCCGGCCTCGCCGAGCATCTTCTCGAGCTCGGAGAAGTCCAGCTGCTCACGGTGCACGAAGCCGTCGGGGTCGTCCAGGTCCGCGGCGGTGGGCAGCATGTCGGGGTGGGCCCACAGCCCGTCGCGCCCGTCGACGCCTCGGGCGTCGGTGAGGGAGGCCCACAGCCGGGAGGCGTCCCGCAGCCGGCGGGGCCGCAGCTCCAGGCCGATCAGCGTGGCGAAGGTCTGCTCCGCGGGGCCGCCGCTCGCCCGGCGGCGGCGCAGCGTCTCGCGCAGCGCGCTCGCCGACGGCAGGTGCGGGGCGGCGGCCGCGTGCACGACCGCGTCCACCCAGCCCTCGACGAGGGCGAGGGCCGTCTCCAGCCGGGCCAGCGCCGCCTTCTGCGCCGGGGTGTCCTCGGGCTGGAACATGCCCTGCTGCAGGGCGTCCTGGAGCGCCTCGGGGTTCGACGGGTCGAGCTGGCCGACCGCGTCCTCCAGCTTCGAGGTGTCCACCTTGATACCGCGGGCGTACCCCTCCACGGCGCCGAACAGGTGTGCCCGCAGCCACGGGACGTGGGCGAACAGCCGCTGGTGCGCCGCCTCGCGCAGCGCCAGGTAGAGCCGGACCTCGTCCTGCGGCACGCTCAGGCCCTTGCCGAAGGCCTCCACGTTGGCCGGGAGCAGCGCGGCCTTGCCGGCCGGGCCGAGCGGCAGGCCGATGTCGGTCGAGCCCACGACCTCACCGGCGAGCGTGCCCAGCGCCTGCCCGATCTGGGTGCCGAACATGGCGCCGCCCATGGAGCGCATCATGCCGAGCAGCGGGCCCGCCATGGCCTGCATCTCCTCGGGCAGCACGTCGCCCATCGCGGTGCCGACGCGCTCGGCGACCGGGTCGACCAGCTCCTTCCACACGGGAAGGGTCGCCTCGACCCACTCGGCGCGGCTCCACGCCACCGCCGAGCCGGCGCCGGAGGGCATCGACGTCACGCCGTCGAGCCACAGGTCGGCCAGCCGCAGCGCCTCCTGGACCTTCGCCCGGTCCGAGGTGCCCACGCTGACGTCCTTGGAGCCGTCCGGCGTGCCCTGGGCAACCGTCTGACGGGCGATGTCCTTGGCCATCTCCCAGTTCACCGGGCCGCCCTCGTACGAGAGCATCTGGCCCAGCTGCTGGAAGGCGGCGCCCAGGTCGTTGGGGTTCAGCGAACCGAACATCGCGGCGAACGGGTTGTCGCCGGCGGGGCCGCCGCCGAAGGGATTCCCGCCGCCGAAACCGAAGGGACCGGCCGGTTCCCGGGAGCCGCCGCCGGAACCGCCCGGCTTCTTGCCGTCGTCCCCTTCCTCGGGCTCCTCGGGAGGGACTCCGAATCCGAATGGGATGTCGCTCACGGTTTCCTCGGCTCTGTGTGTTGTGGGCTGTACCTCCAGCCTAGACACCCGTCAGGCAGGATGGCTGCGTACGGACCGCGGTTGCGGACCGCGCACCCGGTACCAGAGACAACCGTGGGAGACACCTGGTGAGTTCCCCAGAACCGACCGTTCGCCCAGAGCGGAGCGGCGGCAGGGCCCCCGCCGGACCTGTGGTCGCCGTCACAGGCGCCGCCTCCGGTGTCGGCCTGCGGCTCGCGCTGCGGCTGGCCGAATCCGACCAGGTCAAGAAGGTCGTGGCGATCGACGAGCGCCGCGGCGACGTCCCCGGCGCCCAGTGGGCGGTGCTCGACGTACGGGACCCGGCGATCGCCGAGCGGCTGCGCGGCGTGGACGTCGTCGTCCACCTCGCGCTCGACCTGGACCTGGAGTCGGACCCCAAGGCGCGCAGCGCCTTCAACGTGCGCGGCACGCAGACGGTGCTGACCGCGGCGGCCGCGGCGGGCGTGCGGCGCGTGGTGCTGTGCACCTCGGCCATGGTCTACGGCGCCCACGGGGACAACGACGTCCCCCTCGCCGAGGACGCGCCCCTGCGCGCGACCGCGGAGGCGTCCTTCGTGGGCGACCTGCTGGAGATCGAACGGCTCGGCAAGCGCGCCCCCCGCGCCCACCCCGGCCTCAACGTGACGGTCCTGCGGCCGGCCGTGCTGGTCGGCGGCACGGACACCGCGCTGACCCGCTACTTCGAGTCGCCGCGCCTGCTGGTGGTGGGCGGAAGCCGCCCCTGCTGGCAGTTCTGCCACGTGGAGGACCTGGTGACGGCGCTGGAGCACGCGGCGCTGGAGAGGGTCGACGGCGAGATGACGGTGGGCTGCGACGGCTGGCTGGAGCAGGAGGAGGTCGAGGAGCTCTCGGGCATCCGCCGCATGGAGCTGCCGCCCGCGGTGGCGCTCGGCGCGGCCTCCCGGCTGCACCGGCTGGGGCTCACCCCGTCCCCGGCGGGCGACCTGGCGTACACGATGCACCCCTGGGTGGTCAGCGGCAGCAGGCTGCACGAGTCGGGCTGGCGCCCGAAGTGGACGAACGAGGAGGTGCTGGCCGTCCTGCTGGAGGAGGTCTCCGGGCGCAACTCCGTCGTCGGGCGGCGGCTGGGCCGCAAGGACGCGGCGACGCTCGGCGCGGCGGGTGCGACGGTCGCCCTGGTCGGCACGGCGGCGATGGTGCGCAGGGCGCGCCGGCGCCGCGGTGTCTGAGCGTCGCCGGGCGAACTCGCTCCGGAAGGGGGTTTCCGCATGGCGGGCGATGGGGCAGCATGAGCCGCATGGCACAGACGCACGACGAACCCCTCCGGCTCATCGCGGTCCGGGACACCGAGCTGTCCGTGGACGAGGTCTTCCGCGCCGTGGGGCACGACTCCGCGGGGGGCACCGCGCTGTTCGTCGGTACGGTCCGTGATCACGACGGCCCCTCGGACGCCGTGGTGACCGGGCTCGGCTACTCGGCGCACCCCGGCGCGGAGGCGGAACTGCGCCGGGTCGCGGAGAAGGTCGCCGCGGACTTCCCGGTCAAGGCGCTGGCCGCCGTCCACCGCGTCGGGGATCTGCGGGTCGGTGACCTCGCGGTCGTCGTGGCCGTCTCCTGCCCGCACCGGGCCGAGGCCTTCGCCGCCTGCCGGCGGCTGATCGACGACCTCAAGCGCGAGGTCCCGATCTGGAAGCACCAGGCCTTCGCCGACGGCACCGAGGAGTGGGTCGGGGCCTGCGCCCACTGACCACCGCGCACGCGTTCGCACCGGTACCTCACCCGGATGGCCCACGGGGTGGCCCACCTGCGGTTGCGTAACCTGCGACCCGCTCTGAACGTTGTAGCAGCAGAAGATTAGTCTGCTCATAGTTCTTGATCGGCATGCGCGTCCAGGAGGCCGAAGTGGCAGCGCTCGCATGGTTGCTCATCCCGCTGGTCGCCGCCGTCGCCGCGGCCGTCTGGGGAAGCTGGGCGGCGCGTACGCGCTCCACCGGGGACGGCGCCTCGCTCGCCGACTACGAGCGTTTCCGCGAGGCCATGCAGCGCACCGGATCGGGCGGACCGGCCTGAGGGCCCACGGGGCGGCTGCCGGTTCCGTACCGTACTGTCGTTCCATGCCACGCCGCACCGCGACGCTGCTCGCATCGACCCTGACCCTGATAGCGCTGCTGTGCGTCGCGCTGCTGTGGCCCGTCCCGTACGCGGAGATGTCGCCGGGGCCGACGGTGAACACGCTCGGGTCGCACGACGGGGACCCGGTGCTGCAGATCTCGGGGCACAAGACGTACCCGACCAGCGGTCACCTCAACATGACCACGGTGCGGGTGACGAGCGCGGACTACTCGATGAACCTGGTCGAGGCGGTCGTCGGCTGGCTGGCGCACGACCAGAAGGTCGTCGAGCACGACACGCTCTACCCCAAGGGGCAGACGGCCGAGCAGGCCGACCAGGAGAACGCCGAGGAGTTCACGCAGTCCCAGGACAGCGCGAAGGTCGCGGCGCTCGACGAGCTCGGCATACCCGTCGGCTCCCGGGTGATCGTCTCCGCCGTGGTCAAGGGCGCCCCGGCCGAGGGCGAACTCCACGCGGGCGACGTGGTCAAGGCCGTCGACGGCCGGCCGGTCAAGGCGGCGGGCGACGTCGCGGAGCTGGTCACCAAGCACCAGCCGGGGCAGAAGGTGGTCTTCACGGTCGTGCCCAAGGGCGCGAAGGGCGACGGCACCCGGGACGTCACCGTCACCACGAGGAAGTCGGACGACGACGGCGAGGCCCGGGCGGTCGTGGGCATCCAGGCCGGGGTCGAGCACACCTTCCCGTTCACGATCGACATCAAGCTGGCGGACGTCGGCGGCCCCAGCGCCGGCCTGATGTTCGCGCTGGGCATCGTCGACAAGCTCACCCCGCAGGACCTCACCGGCGGCAAGTTCGTCGCCGGCACCGGCACCATCGACGACGAGGGCAAGGTCGGCCCCATCGGCGGCATAGACATGAAGACCATCGGCGCACGCCAGAAGGGCGCCGAGTACTTCCTCACCCCCGCCGACAACTGCGAGGAGGCGGCGGCCGACACCCCGAGCGGCCTCACCCTCGTCAAGGTGAAGACCATCGACGACGCCATGGACGCGCTCAAGGACATCCGCGAGGGCAGGACGTCGGCGCTCCCCTCCTGCACCACGGGCTGAGCCCGCGGGCGATCCGCACGGTCCGACGGCCCCGGGGAGCTGCTCCCCGGGGCCGTCGGCGTCAGTCCTCGAAGGTCGCCGCCAGGGCGTCGGCCAGCCCCGGCACCAGCGAGGAACCGGTCAGCACCTCGGTGGGGGAGTCCTTCTCCCGCAGCCGCACCGCGGACTCCCGGGAACCGTCGCGCAGCACGCCCACCGTCATGCGGACCTCCTGGCGGTCGGGGTGACCGGCGACCCAGCGGGCCAGCGCGGCGTCGTCCAGTCCCTCCGGGATGGACTCCTCGGCGGACGGCGGCAGCATCAGCCGCTCCACGGTGAGGGCGCAGCCGCTGACGACGCCGGGCCAGGCGATGGTGGCGAGGAACTCGTCCAGCGCGGCGCCCGGCGGGAGCTCGTCCTGCTCGATCGGGGTCAGTCCGGCGGCCTTGTCGCCGCCGAGGCCGAGTTCCTCGGCCAGTTTCGGCTCCTGGGCGCGCAGCGCCGCGGTGTCGACCAGGGCGAAGAGCCGGGCGGGCTGGTCCCAGCCCAGGCCGGACGCGTAGTCGTCGATCTCCAGGACGGCACGGGTGAGCGGGTTCGCGGCGAGCGGCGCACCCTCGGACGTGATGTTGGACATGCTCAATATCCTGCCTGTTCTGTGACCCGCATCCCCAATCGGGAGCCTTGGGGAACTGAGTAAACGCTGAGTAAGTTGCATCAGTGGGCGCCGGGACGGCGTCCGACGGAGACCGACACTTCGAGGTGCGCACCTTGGTATTCCAGATGCCGGACCGCGGCGGGGGTCCGCACGGGCCGCGGATCAGAGTGGGCCGCCCGTCGCGGCGAGCCCGGACACTGCTCATGACCCTGGGCGTACTGGCCGTGCTGGCCATGGCCTTCGTCATGTTCTCGGGTTTCTGGACCGACTGGCTCTGGTACCGCTCCGTCCACTATTCCTCGGTCTTCACCACCACGCTGTGGACCAAGATCGGCCTGTTCTTCGTCTTCGGCCTGCTGATGGCCGCGGCCGTCGGCGTCAACGTGTACCTGGCGCACCGGCTCCGGCCGCCGCTGAGCGCGATGTCGATGGAGCAGCAGAGCCTCGACCGCTACCGGATGGGCATCGCACCCTACAAGAAGTGGGTGCTGCTCACCGTCTGCGCGCTCGTGGGGCTGATCGCGGGTGCGTCCGCCTCCAGCCAGTGGCGCACATGGCTGCTGTGGACGAACTCCACCCCGTTCGGCACCAAGGACCCGCAGTTCCACGTCGACATCGCCTTCTACGCGTTCGACCTGCCCTGGTACCGCTTCCTGCTGAGCTTCGGCTTCGCGGCCGTCGTGCTCTCGCTGCTGGCGGCGGCGCTGGTGCACTACCTGTACGGCGGTCTGCGGATCACCTCCCCGGGCGGCCGGGCGACGGCGGCGGCGACCGGGCACCTGTCGGTGCTGCTGGGCCTGTTCGTCACGCTGAAGGCCGTCGCGTACTGGCTGGACCGCTACTCGCTGGCGGTGAAGTCCGGCAACCTCAGGTCGGGTGACTGGACGGGTCTGCGCTACGTGGACGCCAACGCCTACCTGCCGGCCAAGACGATCCTGTTCGCCATCGCCATCATCTGCGCGCTGCTGTTCTTCGCCACCTTGTGGCGGCGCACCTGGTCGCTGCCGCTGATCGGGTTCGGCCTGATGGTGCTGTCGGCGATCCTGATCGGCGGCCTGTACCCGGCGATCGTGCAGAAGTTCCAGGTGCAGCCGAACGAGGCCGCCAAGGAGCAGCCGTACATCCAGAAGAACATCGACGCCACACGTGAGGCGTACGGCATCGACCAGGCCGATGTGACGGAGTACTCGGGCACGAGCAGCGACGGCAAGGAGAAGCTGCGCGGCGACGCCGACACCGCGGCGTCCATCCGCCTGCTCGACCCGAACGTGGTCTCGCCGACCTACCAGCAGCTGCAGAAGGTGCGCGGCTACTACGCCTTCCCGTCCACGCTCGACGTCGACCGCTACACGATCGACGGCAAGGAGCAGGACACCGTGGTGGGCCTGCGGGAGCTGAACCTCGAGGGCATCCCGCAGCACAGCTGGATCAACGACCACTTCAAGTACACGCACGGCTACGGCATGGTGGCGGCCAAGGGCACCACCACGACCGCCAGCGGCGAGCCGGACTTCACCGAGTACAACCTGCCGACCAAGGGCGACCTCGGGACGTACCAGCAGCGGATCTACTACGGCGAGCAGACCAAGCAGTGGTCGATCGTCGGCGACCGGTCCACGCCGGAGATCGACTACACCGACGACAGCGGCGAGAAGCCGTACACCTACACCGCCAAGAGCGGTGTCGGCCTGAAGAACCCGGTGACCCGGCTCGCCTACGCGGTGGCCTTCGGCGAGCCGCAGATCTTCTACTCCGGGGCCGTCGGCGACGACTCGCAGATCCTGTACAACCGCATGCCCAAGGAGCGGGTCGAGGCGGTCGCGCCCTGGCTGACGATCGACGGCGACTCCTACCCGGCGGTCGTGGACGGCCGGATCGTGTGGATCGTCGACGCGTACACGACGAGCAACGGCTACCCGTACTCCTCGCGCACCACCCTCGGCGACACCACCGCGGACTCGCTGACCGACGGGCAGCGCGCCGTGCTGGCGCAGCAGAACCAGGTCAACTACATCCGCAACTCGGTGAAGGCGACCGTCGACGCGTACAGCGGCAAGGTCACGCTCTACCAGTGGGACACCGAGGACCCGGTGCTGAAGACCTGGATGAAGGCCTTCCCGGACACGGTCGAGCCCAAGTCGGCGATCGGCGACGCGCTGATGGCGCACCTGCGGTACCCGCAGGACCTGTTCAAGGTGCAGCGCGAGCTGCTGACCCGCTACCACGTCACCAAGGCGTCGACCTTCTACAGCGGCAGTGAGGTGTGGGCGGTGCCCAACGACCCGGCCGCCAAGACCGGGAAGTCGGTGCCGCCGTACTACCTGAGCCTGAAGATGCCCGGCCAGAACGAGCAGGCCTTCTCGCTCACCACGACCTTCACGCCCAACAAGCGCGAGAACCTCAGCGCCTTCATGGCGGTCGACGCGGACGCCAAGAGTCCGGAGTACGGCGCGATCAAGGTGCTGAAGCTGCCGTCCAACACCACGGTGTCCGGACCGCAGCAGGTGCAGAGCCAGTTCAACTCCGATCCCGACGTGGCGGAGAAGATCAGGCTGCTCAAGGGCGGCGACTCGGAGGTCGAGTACGGCAACCTGCTGACCGTTCCCCTCGACGGCGGGCTGCTGTACGTGGAGCCGGTCTACGTCCGCGGCGCGGGCACCAACTACCCGCTGCTGAAGAAGGTGCTGGTGAGCTACGGCGGCCAGACCGAGTTCGAGGACACGCTCGGGCAGGCGCTCGACGCCGTCTTCGGATCGGACGGCGGGGAGCCCGTGACGCCGCCGGAGACGGGCGGCGGCGGGGGCACCGAACCGCCGGCCGCGGGCAACCCGACGGTCGCCCAGGCCCTGGAGGACGCCCAGGAGGCGTACGACGCGGGTCAGAAGGCGCTCAAGGACGGCGACTGGGGCGCGTACGGCCAGGCGCAGAAGGACCTCGCCGACGCCCTGAGGCGGGCGCAGGAGGCGGAGAAGCAGGGCTGACGGGGCCCACCCCGCGTCGTGGTACTGTTGGTGCACCGACGCGGGGTGGAGCAGCTCGGTAGCTCGCTGGGCTCATAACCCAGAGGTCGCAGGTTCAAATCCTGTCCCCGCTACTGTTGGAGAGGGCCCGGAGTCAATAGACTCCGGGCCCTTTCACTTGTTGGGGGGAACTCCTTCCGCTGAGGTTTCGGCAGGCACTCTGTCGGGAAGTCGACAAAACGCTGTAGTGACCTACGAAGTGACCAACTGGGATCGGCCGAGCTGTACAGGTTTGCCGCATACCAGGTGTACTGCGGGTACGGGTGATGCGACGATGGACCTCATGGGGGATGGTGCAAGGCTGCTGAACGCTCGTCAGATCCGGGATACCGGGTCCGCGGGGCGGACGACCGTGCCCGCGGCCGGGGCCGCGCTCGTGCCGGCCGTCGCCGACCTGCTCCCCGGTCCGCGGGTGGGCGGTCTCGACGAGGAGCGCCTCATCGAGTCCGAACTCCCGGACGAGGAGACCCTGGAGGCCCGCGAGGAGGCCGAACTCGAGGCGCGCCACCGGCGGGCCGCCGGGCACGGCGACATCGGGGCCATGAGCGTGCTGGGCACCCTGCTGCTGCGCCGCGGCGACCTCGAGGGCGCCGAGCCCCATCTGCGCGGCGCCGCCGCCGGAGGGGACCGCCCCGCCGCCAACAACCTGGGCCTGCTGCTGCACCAGCGCGGCTACGCCGACGAGGCCGCCGCCTGGTGGCGGATCGCCGCGGTCGCCGGTTCCGCCGCGGCCGCGCACGCGCTCGGCCGGCACTTCCGCGAGCGCGGCGACGAGCCCGGCGCCGAGTACTGGCTGCGCCAGGCCGCCGAGTCCGGGCACACGCTGGGCGCGTACGCGCTGGCCGACCTCCTGGACCACCGCCGCGACGTCGGCGCCGAGCGCTGGTTCCACGCCGCCGCCGAGCACGGCCACCGCGAGGCCGCCTACCGCCTCGCCGGCATCTGCGCCGAGCGCGGCGAGGAGCGCGAGGCCGAGCAGTGGTACCGGCAGGCCGCCGCGCGCCGGCACCGCAGGGCCGCCCTGCGCCTGGGCACGCTCCTGGAGGAGCGCGGCGAGTTCGAGGAGGCCAAGCGCTGGTACCTGACCGCCGCCCGCGACGGGGAGCCGCGCGCGGCCTGCGCGCTCGGCTTCCTGCTGCGCGACGCGGGGGACGTGGACGGCGCCGCCACCTGGTGGCGGCGCGCCGCCAACGCCGGTGACGGCAACGCCGCCAACGCCCTGGGCGCGCTGCACGCCCAGGAGGGCGAGACCCAGACCGCGGAGCGCTGGTACCGGGCCGCCCTGGAGGCGGGGGACGTCAACGGCGCCTTCAACCTCGGTCTGCTCTGCGCCGGCCAGGGCCGCACGACCCAGGCCGAACAGTGGTACCGCAAGGCCGCCTACACCGGGCACCGCGAGGCCGCCAACGCGCTCGCCGTGCTGCTGCTGCAGCGCGGCGACGCGGCGGGCGCCGAGCCCTGGTTCTCCAAGGCCGCGGAGGCGGGCAGCGTGGACGCCGCCTTCAACCTCGGCATCCTGTACGCCGGGCGGGGCGACGACGTCACGGCGCGCCGCTGGTACGAGCGCGCGGCGGCCAGCGGGCACGGCGAGGCGGCGCTCCAGGTGGCCATCGCCCTGCAGAAGGAGGGCGACGCGCACGGCGCCGAGCGGCACCTTCGCTGCGCCGCGGGCGGCGGCAGCCCGGAGGGCGCCTTCCGGCTCGGCGCGCTGCTGGACGCCCAGGACGCGCCGGAGACCGCCGTCGAGGCCGAGGAGTGGTACGCCCGCGCCGCCGGCCAGGGGCACCGCCGTGCCCAGGTGCGGCTCGGCATGTGCGCCGCCAAGCGCGGGGACGTCGTCGACGCCGCCCACTGGTACCGGGAGGCCGCCGAGGGCGGTAGCCGCAACGGGGCCTTCAACCTGGGGCTGCTCCTCGCCCGCGAGGGCGCGGAGCCGGAGGCGGCCCTGTGGTGGACCCGGGCCGCCGACGCGGGGCACGGACGTGCCGCGCTGCGGCTGGCCCTGCTGGCCGCACGGCACGGACAGCTCGCGGACGCCCAGGCGTGGTGCGCCCGGGCCGTGGAGTGCGGCCCCGCCGAGGTGGCCGAGCGGGCGGCCCGGCTGACCGACGCCCTGGAGCACGAGCTCTCCGCCTGAGAAGCGATTTGCGCTGCTCAGGGACGGCAGGTTAACCTAGGGACACAACGACGCGGGGTGGAGCAGCTCGGTAGCTCGCTGGGCTCATAACCCAGAGGTCGCAGGTTCAAATCCTGTCCCCGCTACTGAAAGGGAAGGGCCCGGAAGCCAAGGCTTCCGGGCCCTTTTCGTATGCGTTCGGTACAGCCCAGGCATGGTTCGGGCAAAAGGGTGCGGACGGTCCTGGGCCGGCCGGCGCCGGCGCGCGATCCTGAGGACAGGCCCTCAGGCGGCGCGAGGAGGCGGGGTTGCTGCGCAGGCGGCGTAAGCGGCGGCCGACGGAACTCATGGATGTGACGCGGTGGGGTCGGCTGTGCGCGGCTGCGGACGTGGAGGAGCTGCTCCGTGAGCTGCGGGGCGCCGCGGTGGACGAGGACGCCGCCTACGACCGCGCGGCGGCACTGAAGGCGCTGGCGGCCGCGCCGCCCCGGTTGTGGCTGCTGATGGACCGTGCCGCCCGGGTGCAGGAGGGCGCGCCCCTGGCGCCGGGCGACGTGGAACCCCTGCGCCTGCTGCTGGCCGCGATGGACCGGGACGGCCGGACGCGGCAGGCCGCCGTGGAGGGGCTGGCGGTGCACGGCGGGCCGTTGGTGGCGTCCGCCCTCGCGCTGCGGACGGCGGACTGGGTGGACCAGGTCCGCGAACGCGCCCTGGCGGCGCTGCTGCGCCGCACCGCCCCGGACGAGGCCGCCGCGGCCGTACGGCTGCTGCTGCGGCTGCGCGGGCGGAGCCGGGCGACGTACACCGCCGAGGAGTACCGCGGGGTGCTGGCGGCGCCCGAGGCCCGGCGTGCGGTGCGTGCGCTGGCGGCCGACGCGGACCCGCTGACCCGGCGGTTCGGGGTCGAGCTGGCCCTGGAGCTCGGTGAGTTCGTCCGCGGGGACCTGGTGCGCACCGCGCTGCGCGACCCGGACCAGCTGTGCCGCAGGCTGTGCGCCGAGCGGCTGCTGCAGATGGACCCGGACCAGGCGGGGCGGCTGCTGTGGGCCCGCTCGGCGGCGGTACGGGAGCTGGCGGTCGCGGCGTTGCCGGACGACGTGCCGGCGGCCCGGCTGACCGCGCCGCTGGCCGACCCGGCGCGGATCGTGCGCGCGCAGGCCCGCTGGCGGCTGTACAGCAGGGGTGAGCCCCCGGCGCTGGCGTACCGCAGGCAGTTGCTGCGCTGCGGCCCGCAGAGCCCGCCGCGGCTGGTGGCGGGGCTGGTGACGGGGCTGGGGGAGTGCGGGGACGCCTCGGACGCGCCCCTGCTGCTGCGGCTGGCACGTGAGGCGCGTACCCCGTGGCCGCCGGTGGTGCGCCGGGCCGCGGTGCGCGCGGCGGGCCGGCTCCTCCCCCGGGAGGGGCTGTTGCCGCAGATGGCGCCGCTGGCCGTGGACCGGGATCCCGGGGTGGCCAGGGAGGCCTTCGAGGCGCTCGCCAAGGTGGCGGGCCAGGTGCCGGTGGAGACGGTGTGGGTGGGCCGCACCCGGCCGGAGCCGGGGGTGCGGAAGGCCGCGGAACGCGTGCGGCGGGCCGCGCAGCGTCAGGCGCAGGCGGGGCACAGGCCCCGGTAGGTGACCTCCACGCCGGAGACCGTGAAGCCGAAGCGCTCCGCGTCGGGCAGGTCCGTCAGCGGGTTCCCGTGCGGGTGGACGTCCCGGATCGTGCCGCAGCCGGAGCACACCAGGTGCTGATGCGGACGGTGCGCGTTGGGGTCGTAGCGCTTGGCGCGGCCGTCGGTGGCGACCTCCATGACCTCGCCGAGCGAGACCAGTTCGCCCAGCGTGTTGTAGACGGTCGCGCGGGAGATCTCGGGCAGCCGGGCCGCCGCCCGGGCGTGCACCTCGTCGGCGGTCAGGTGGACGTGGTCGCCGTCCAGGACCTCGGCCACGACGCGCCGCTGCGCGGTCATGCGCCATCCGCGGCCGCGCAGTCGTTCCAGCAGGTCACTCATTCCGGTTCACCTATCAGTGGGATGCGAACAGCTTAACAGTGACGGTCCGTGTTCCGACCGGGTACGAGTTTGGGGCCCTTCTTGACTTGGACTTAGTCCATTGTAGGATCGCATCCGGCGAAGGCCACGGCACAGCACCAACCCAGGGAGAGCACGTGACGGCTCAGGAGACCGGCCCGCTGACCACGGAGGCGGGCGCCCCGGTCGCGGACAACCAGAACAGCGAGACCGCGGGCCCCGGAGGGCCGGTCCTGGTCCAGGACCAGCAGTTGCTGGAGAAGCTCGCCCGCTTCAACCGCGAGCGCATCCCGGAGCGCGTGGTGCACGCCCGCGGCGCGGGGGCCTACGGCACCTTCACCGTCACCGCCGACGTGACGAAGTACACGCGGGCGAAGTTCCTCTCCGAGGTCGGCAAGCAGACGGAGACCTTCCTGCGGTTCTCCACCGTGGCCGGCAACCTCGGCGCGCCGGACGCGGTGCGCGACCCCCGGGGCTTCGCGCTGAAGTTCTACACCGAGGAGGGCAACTACGACCTCGTCGGCAACAACACCCCGGTGTTCTTCATCAAGGACGCCGTCAAGTTCCCGGACTTCATCCACACCCAGAAGCGCGACCCGTACACCGGC
This sequence comes from Streptomyces sp. NPDC005722, assembly GCF_040630935.1. Classification (NCBI taxonomy): domain Bacteria; kingdom Bacillati; phylum Actinomycetota; class Actinomycetes; order Kitasatosporales; family Streptomycetaceae; genus Streptomyces; species Streptomyces sp. NPDC005722. Next base: position 336,152 of record NZ_JBEXYN010000001.1, read on the forward strand.
TCCCAGGAGGCGGACAACGTCTGGGACTTCTGGAGCCTGTCCCCGGAGTCGACGCACCAGGTGACGTGGCTGTTCGGCGACCGCGGCATCCCCGCGAGCTACCGCCACATGAACGGCTACGGCTCGCACACCTACCAGTGGACCAACGAGGCCGGCGAGGTCTTCTGGGTCAAGTACCACTTCAAGACCGACCAGGGCGTGCGGAACCTCACCCAGGACGAGGCCGACCGGGTCGCCGGCACGGACCCCGACTCCCACCAGCGCGACCTGCGCGAGGCCATCGAGCGCGGTGAGTTCCCCAGCTGGACCGTGCAGGTGCAGATCATGCCCGCGGCCGAGGCGGCGGGCTACCGCTTCAACCCGTTCGACCTCACCAAGGTGTGGCCGCACGAGGACTACCCGCCGATCGAGATCGGCAGGCTGGAGCTCAACCGCAACCCGCGGAACATCTTCGCCGAGGTCGAGCAGTCGATCTTCTCCCCGGCGCACTTCGTGCCCGGCATCGGCCCGTCCCCGGACAAGATGCTGCAGGGCCGGCTCTTCGCCTACGGCGACGCCCACCGCTACCGCGTCGGCATCAACGCCGACCACCTGCCGGTGAACCGCCCGCACGCGACCGAGGCGCGCACCCACGGCCGCGACGGAGCCCTCTACGACGGCCGCCACGGCGGTGAGCGCAACTACGAGCCGAACAGCTTCGGCGGCCCTGCCCAGACCGACCGCCCCCTGTGGTCGGCCACCGCGGTCACCGGGCACACCGGCAACCATGAGGCGCCCTCGCACGCCGAGGACGACGACTTCGTGCAGGCGGGCAACCTCTACCGGCTGATGTCGGAGGCGGAGAGGGCGCGCCTGGTCGCCAACCTCTCCGGCTTCATCGCCAAGGTGTCGCGCGCCGACATCGCCGAGCGGGCGATCGGCAACTTCCGCCGCGCCGACGAGGACTTCGGCAAGCGGCTGGAGGCCGCCGTCCAGGCCCTGCGCGGCTGAGCGGAGTCCGTCCCACAGGCCCGGAGGGGGCCGGGTGCGTCCAGGCGCCCGGCCCCCTCCGATCCATCTCCGGGCCGGCCGTCAGCCCGCCAGGGTGGCGTGCACGGGCTGCCAGCAGCGCACGATGTCGCGTACCGAGACCATGCCGACCGGGTTGCGGTCGTCCAGCACCACCAGGTGCCGGAATCCGCCGCGCACCATCGCGGCGGCGGCCTCCTCCAGGGTCCACCGGGGCGCGGCGAAGACCACGTCGGTGGTGGTGTGGGCGGCGGCGAGTTCGTGGTCGGGGTCGAGCCCCGCACCGATGGCGTTGAGGATGTCGCGCTCGGTCAGGATGCCGAGACCGCAGGTGTCGGGATCCAGCACCACCGCGGCGCCCACCCGTCGGGCGGACATCAGCCGGGCGGCCTGGCGGAGGGTGTGGGCGGGACCGACCGTGAGAACGACCGTGCTCATGGCGTCGCGTACGAGCATGGGATACCCCTCGGGCTGCGTCGTGGCCGTCTTGAGAACAGTTTCACAAATGCACAAGCTCACGCATTCTCATGTTCACATGCGCCGGGGGCCGCAGCAAGGGGCGTGCGGAGGTTGATCGGTAGTGTGAGGGGGCGGGGAATCACGCGCGGTTCAGGTGGGCGAGCAACTCCTCGTGCAGCAGGCCGTTGGACGCCGCCGCGTTGCCGCCGTACGGCCCCGGGGTGCCGTCCAGGCTGGTGAAGCGGCCGCCGGCCTCGCGCACGATCACCTCGTTCGCCGCCATGTCCCACAGGCTCAGCTCGGGCTCGGCGCAGATGTCCACGGAGCCCTCGGCGACCATCATGTACGGCCAGAAGTCACCGTAGGCACGCGTCCGCCAGCAGGACCGGGTCAGGTCGAGGAAGCCGTCCAGTCGGCCCTGCTCCTCCCAGCCGCTCAGCGAGGAGTACGCGAAGGAGGCGTCCTGCAGCCGGCCGACCTGCGACACCCGCAGCCGTGTGGCGGAGGACAGGCTGCGCCCGGTGTACGCCCCGCCGCCCTTCACCGCCCACCAGCGGCGCCCCAGGGCGGGCGCGGACACCATGCCGACCACGCCCTCGTCGCCGCCCTCGCCGCGCACCATCAGGGCGATCAGGGTGGCCCACACCGGCACCCCGCGGACGTAGTTCTTGGTGCCGTCGATCGGGTCGACGATCCAGCGCCGCGGGCCGCTGCCCTCCGTGCCGTACTCCTCGCCGAGCACGGCGTCGCGCGGCCTGGCCCGGCCGAGCTGGCTGCGGATCAGTTCCTCGGCCCGCTTGTCCGCCTCGCTGACCGGCGTCATGTCGGGCTTGGTCTCGACCTTGAGGTCCAGGGACTTGAAGCGCTCCATGGTGGCGGCGTCGGCGGCGTCGGCAAGGATGTGCGCGAGGCGCAGATCGTCGTTGAAGTCCGGCATGGAGCGAACAGTATCGATCGTGGCAGGTCGAGGTCACGCAGGGTACGCGGGCGGGGTTGACACGGACCGACGGCGCGTCAATTCTGAGCCCACAGCCCTCTGAGGCCGCTCGGCGCCGGTTGAGACCGCTCGGGAACGCTTGAGACCGCTTGGGACGCTTGGAGGCGAACGTGCCGACAGCGCGTGATTCACTCCTGGACGCGGCACTGTCCGCACTCGGCGACCGGTCCTGGGCGACGGTCAGGATGGTGGACGTCGCGGCCGTCGCCGGGGTGTCGCGGCAGACCCTCTACAACGAGTTCGGCACCAAGGAGGGGCTCGCGCGGGCCCTGGCGCGGCGGGAGGCCGAGGCGTTCCTTGCGGGCGTGGAGCGCGCCCTGGACACCGCCGGGCGGCACGGCGCCGACGCCGGCGACTGCTTCGCCGCGGCGACCGCCTGGACCCTGCACAGCGCCCGCCGCAGCCCGCTGGTGCGCGCGGTGCTCACCGGCTGCCGCGGGGACCGGGTCCCCGCCGCTGCCGTCGTGCCGGTGCCGCTGCCCCGGCTCCCGGGCCGGCCGCCGCGCAAGGACGACACCCCTATAGCGCCCGCCGAGCTGCTCGACGCCTTCCGTGCGCGCGCCGTCACCGCGCTCGGGCGGCGCTTCCCCGCGCTCGACCGGGCCGAGGCGGACTGGGCCTGCGGGACCGCGGTCCGTGTCACCGTCTCCTACGTCGTCGCGCCCGCCGGCTCCGACGAGGAGGCGTGCCGGCGGATCGCCCGGCTGGTCCGGGGGCTCCTCCAGCGCGGCTGGTGACGGAGCCGGATCAGTGGCGGAGCCGGATCGATGGGTGGGGCCGGATCAGTGTGTGGAGCCGGAGAGTTGGAGCCCGATGACGCCCAGGACGACCAGGCTGATGGAGATCAGCTTCAGGGTCGAGACGACGTCACCGAGGAAGGCCATGCCGTAGATCGCCGTCCCCGAGGCCCCGATGCCCGTCCACACCGCGTAGGCCGCCCCCACGTCCAGCTTCTTCAGGGCCAGCGTGAGCAGGCCGAAGCTGCCGAGCGCGAAGGCGCAGAACGCGATGGTCGGCCACAGGCGGGTGAACCCGTGGGAGAGCTTGAGGGAGACCGCGAAGCCGGTTTCGAGGAGACCGGCGACCACCACGAGGAGCCAGGCCATCGAACGCCCTCCCGTTTCCGTCTGTCGATGAGCGATCATCACACAGCATGCCCGGAAATGGCGTCTCAGTCCCCTTCCTTGCGTTCACGCGTCGCGAGCAGCCGCCGCAGCGAGAACAGACGGGCGGGTTCGGCGTGCCCGTCGGCGACCCAGGCGTCCAGCGCGCAGTCGGGTTCGTCGTGGCTGCAGGCTCGCGGGCAGTCCGCCGTGCCGGGCTCGAGGTCGGGGAAGGCGTGGATGACCCGGGACGGGTCGATGTGGGCCAGGCCGAAGGAACGCACGCCGGGGGTGTCGATGACCCACCCCTCCTCGGCGCGCAGGGGCAGCGCGAGCGCGGAGGTGGTGGTGTGCCGGCCCCGGCCGGTGACCGCGTTGACGTGGCCGGTCGCGCGCTGACGCTCCACCAGCGCGTTGACCAGGGTGGTCTTCCCGACGCCGCTGTGGCCGACGAAGGCGGTGACGCGGTCCTTCAGGTGCTCGCGCACGGCCTCCGTCGCCCCGGCGTCGAAGTTCTCGTGACTGGTCACCACATAGGGGACGCCCAGCGGCGCGTACGTCTCCAGGAGCGGTCCGGCCGGCGCGAGATCGGACTTGGTGAGCACCAGCAGCGGTTCGAGACCGGCGTCGTAGGCCGCCACCAGGCAGCGGTCGATGAGCCGGGGCCGCGGCTCGGGGTCGGCGAGGGCGGTGACGATGGCGAGCCGGTCCGCGTTGGCGACGACCACCCGCTCGAACGGGTCGGTGTCGTCCGCGGTACGGCGCAGCACCGAGCTGCGCTCCTCGACGCGCACGATCCGCGCCAGGGTGTCCTTCTCCCCGGACAGGTCGCCGACGATGCCCACCCGGTCGCCGACCACGATGCCCTTGCGGCCCAGCTCGCGGGCCTTCATCGCGGTGACCGTGCGGTCCTCGACGAGGCAGGTGACGCGGCCGCGGTCGACGGTGAGGACGAAGCCCTCCTCGGCGTCCTCGTGCTTGGGCCGGATGCTGGTGCGGGGCCGGTTCCCCTTGCGGTTCGGGCGGACCCGGACGTCGTCCTCGTCGGTGTGCTTGCCGTAGCGCCGCATCGTTCAGGCCCGCACCGGGGACGCGGGGGCTGCCGGTGCCGCGCCCAGCATGGCCGTCCACATCTCGGGGAAGTCCGGGAGGGTCTTGCCGGTGGTGGCCACGTTCTCGACCAGGACGCCGTCGACGGCCAGGCCCAGGACGGCGCCCGCGGTGGCCAGCCGGTGGTCGTCGTAGGTGTGGAAGACGCCGCCGCGCAGCGGCCGCGGCCGGATGCGCAGTCCGTCCTCGGTCTCGGTGACGTCGCCGCCGAGCTCGTTGATCTCCTTGCTCAGCGCGGCCAGCCGGTCCGTCTCGTGCAGCCGCAGGTGGCCCACGCCGCGCAGCACGGACTCGGAGTCGGCGAGCGCGGCGACCGCCGCGATGCCGGGGGTGAGTTCGCCGACCTCCGACAGGTCGGCGTCGATGCCGTGGATCCGGCCGGAGCCGGTGAGGACCAGGCCCGAGTCCGTCAGCTCGCACGAACCGCCCATCCGGGTGAACAGGTCACGCAGCGCGTCACCGGGCTGGGTGGTGCGGCGCGGCCAGTCGGGGACGACCACGCGGCCGCCGGTGACGAGCGCGGCGGCCAGGAAGGGCTGGGCGTTGGAGAGGTCCGGCTCGACGGTGACGTCGACGCCGAGCAGCGCGCCCGCGTCGACCCGCCACACGTTCGGCTCGCCGCCGTTCTCCGGGGTGTCGACCTTGGCGCCGGCGCGGCGCAGCATCTCCACCGTCATCTTGATGTGCGGCAGCGAGGGCAGCGTCGGACCGGTGTGCCGCACCTCGACGCCCTGGTTGAAGCGCGGGCCGGACAGCAGCAGCGCGCTGACGAACTGGGAGGACGAGGACGCGTCGACCGACACCGGGCCGCCGTCCAGCGCCCCGCCGCCGTGCACGGTCAGCGGCAGCGCGCCGCGGCCCTCGTCGTCGATGCGGGCGCCCAGCGAGCGCAGCGCGTCGATGACCCCGTTCAGCGGGCGTTCGTGGCTGCGCGGGTCCCCGTCGAAGTGCACCGGGCCGTCGGCGAGCGCGGCGACGGGCGGCAGGAACCGCATCACCGTGCCGGCGTTGCCGACGTCGACCGTGGCCGGCCCGTGCAGTCCGGCCGGGATGACCCGCCACGCCTCGCCGCCGTAGGGGTTGACCACCTCGTCGATCTGGACGCCCATGGCGCGCAGCGCGTCGGCCATGAGCACGGTGTCGCGGCTGCGCAGCGGACGGCGCAGCCAGCCCGGCTCGGAGGCGAGCGCCGCGAGCACCAGGGCGCGGTTGGTGACCGACTTGGATCCGGGCACGGTGACCGTCGCCTGGACGGGGGCGGACGCGAGCGGCGCGGGCCACAGGGCGGTGTGCGCGGGGTTACCGGTCATGGCCCCAAGCGTAGTGGCTCAAGCAGAAGGCGAATCGCTCACAAAGCGGACGAAACCTGAAGGAAACAGTTACCCGCTCGCAAGGGCTACAGACCCACCAGCCAGCGGCCGCCGCCGAACAGCGACAGCAGCGCCACCGCGTAGAACAACAGCATCCACAGTGCCGCAGGGGTGTGCGTCAGCCGGGCCAGCTGGTCCGCGTCCGAGCCGGGGGCCGCGCCGCCGCGCCGCTTGTGCTGGAGTTCCAGCACCGGCCGCACGCCCCCGAACAGCAGGAACCACACCACGAGGTAGGCGAACACCGCCTGGACCGCGGGCTCGGTCAGCCAGGACACCAGCAGGAAGAGGCCACCGGTCAGGAACACCGTCAGCACCCCGTACGCGTTCCTGATCATCACCAGCATCACCAGCAGCAGGGCCGTCGCCCCCCACAGCAGCGCCGTGATGTGCCCGGCCGCGAGCAACAGGGCCCCGCCCAGTCCCAGCAGGGAGGGCGCGGTGTAACCCGCCGCCGCGGTGAGGACCATGCCGAGGCCGTACGGCTTGCCGCGGGAGACGGTCAGGCCCGAGGTGTCCGAGTGCAGCCGGATGCCCTGCAGCTGCCGTCCGGACAGCAGGGCGACCAGGCCGTGACCGCCTTCGTGGGCGATCGTGATCGCGTTGCGGGAGAGCCGCCATATGGCGTGCGGCAGCACCGCGGCCAGGGCGACGGCCGCGGTGACGCCCACCAGCCAGGAGGAGGGCGCGGGCTGGGTGCCGAGGAGGGAGTCGATGAGCTGCACGGTTCCGCACCATACGACGCCCGGCTGTGTCCGCGCCGTGGCAATCTGACACTCATGTGCGGTCGATATGCAGCGAGCCGGAGCCCCGAGGACCTCGTCGGGCTGTTCGACGTGCAGAAATGGGATCCCACCGAGGCACTGGACCCCAATTGGAACGTCGCGCCCACCGACGGCACCTACGCGGTGCTGGAGCGGCCGGACAAGGAGACGGGCGAGGTGGTGCGGCAGCTGCGCGCCCTGCGCTGGGGGCTGGTGCCGAGCTGGGCGAAGACACCCGACACCGGCGTCAAGATGATCAACGCGCGCGCCGAGACCGTGCACGAGAAGGCCTCCTACCGCCGCCCCTTCGCCTCGCGCCGCTGCCTGCTGCCCGCCGACGGCTACTTCGAGTGGGTCACCGGCAAGGACGAGCGGCAGTTGGAGGAGCAGGGGAAGAAGAAGCGGTCCCGCAAGCAGCCGTACTTCGTCACCCCCGTCGACGGCTCGGTCTTCGCGATGGCCGGGCTGTACGAGTTCTGGCGCGACCGCACCCTGCCCGACGAGCACCCGCGCGCCTGGTGGGTCACCTGCACCGTCATCACCACGGAGGCCGAGACCGAGCCCTTCGCCGACGCCGGCGAGCGCCCCGGCGGTCCGCAGTCGCTCGCCGGGATCCATCCGCGCATGCCGCTGTGGATCACCCCCGACCGCTGGGACGAGTGGCTCGACCCCGCGCGCACCGACGTCGAGGAGCTGCGCGGGCTGCTCGCGCCGCCGCGGCCCGGCCTGCTGCGCGCGTACCCGGTGCGCACCGAGGTGAGCAACGTCCGCAACAACGGGCCGGAGCTGGTCGAACCGATAGCGGCGCCCGAGGAGGCGACGCTGTTCTGACCGCCCGCGGTGCCAGACTGGCCGCTGTGAGCGAGATCATGGAGACCGTGCCGACGCCGGCCGGGGACGCGCGCGTCACCTGGCACCGGGCCCGTCGCCCCCGTGCCGTCGTGGCGCTGGGCCACGGTGCCGGAGGCGGCGTGGAGGCGCGCGACCTGCGGGCCCTGGCCGAGGCCCTGCCGGCGCGCGGCTGGACGGTCGCGCTGGTGGAGCAGCCCTGGCGGGTGGCCGGCAGGAAGCTGGCGCCCGCGCCGAAGACCCTGGACGCCGCGTGGACGGCGCTGTGGCCCGCGCTGGCCCGGCCCGGCGCGCCGGTCGTCGCGGGCGGCCGCAGCGCGGGGGCCCGGGTGGCCTGCCGTACGGCGGCGGAGCTGGGCGCGGTCGCGGTGCTGGCGCTGTCCTTCCCGCTGCACCCGCCGGGCAGGCCGGAGAAGTCCCGCGGGGACGAGCTCCTCGCGCCGGGGACGGCGGGCCTGCCGCTCCTGGTCGTCCAGGGCGGGCGCGACCCATTCGGCCGCCCCGAGGAGTTCCCCGAGGGGTACGAGCCGGTCGGGGTGCCCTTCGCCGACCACGGGTTCGCCGTGCCGAAGTCCGCGGACCTGACCCAGGAGGCTGCACTGAGCGTCATCACGGACGCGGTGCTCGGCTGGCTGGAGGAACTGCCCCCGCTTCGGGAATGAGCGGTGCGTGGCCCGTGTTGTGCGAGTCGTCCGCACGAAAGAACGTACGCACAGTGAGGAAGGCAGCCGGATGGTCAGAGCCGAGTGCCGCGCACGTGCCGAGGCGCCCTACCTGTCATGGCCGGAGTGGCCGTCGACGGGCGGGACGAGCAGGAACAGCGCGCCGATCCCGCCCGGGATATCCTCCGATGGCGTGGGGTCCGCTTACGGCCCCGTGACCGTCGTGGAGGAGGTGGGTCCGGTCAGCGGCAACGACGACAGCCCGTCCGAGGTGCCTGAGGTGCAGGTGGTTCCGGAGTCCGACGTGGAGCGCAGCGCGCGCTTCGAGCGGGACGCCCTGGAGTACCTGGACCAGATGTACTCGGCGGCGCTGCGCATGACCCGCAACCCGGCCGATGCCGAGGACCTGGTGCAGGAGACGTACGCGAAGGCGTACGCGTCGTTCCACCAGTTCCGTGAGGGCACCAACCTGAAGGCGTGGCTCTACCGCATCCTCACCAACAGCTTCATCAACTCCTACCGGAAGAAGCAGCGCGAGCCCCAGCGCAGCGGCACGGAGGAGATCGAGGACTGGCAGCTGGCGCGTGCCGAGTCGCACATGTCCACGGGTCTGCGCTCCGCCGAGTCCCAGGCCCTGGACCACCTTCCCGACTCGGACGTGAAGCAGGCGCTGCAGGCGATCCCGGAGGAATTCCGGATCGCGGTGTATCTCGCGGACGTCGAGGGCTTTGCCTACAAGGAGATCGCCGACATCATGGGAACCCCCATCGGTACGGTGATGTCCCGCCTGCACCGGGGGCGGCGGCAGCTGCGTTCGCTGCTGGAGGACTACGCGCGGGAGCGCGGGCTCGTCCCGGCGGGCGCGGGAGACGAGAAGGGCTCGGGCACATGAGCTGCGGCAACCCGCATGAGACGGACTGCTCCGAGGTACTCGAACACCTTTACGAGTACCTGGACAACGAGATGTCCGACGACGCCTGCGCCAAGTTCAAGCAGCACTTCGACGAGTGCCACCCTTGCTTGGAGAAGTACGGCCTCGAGCAGGCCGTCAAGAAGCTGGTCAAGCGCTGCTGCGGCCACGACGACGTGCCCACGGACCTGCGCGCCAAGGTGCTCACGCGGATCGAGCTGATCCGCGCGGGCGACGTGGCGCCGGTGCCGGCCGACGGCGGCAACGCGCCGACCGGCTCGCCGGCCGCCTGACGAACACCGCACCGCCAGGTCACCCGGGATCACCCGAAGGCGGGAATCGCGGCCGCTCGCCCACCGGGCGGCGGCCGCGCCCCTAGCCTCGGTGGGGTGCGTGCGAAGCGGGCGGTCCGGATGCTCCCCGTCGCGGCTCGGGTCTACATCCCGGTCGTCGTGGTGTCGGCCTGCGGCGCCCTCGTCACCGGCCCCCACGAGGGCACTCCCTGGGCGACCGCCGCGGTGCTGGCGGCGCTCTACGCGGCGGGGGAACGCACGGGGGCGTCACTGCCCCCGGTGCTCTTCACGGCCGCGCTCCTGCTACCCCCGGGCGCGGCCGCTCTCGTCGCCGTGCCCGGCGGGCTGCTGGCGCCCGTACGGGGAGAGCCGCGCCCGGTGCGCCGCGTGTGGCACGCCGCGCAGCTCGCCCTGGCGACGGCCGCCGCCGCCCAGGTGCGCACCGCCTTCGGGGACGGCCCCTTCGCGCGGCTGCCGGGACTGCTGGTGCCCGCGCTCGCCGCCGTCCTCGCCTTCTGCCTGTACTCCGCGGCCCTCACCGCCGGCGTGCTGGTCACCGCCGAGCGCACCGCCCCCGCCGCGGCCTGGCGGGAGTCCCTGCTGGAGCCGCTCGCCCCGCACCTCACCTACGGGCTGGTGGGGCTCATGGCCGCGGTGCTCTGGCAGGGCCCGTATGGGGCGGTGGCCGCGGTCCTGGCCCTGCTGCCGACGCACATCGCGCGCTGGGTCGTCGGCCAGGCGCGCCGCGAGCGGGCCGCGCACCAGGCGACGGTGCGGGCGCTGGTGCAGGCCGTGGAGATCAAGGACCGCTACACCCGGGGCCACAGCGAGCGCGTCGGCCGGGCGTCGGCGCTGATCGCCCGTGAGATCGGCTTGCCGCCCGAGCGGGTGGAGGCTCTGCGGCTGGCCGGCATCCTGCACGACATCGGCAAGCTGGGGGTGCCCACCCGGGTGCTGCGCAAGGACAGCCCGCTCACCCCGGAGGAGCGGCGGATCATCGAGCTGCACCCCGGATACGGGCACGAGATGGTGCGCGGCATCGCCTTCCTCGACGACGCCCGCACCGCGATCCTCCATCACCACGAACGCCTCGACGGATCGGGCTACCCGTACGGCCTGGCGGGCGAGGCCATCCCGTCCTCCGCGCGGCTGGTGGCCGTGGCCGACGCCTTCGACGCGATGACGTCCACCCGCGCCTACCAGGCCACCCGCGGCGTCGACGACGCCCTGGGGGAGCTGCGCCGCTGCGCGGGCAGCCACTTCGACCCGCTCATGGTGCAGGCCCTGGTCCGCGCCGTCCGCAGGGAGGGCTGGAACCCGGCGGTCACCGCCGACGAGCCGGAGCCCTTCGCCCCGGCGCAGGCCAGACGCCACGCCCGGCGCGAGGCCCCGCCCCACCGCACTCCCGAGCCCCGCCCGTGAGCGCCTCCGGACGCCGCGGCGGCGGCGACCACCGGCGTCATCGCCGGCGCCCGCCCTCCGTCGTGTTCGCCGTCCACGGGCTCGCGCTCGCCGTGGGCGGCGCCGCGTCGGTGTGGACGGCGGTGCACGGCGTCGCCGATCCCGCGGCGGCAGCCGCGTTCGGGGCGCTGGTCGTCGTCGGCGAGGCGCTGCGGATCCCGGAGCCCGAGGGCCGGGAGGCCGCCCCCGTCGCCTTCGCCGGCGCCCTCGCCTACGCGCTGCTCGCGGCCGAGGCGGTGGCGGTCGTCGTGGCGGTCTCCGCCGCGGCGGTGGTCGCCGGGCAACTGCGGGGCGCGACCCGCGACGCGGCGGCCCGCCGGGTGCTGACCGTGGCGTTCGCGGCCACGACCGCGCAGCCGCTGTACGGCGGCAGCGGCGGCCATCCGGGGTACGCCGTCCTGCTGCTGGCCAGCACGATCCTCTGTGACGCCGTGCTGGCCGCCGTGCTGGGCGCCGCCCGCGCGGGGCATCCCTTCGCCTCCGTCCTGCGCGACGAGTTGGCCGTGCTGCCGGGCGTCGGCTCGGCCGTGTGCGCCGGCGGGGTCGTGCTGGCGCAGGCCGAGCAGGCCGCCGGGCTGTGGGCGCTGCCCGTGTGCGGGGTGCCGCTGCTGCTGACCCAGACGGCCTTCCGGCGGCACGCGGCGATCCGGGCCACCCACCGGGAGACCATCGCCTCGCTGGCCCGGGCCACCGAGGTCGCCGGCTACACCCCGGCCGGGCACGCCCGCCGGGTCAGCGCCCTCAGCCACGCCATGGGACGCGAACTCGGCCTGGGCGGCAAGGCGCTGGCGGCCCTGGAGCACGCCGCGCTGATGCACGACATCGGTCAGCTCTCCCTCGTCGACCCCGTGCCCGGCGGCGCCACCTCGTCCCTCGATCAGGTGGAACGCCGCCGCATCGCGCTGCTCGGGGCGGAGGTCGTACGCCGGACGGGTGCCCCCGAGGAAGTCGCGCGGATCGTGGAGGGCCAGGCCGATCCGTACCGGGAGCAGCCGCTCGCCGGACGCATCGTGCGTACGGCCAACGCCTACGAGGACCTGGCCGGGGGCGGTACGGCCGTGGGCCGGGGGCTGCAGGCGCTGGAGCGGTTACGCCTCGATACCGCGCACGAATACGACCCTCGCGTGGTTGAGGCGCTGACCAGGGTCGTTGCCCGGGCAGGACAGTGAACCCACCGGTAATGAGCGGGCGCACCAAGGGGCATGGTTGGATGCCCGCAGAGGCGCAGAGCGCTCAAGAGGCGCACCATGGCGCCGATGCTGCCAAACCGACGAGCCCGGCCGTGTGTGACAGGCCCTGCCGATGGCAAGGAGGACTGATGAGCACCGCTGAGCACGGGACGTGGGGGAACGGACGGGGCACCGTGGAGCACCAGCGAACGCGAACGGCAGGCGGGACACCTTGAGGATCTTCGGCAGGGCACGGCATCGGCCGTCCGCCACCTGGCGGCAGGCGACCGACCGGGCGTTCACGCTGATCAGCGACGGGCGGTACGAGGACGCCGGTGCGCTGCTCATCCGTGCGGCCGACCTGGAGCCCTGGCGTTCGGAGTCCTGGTACAACCTCGCTCTGCTGCACAAGTTCCGGCACGACTGGGAGCAGGCCCGCACCACCGGCCTGCGGGCCGTCGCCCTGCTGGACCGCGCCCCCGGCGCCCCCGACTGGTGGAACGTCGGCATCGCCGCCACCGCACTCCAGGACTGGCCGCTGGCCCGCCGCGCCTGGCAGGCGTACGGGCTGCGGCCCGACGCCGCCGGGACCGGCCCCGTCGAGATGGCGCTGGGCAGCTCCGCGGTGCGGCTCTCCCCGGAGGGCGAGGCGGAGGTGGTGTGGGGCCGCCGGATCGACCCGGCCCGCATCGAGGTGCTGAGCATCCCGCTGCCGTCCTCCGGCCGCCGCTGGGGCGAGGTCGTCCTCCACGACGGCGTCCCGCACGGCGAGCGGCGCACCGCCGACGGCGTCACCTACCCCGTCTTCGACGAGATCGAGCTGTGGGCGCCCTCGCCCGTGCCGACCTGGCTCGTCCTGCTGGAGGCGGCGACCGAGTCGGACCGCGACGCCCTGGAGCAGCTCGCCGCCGACGCCGGCTACGCCGCCGAGGACTGGTCGTCCTCCGTACGTCTGCTGTGCCGCACCTGCTCCGAGAGCCGGATGCCGACCGACGACGGCTCCGACGCCTCGCGCGACCCGCACGACCAGGGCGAACCCGGCCACCCCGGCCACCTCAGCCACCGCACCCCCGGCGCCCTGTGGGCACCCGAGCGCGAGTGCGGCATCGCGGCCCCCGTCGGGCTGGTGCGGGGCCTGCTGGACAGCTGGGTCGCCGACAGCCCGGACACCCGTGACTGGCGCGATCTCGAAGAGGTCTGCTGACCCCTCCGCGGGCACGTACCCTTGATGGGCCATTGAGCTTTGGCGAAGGCCCCAGGAAGGCGTACGACGGACCATGTCCCAGCAGGAGACCGAGCAGACCGCATTCACCGACGACGTGACGGACGCGGAGGAGCGCGAGGCCGCCCACCGCGAGCGCGGCACGGCCCGCCCCGTCACGGTCGTCGGCAACCCGGTGCTGCACCACCCGTGCACGACGGTCACGTCCTTCGACGACGAGCTGGCCGCGCTGATCGACGACATGTTCGCCAGCCAGCACGCCGCCGAGGGCGTCGGCCTCGCCGCCAACCAGATCGGCGTGCCCCTGCGGGTCTTCGTGTACGACTGCCCGGACGACGACGGCGTCCGCCACGTCGGCCACGTGGTCAACCCCGTCGTCGACGACCTCCCCGCCGAGCGCCGCGTCCTCGACGACGGCAACGAGGGCTGCCTGTCCGTGCCGGGCGCGTACGCCGAACTGCCGCGCCCCGACTACGCGGTCTGCCGCGGCCAGGACCTGCACGGCAACGACATCGTCGTCGAGGGCACGGGCTTCTTCGCCCGCTGCCTGCAGCACGAGACCGACCACCTCAACGGCTACCTCTACATCGACCGGCTCTCCAAGCGCGACCGCAAGGACGCGCTGAAGCAGATGGCGGAGTCGACCCCGAAGTACGAGACGGTCCCGAACGACTGATCGGCCGCGGCGGCACCGCGGACCGGCCCCGCCCGGCGCGCGGTGCCCGGACCCGTGTGGGACGGGCGTCGTGGCACGAGGCAAGTGGCTGGGCTAGCTGCGGTACCCCGGAGGAGGACCGCAGCATGACCACCCGGCCCGAGCACCACGGGGCAGAACTCATCGCACGGCCGGCGAGGACGCCCGACGCACTCCGCACGGCACTTGCGCAGGTGGCCCCGCACCGCCTCGCGGAGATGGAGCGGCAGAAGAACGAGGCGATCGCCTTCTCCGTCGACTCGGGCTCGATCGAGCCGCTGCGCGGATTCCTCACTGCGTGGGCCGTCCACGTCGAGATCGCCCGTGACCTCGACACTGCGGGACGCCTGCGCCCGGCGGAGCACGCGGCCCAGACGCTTGACCGGGACGATCCGGCGTGGTCGGCGGGGCGAACCCGGCTCCCGAACGACTGATCGACGCCTGCCGTTAACCTGTTCGTCCCCCGGTGTGATCGCGCCGGGGACGAACAGGGGAGGGACATGCGACACAGAGCGCTGACGGCCGCCGCGGCGGGCGCTGCAGCGATGGTCGTCCTGACGGCGCCGGCCGCGCACGCGGAGGGGCGGGGGGACATCCGCGTCATCAAGACGGTGGTGGACCACGGCACCAATGTGATCGTCGGGACGAAGAAGGTCATCGAGTTCCCGATCGCCCTGACGATCAGGGACAACTCGGGGGTCAAGCGGATCTCCGACATCTCCGCCTTCAGCAGGGCCCACGCGGACGGTCCGGTCGACTGGACCGGAACCCGCTGCGAGAAGAAGACCGCCACCACGTCGGTGTGCACCGCGACGATGAAGATCCACCCGGACACGATTCGTTCGTACGGCGCGGGCAACCCGGGCTGGAACGCCAACCGGGTCGCGGGCGTCTGGGAGGTCAGCGCCACGGTGAAGGCGAACGACGGCGACTACTGGATCAGCGACGACATCGCCCGGTTCAAGGTGAAGCGCGCCTCGGTGCTCACCACCGACGCCGGGCCCGAGCCGGTCGCCAAGGGGCGCACGCTGACCGTCAAGGGCAAGCTCACGCGGGCGAGCTGGCAGAGCCTGAAGTACGGGGGCTACGCCGGGCAGCCCGTCAAGCTGCAGTTCAAGAAGGCGGGTTCCACGAAGTGGAGCACCGTCAAGACGGCCACCACGAGCAGCACCGGTGGCCTGAGCACCAAGGTGACCGCCACCGCGGCGGGCAGTTGGCGCTGGTTCTTCCCGGGCACGACCACGACGGCCCAGGTGACCTCGGCCGCCGACGCGGTCGCCCTGAAGTGACCGCGGGTGGGGCCCGGCCGGTGCGGCCGGGCCCCACCCCCGCGGTGCGGGGACGCGCGGATCAGAAGTCGTCGTCGAAGGAGACCGTGCCCTCGACCGCCACCTGGTACGCGGAGGCGCGGCGCTCGAAGAAGTTGGTCAGCTCCTGGACGTTCTGCAGCTCCATGAAGGAGAACGGGTTCTCCGAGCCGTAGCGGGCCGGCAGGCCGAGGCGGACCAGGCGCTGGTCGGCGACGCACTGCAGGTACTCGCGCATGGAGTCGGTGTTCATGCCGGGCAGGCCGTCGCCGCACAGGTCGCGGGCGAACTGGAGCTCGGCCTCGACGGCCTCCTCCAGCATCGCGGTGACCTGCTTGACCATCTCCTCGTCGAAGAGGTCGGGCTCCTCCGCGCGGACGGTGTCGACGACGTGGAACGCGAAGTCCATGTGCATCGACTCGTCGCGGAACACCCAGTTGGTGCCGGTGGCGAGCCCGTGCAGCAGGCCGCGCGAGCGGAACCAGTACACGTACGCGAAGGCGCCGTAGAAGAACAGGCCCTCGATGCAGGCCGCGAAGCAGATCAGGTTGAGCAGGAAGCGGCGGCGGTCCGCCTTGCTCTCCAGGCGGTCGATGGACTCCACCGAGTCCATCCAGCGGAAGCAGAACTGCGCCTTCTCGCGGATGGAGGGGATGTTCTCCACGGCCGCGAACGCGGCCGTGCGCTCCTCGGGATCGGGCAGGTAGGTGTCGAGCAGCGTCAGGTAGAACTGGACGTGCACGGCCTCCTCGAAGAGCTGCCGCGACAGGTACAGCCGCGCCTCGGGGGAGTTGATGTGCTTGTAGAGCGTCAGCACGAGGTTGTTGGCCACGATCGAGTCGCCGGTGGCGAAGAAGGCGACCAGCCGGCCGATCATGTGCTGCTCGCCGGCCGACAGCTTGGCGAGGTCGGCGACGTCGGAGTGGAGGTCGACCTCCTCCACGGTCCAGGTGTTCTTGATGGCGTCGCGGTAGCGCTCGTAGAAGTCCGGGTAGCGCATCGGACGCAGGGTCAGTTCGAAGCCCGGGTCGAGCAGGTTCTTGGTGGAGCTCATCACTGGCAGGCCTCGCAGGACTCGGGGTTCTCAAGGGAGCAGGCGATCGCGTCGGCGTCGGGCGTCGTCGCCTGCACGGGGATGGGCGCGGCCGCGCGGGCGGACTGGGCGATGCGCGTGGCCGGGCGGGAGCGCAGGTAGTACGTCGTCTTCAGGCCCTGCTTCCAGGCGTACGCGTACATCGAGCTGAGCTTGCCGATGGTGGGCGAGGCCATGAAGAGGTTGAGTGACTGGCTCTGGTCGAGGTACGGCGTACGGGCCGCGGCCATGTCGATCAGGGCGCGCTGCGGCAGCTCCCAGGCTGTGCGGTACAGCTCGCGGACGTCCGCGGGGATCCAGTTGAGGCCCTCGACGGAGCCGTTGGACTCACGCAGCGCGTCGCGGGTCTGCGCGTCCCAGACGCCGAGCTTCTTCAGGTCGGCCACCAGGTAGGAGTTGACCTGGAGGAACTCACCGCTGAGCGTCTCGCGCTTGAAGAGGTTGGAGACCTGCGGCTCGATGCACTCGTACACGCCGGCGATCGAGGCGATCGTGGCGGTCGGGGCGATGGCCAGCAGCAGCGAGTTGCGCATGCCGGTGGCGGCGACGCGGGCGCGCAGCGCCTCCCAGCGCTCCGGCCAGTTCTCCGCGGTGTCGTAGTGGTCCGGGTGCAGCACCTCGCGGGCGGCGCGGGTCTGCGACCAGGCCGGGTGCGCGCCGTGGCGCTCGGCCAGGTCGCAGGAGGCCTCGTAGGCGGCGAGCATGATGCGCTCGGCGATCCTGGTGGAGAGCGCCTTGGCCTCGGCGGAGTCGAAGGGCAGCCGCAGCTTGAAGAAGACGTCCTGCAGGCCCATCGCGCCCAGGCCCACCGGGCGCCAGCGCTCGTTGGAGGCGGCGGCCTCGCGGGTCGGGTAGAAGTTGATGTCCACGACGCGGTCGAGGAAGGTCACGGCGGTGCGGACGGTGGCGTCCAGCCGCTCCCAGTCGATCGAGCCGTCCTCACGCACGAACGCACCGAGGTTGACCGAACCGAGGTTGCAGACCGCGGTCTCGCCGTCGTTCGTGACCTCCAGGATCTCCGTGCAGAGGTTGGAGGAGTGGATGACGCGACCGGGCTCGGCGGTCTGGTTGGCGGTGCGGTTGGAGGCGTCCTTGAAGGTCATCCAGCCGTTGCCGGTCTGCGCGAGGGTGCGCATCATGCGGCCGTACAGCTCCCGTGCCGGGAGGGTCTTGCGGGCCAGGCCCGCTGCCTCGGCCTTGCGGTAGGCGGCGTCGAACTCCTCGCCCCACAGGTCGGCCAGCTCGGGCACGTCGGCGGGGGAGAACAGCGACCAGGTGCCGTCGGTGTCGACGCGGCGCATGAACTCGTCCGGGATCCAGTGCGCCAGGTTCAGGTTGTGGGTGCGGCGCGCCTCCTCACCGGTGTTGTCGCGCAGCTCCAGGAACTCCTCGATGTCCGCGTGCCAGGTCTCCAGGTAGACGCAGGCCGCGCCCTTGCGGCGGCCGCCCTGGTTCACGGCGGCGACGGAGGCGTCGAGGGTACGCAGGAACGGGACGATGCCGTTGGAGTGCCCGTTGGTGCCGCGGATCAGCGAGCCGCGGGAGCGGATGCGGGAGTAGGACAGGCCGATGCCGCCGGCGTGCTTGGACAGCCGGGCCACCTGGTGGTAGCGGTCGTAGATGGAGTCCAGCTCGTCCAGCGGGGAGTCCAGCAGGTAGCAGGAGGACATCTGCGGGTGCCGGGTGCCGGAGTTGAAGAGCGTGGGGGAGCTGGGCAGGTAGTCCAGCCGGCTCATCAGGCCGTAGAGCGCGGCGACCTCGTCCACCGAGCGGCTGGTGCCGTCCTCGGCCAGGCCGCAGGCGACGCGGAGCATGAAGTGCTGCGGGGTCTCGACGACCTGGCGGGAGATCGGGTGGCGCAGCAGGTAGCGGCTGTGCAGGGTGCGCAGGCCGAAGTAGCCGAAACGGTCGTCGGCGCCGTCGGCGAGCGCGGTGTCGACCAGGGCGTCCAGCCGGCCGGCGTGCTCGGCGACGAAGGCGGCGGTGCCGTCGGCGATCAGGCCCTCGCGGTGGCCCACGGCGATGGACGCGGAGAAGGAGACCGCGCCCTCGCCCGCCGCCTCGTCGGCGATGGCGAGGGTGAGCAGACGGGCGGCGAGCCGCGAGTACTGCGGGTCCTCCGCGATCAGTCCGGCGGCGGCCTCGGTGGCCAGCGCCCGCAGTTCCGCCTCGTCCGCGGCGGCGCTGCGGCCGCGCAGCGCGGCGGCGGCGACCCGGCCGGGGTCGGTGTCGGGGAGGTCTGCGGTCAGTTCCGTCAGGGTGCGCAGCAGTTCGGCCCCGGTTGAGGCAGGGTCCGATGCGGTGGCGGGTGCGGCGGGCGCGATGGTCACGTGTGCTCTCTCCCTCGTACGGCGGCGACGCGGAGGAGCGACGGGGCGCACGCGGGGCAGGCCAGGGCATGCCGCGGCGCGTCCGCCGGCCCAACCCGCGAGGCCCGGACACTTCACCGTCCGGACGGCGCGCCGGACGGTGCCGTCGGCAGGTACTCGGACTCGCGGGCATGCCCTGGGGCACCCGCACACCGTTGCGGGGCAGTCCCGGATTCCCACCGGCTTCCCCTGCGGCGACAGCGGAGTTGAGCATACATCTAGTGGCGCCCGCTGGTGACACCACCAGATGTTGTGTCGGCGCGGTTACAGAGCGACGGGTTCACCGGTGCCAGTCGTGGCCGTCGCGGGAGTCGTGGACGTGTCCGGTCAGGGCCGCGAGGGCCAGGGCCAGGAAGAAGACCAGTGCGGTGACGGTGGCGAGGAAGGTTTCCATGTCCTCGACCCTCCTCCTCGCGCGGCCCCGCCGGGAGTGGCAGGACTGACGTGCTACCGCGAAATCCTGCCACGCCCCGACGGCCGGTCTGCCATCCTGGAGGCATGCTGCAGAACGTGGCCGTGGTCCTGCTCGACGGAGTCCATCCCTTCGAACTCGGGGTCGTCTGCGAGGTGTTCGGAATCGACCGGTCGGACGACGGTCTGCCGGCCTACGACTTCGCCGTGGCCTCCGCGGAGAGCCCGACGCTGACGACGCCCGCCGGGTTCACCATCGGCACCCGGCACGGACTTGAACGGCTGGAGGAGGCCGACCTGGTCGCGGTGCCGGCCGGCGACTCCTATGTGGACCGGGAGTACCCGCCGGAGCTGCTGGACGCGCTGAACCGTGCCGTCGGACGCGGGGCGCGGGTGCTCAGCGTGTGCTCGGGGGTCTTCGCCCTGGCCGCCGCCGGCCTGCTGGACGGCCGCCGCTGCGCCGTCCACTGGAAGCACGCGGAGGAACTGGCGCGGCGCTACCCCCGGGTGCGGGTCGAGCCCGACGTGCTCTACGTGGACGAGGACCCGGTGATCACCTCGGCCGGCACCGCCGCCGGGATCGACGCCTGCCTGCACCTGGTGCGCAAGGAGCAGGGCAGCGACGTGGCCAACGCCATCGCCCGGCGCATGGTGGTGCCGCCGCACCGGGAGGGCGGCCAGGCCCAGTACGTCGACCGCCCGCTGCCGCGCACCCGCTGCGACACCGTGGGCGAGGTCCTGGCGTGGATGGAACGCCACCTGGACCGCGAGGTCACCGTCGACGAACTGGCCGCCCGGGCGCACATGTCGCCGCGCACCTTCGCCCGCCGCTTCCAGCAGGAGACCGGTACGACGCCCTACCGCTGGTTGCTGGGCCAGCGCGTCCTGCTGGCCCGGGAGTTGCTGGAGGGCACCGACGAGACGGTGGACGCCGTCGCCGCGCGCGCGGGGTTCGGCAACGCGGCCACCCTGCGGCACCACTTCGCGCGCTGGGTGGGCACCACCCCGCAGGCGTACCGGCGCACCTTCCGCTGCCCGGTGCCGGCGGCCCGTACCGCATGACGACGGGCCGCCACCCCGTCCCAGGGCGGCGGCCCGTGCTCGTGGCCGGTGCGGCGGTCAGTGACCGGCGCCCACCGGCAGGTCCTTCTGCACGCCCGGGTCGCCGGCGTCGGCCGTGAAGTCGGCCTGGCTGGTCTCGTCGACGCCCTCGGGGGCCTTGAGGGCCCGCAGGACGAAGGTGAGGACGACGGTCACCACGACGTTGAGCACGAAGGCGGTCAGGCCGATGTAGCCGATCTGGCCGATGACCGGGATGGTGTCGGAGGAGCCGCCGAAGTGCTTCTGGGCCGGGCTGGCCACGCCGTACGCCACCCAGGTGCCGTAGACCATGCCGACCGCCCAGCCCGCCAGCAGCGCCCAGCGGTGGAACCAGCGGGTGAACAGGCCGCCGACCAGGGCCGGGAAGGTCTGCAGGATCCAGATGCCGCCCAGCAGCTGGAAGTTGATCGCGACCGTCTTGTCCATGGTGAGGACGAAGACCAGGGCGCCGACCTTGACCAGCAGCGAGACCACCTTGGAGACCTGGGTCTCCTGCGCCGGGGTGGCGTCGGGCTTGAGGAAGTCCTTGTAGATGTTGCGGGTGAAGAGGTTGGCCGCGGCGATCGACATGATCGCCGCCGGCACCAGCGCGCCGATGCCGATCGCGGCGAAGGCCACGCCCGCGAACCAGGACGGGAACATGTCCTCGAACAGCTGCGGGATCGCCAGCTGGCCGTTGTAGCCCTTGACCCCGGCCCCGACACCGCTGGCCAGCGCCATGAAGCCGAGCATCGCCAGCAGGCCGAGCATCAGCGAGTACAGCGGCAGCACGGTGGTGTTGCGGCGGATGACGTCGCGGCTGCGGCTGGAGAGCACGGCCGTGATGGAGTGCGGGTACATGAACAGCGCGAGCGCAGAGCCCAGCGCCAGCGTGCCGTACGCCCACTGGGCGGTGTCGCCCGGGGCCAGGGATCCGCGCGGCTTGCCGGTGGCGGGGTTCACCTGGGAGTAGGCGTCGCCGGCCTTGGCGAAGATGTCGTCGAAGCCGCCCAGCTTGATCGGGATGTAGATGATCGCCACCGCGATGACGATGTAGATCAGCGTGTCCTTGACGAACGCGATCAGCGCCGGCGCCCGCAGGCCGGAGGAGTAGGTGTAGGCCGCCAGCACACCGAAGGCGATCAGCAGCGGCAGGTCCTTGATGAACCAGTTGGACGACTCGCCGCCGCCCACGCCCATCACGTCCAGGACGGCCTGGATCCCGACCAGTTGCAGCGCGATGTACGGCATCGTGGCGAGGATGCCGGTGACCGCGACCGCCAGCGACAGGCCCTTGGAGCCGAAGCGCCCGCGCACGAAGTCGGAGGTGGTGACGTAGCCGTGCTTGTGCGACACCGACCACAGCCGCGGCAGGAAGGTGAAGATCAGCGGGTAGACCAGGATCGTGTACGGCACGGCGAAGAAGCCGGACGCGCCCGCCGCGTAGACCGCCGCCGGCACCGCCACGAAGGTGTAGGCCGTGTACAGGTCACCGCCCAGCAGGAACCAGGTGATCCAGCCGCCGAAGCTGCGGCCGCCCAGGCCCCACTCGTCCAGGTGCAGCGCGTTCTCCGCCCGGCGCCAGCGCGCGGCGAGGAAGCCCAGGACCGTGACGACCAGGAAGAAGAAGATGAAGACGGCGAGTGCGACGCCGTTGACCCCGTCCTTCACTTCGCGACCTCCTTCCGTGCCCGCTCCTCACGACGGACCAGGACGTACGCGGCGTACGTCAGTCCGGAGGACAGGAACACCCACAGCATCTGGTACCAGTAGAAGAAGGGGATGCCGATGAACTCCGGGGTCAGCTTCGCGTACGAGCCGACCCAGAGCATGGCGACGAAGGGGATGACGAGGCAGACACCGGCGATCACACGGGTGGTGGTGACCACCGGTGGCCGGCCGGAGGTTCCGGATGGTTCGGACATTGCTACGGCTCCGTCCTGATCTCTTACTCCTGTGTAATGCGCAGGCAATCTAGAGTCAGGACGGGATGCACGTCACTACCCACCCGCATTGCGGTATGGAAACGATCTACACGGCCCGGGAACGGCACCGGCGTCACGGTCGTTGCAGGCGCGCCACGAACTTGTAGCGGTCGCCGCGGTAGACCGAGCGCACCCACTCCACGGGCTCGCCGCCGGTGTCGATCGAGTGCCGGGACAGCAGCAGCATCGGCAGGCCGACGTCCGTGCCCAGCAGGCCCGCCTCGCGCGGGGTGGCGAGCGAGGTCTCGATGGTCTCCTCCGCCTCGGCGAGCCGGACGTCGTAGACCTCGGCGAGCGCGGTGTACAGCGAGGTGTACTTCGCCAGGCTGCGGCGCAGTGCGGGGAAGCGCTTGGCCGACAGGTGGGTGGTCTCGATGGCCATCGGCTCGCCGTTCGCCAGGCGCAGGCGCTCGATGCGCAGCACGCGGCCGCCGGCCTTCATGTCCAGCAGTCCGGCCAGCCGGTCGTCGGCGGTGATGTAGCCGATGTCGAGCAGCTGGGAGGTCGGTTCCAGGCCCTGGGCACGCATGTCCTCGGTGTACGAGGTGAGTTGGAGCGCCTGGGAGACCTTGGGCTTGGCGACGAAGGTGCCCTTGCCCTGGATGCGTTCCAGCCGGCCTTCGACCACCAGTTCCTGCAGCGCCTGCCGCACGGTGGTGCGCGAGGTGTCGAACTCGGCGGCCAGGGTGCGCTCGGGCGGCACCGGGGAACCGGGGGGCATCGTCCGGGTCAGTTCGAGCAGATGGCGCTTCAGGCCGTAGTACTTGGGCACCCGCGCGGTCCGTCCGGCCGCGGCCCCGGCCGCCTCCGCGGTTTCCGTCACCGCCGTGCCGGCCTCGCCGTCGGTCTCCATCGCCTCTGCTCCCGAGTGCTGTCGTGCTGCCGTCACCGGCTCCTCCGTCATTCGCGGCTCACATGGTGGCACGGCCAGGGCTCATATCGCGTTACGAGCCCAGATGTCGGTCCGGTAACGGACGCGTCCGGTGCTCTTATACACCCTTGACACCCCTAAAGGTCTAGGCCAAGCTTCGGTCACTGGTCTACACCACTTGGTACTCACTGCCCTGGGGAGGGTGTTGTGAAGCGCAAGCTGATCGCGGCGATCGGTGTCGCCGTCATGGTCGCCGGCGTTGCGGCCTGCGGTTCGGACGACAAGGGCTCCGACAAGGCCTCGGCGCCGAAGGAGATCACCGTCTGGCTGACGGTCGACGCACAGAAGAACTGGCCCGAGTTGGTCAAGCAGGCGGACGACGCCTTCACGGCCAAGCACAAGGGCGTCAAGATCCACCACGAGTACTACGAGTGGACCGCCAAGAACCAGAAGCTCGACGCCGTCCTCGCCACCAAGAAGGTGCCGGACGTCGTGGAGATGGGCAACACCGAGACCCTCGGCTACCTGGTCAAGGGTGCCTTCGCGCCCATCGACAAGAGCAAGTTCGAGAACTCCGGCGACTGGCTGGACGCCCTCGAGGGCTCGGTGACGTACAACGGCAAGACCTACGGCGTGCCTTACTACGCCGGTGCCCGCGTCGGCACCTGGCGCAAGGACGTCGCCAAGGCGGCCGGCGTCACCAAGGCCCCGACCACCTGGGCCGAGCTGACGGACGCGCTCGACAAGATCCAGAAGAAGAACGGCGACAAGTTCTCCGCCTGGTACCAGCCCAGCCGCGACTGGTACACCGCGCTGGCCTTCGTCAAGGACGCCGGCGGCGACGTCGCCAAGGAGGACGGCGGCAAGTGGACCGCCACCCTCTCCGACCCGAAGTCCATCGAGGGCCTGAAGACCTGGAAGGGTGTCCTCGACACGTACTTCCACGGCGACAAGAACAAGGACGAGTCCGACCGCTACATCGTCTACGGCCAGGGCAAGTCCGCGCTCATCTACGGCGCGAGCTGGGAGGGCGGCGCCGCCGCCGACCCGAAGACCGACAAGACCGGCAAGCTGAAGGACAACCTGGAGACCTTCGCGCTGCCCGGCCCGAACGGCGATCTGCTGCCGAACTTCATCGGCGGCTCCGACCTGGTCATCCCGGTCAAGTCCGCCGCGCAGGACCTCGCCGCCGACTGGATCAACGGCTTCACCGACAGCGCGGCCCAGAAGGTCCTGATCTCCAAGGGCAACCTGCCCAACGCCAAGTCGCTGCTCGCCCCGCTGAAGGACGACCCGGCGACGGCCGCCTCCGCCCGGGCCAACGAGAACACCTGGTTCGTCCCCACCGCCCCGGGCTGGCTGCAGGTCGAGAAGAAGCAGATCCTGCAGAACATGCTGAACGACATCGCGGTCGGCAAGGCCTCGATCGAGGACGCGGCCAAGTCCGCGGACGAGCAGATCAACGCGGTGATCAACGCCGGCTGACCGGCACACGGGCAACACAGTGATCGACGCCGGCCGGCCGCCCCAGGGCGGCCGGCCCCGGCGCGACGCCAGGGACTGGAGTACCCGAGGAGCACATGATGAGTGCCGTTGACACACCGCTGGACGAGGTGCCGCGCCCGCGGCCGGCGGGACCGGACCGGAAGCCGCGCCGCTTCGGCGGAGCCGCGCTCCCGTGGACCCTGCTCGCGCCGACCATCGGCGTCCTGCTGCTGGTCCTCGGCTATCCGCTGGTGCGGCTGGTCACCCTCTCCTTCAAGCAGTACGGCCAGGCCGAGTTGTGGCAGGGACTGCCCGGCGACTGGCAGGGATTCGCCAACTACACCCACGTCCTGGGGGACTCGGTCTTCTGGGGCGTCGTCCTGCGCACGCTGCTCTTCACCCTGGTGGCGGTGCTGCTCACGCTCGTCGTCGGCATGGGCGTGGCGCTGCTGATGCAGCGGGTCTCGCCCTGGGTCAAGGCGCTGATCAACATCGTGCTGGTGGCGAGCTGGGCGATGCCCGTGGTCGTCGCCATCACCATCTTCAAGTGGATGTTCGACAGCGACTACGGCGTCCTCAACTGGCTGCTCAGCCGGCTGCCGGGGGCCGACTTCAGCGGCCACAACTGGTTCACCGACACCAAGCAGGGCTTCCTCGTCATCGCCCTCATGGTGGTGTGGGGCGCCATCCCGTTCGTCGCGATCACCCTGCACGCCGGTCTCACCCAGGTGCCGAGGGAGCTGGAGGAGGCCGCCCGCATGGACGGCGCCGGACCGGTCAAGGTCTTCCGGCACGTCACCCTGCCGGTGCTCAAGCCGATCATCGTCATGCTGACGACGCTGTCGGTCATCTGGGACATGGGCGTCTTCCCCCAGGTCTTCCTGATGCGCGACGGACACCCCGAGCCCGCGTACCAGGTGCTCACCACCTACTCCTACGACCAGGCCTTCGTCGCCAACGACTACGACGCGGGCGCGGCCATCGCCGTCGTCACGGTGCTGCTCCTGCTCGGGGTGATGGCCGTCTACATGCGCCAGATGCTCAAGATCGGAGAGGTGGAGTGACGACCATGCTCGACACGGCTCCCGCCGAGAGGGCGCCGGCCGCCGCTCCGGCGGCGCGCACCGCCCGGCGGCCCCGGCGCAAGGGGCGGACGGTCTACAACCTGCTCGGCCTGCTGGTCGTGGTGGTCTCCGGCTTCCCGGTCTACTGGATGCTCAACACGGCGTTCAAGCCCGCCAAGGACGCCATCGACCCCGACCCCAAGTTCTTCCCCACCAGCCTGTCCTTCCAGAACTTCTCCGACGCCCTGGACGTCGGCGACTTCTGGGGATCGGTCGGCCGCAGCCTGATCGTCTCCGGCTCCACCGTCGGCCTCGGCCTGGTGATCGGGCTGCTGGCGGCGCTGGCCATCTCGCGCTTCGTCTTCCGCGGCCGCAAGGCCGTGATCGTCGCGATCCTCGCCGTGCAGATGGTGCCGCTGGTCGCGATGATCATCCCGGTCTTCCTGCTGCTCAACCAGATCGACCAGATCGACAAGCTCACCGGGCTCATCGTCACCTACCTGACGTTCGTGCTCCCCTTCACGGTGTGGACGCTGCGCGGATTCATCGTCAACATCCCCAAGGAGCTGGAGGAGTCGGCGATGGTCGACGGCTGCACCCGGATGGGCGCCTTCTTCCGGATCATCCTGCCGCTGCTCGCCCCGGGTCTCGTCGCCACCTCCATCTACGCGCTGATCCAGGCCTGGAACGAGTACCTGTACGCGATGCTCATCATGAGCCAGGAGCACCAGACGGCCACGGTGTGGCTCGGCAACTTCGTCACCTCGCGGGGCACGGACTACGCGCCGATGATGGCCGGTTCGACCATGATGGGCGTGCCCGTGGTGGTCTTCTTCCTGCTCGTGCAGCGCAAGGTCGCCGCCGGACTGACCGCCGGTGCGGTGAAGGGATGACCGAGACCTTGAGCCAGATCCACGACGGCGCCGCGGACACCGAGGCCCTCGTCCGCGATGCCCTCACCGTCCTGCAGCCGGGCTTCCACGGCACCACCGCGCCCGAGTGGCTGCTGCGCAGGCTCGCCGAGGGACTGGGCTCCGTCGCCCTGTTCGCCCGCAACATCGAGTCGCCCGGGCAACTGGCCGCGCTCACCGCGCAACTGCGCGCCGTACGGCCCGACGTCCTGATCGCGGCCGACGAGGAGGGCGGCGACGTGACCCGGCTGGAGGCCCGCAGCGGCTCCTCCTTCCCCGGCAACCTCGCCCTCGGTGCCGTCGACGACACCGCCCTGACCCGGGACGTCGCCGCCGAACTCGGCCGCCGGCTGGCCGAGTGCGGGGTCAACCTCAACTGGGCGCCCTCCGCGGACGTCAACTCCGACCCCCGCAACCCGGTCATCGGCGTGCGCTCCTTCGGCTCCGATCCGCTGCTGGTCGCCCGGCACACCGCGGCGTACGTCGAGGGACTGCAGTCCGCCGGGGTCGCCGCGTGCACCAAGCACTTCCCGGGCCACGGCGACACCTCCGTCGACTCCCACCACGCCCTTCCGCGGGTGGACGTGAGCCCGGAGACCCTGCGCGCCCGCGAACTCGCCCCGTTCCGGGCCGCCCTGGCCGCCGGCAGCAAGGCCGTGATGAGCGCGCACATCCTGGTGCCCGCCCTCGACCCGGAGCGCCCCGCCACCCTCAGCCCCGCCGCGCTCACCGGACTGCTCCGAGACGAACTGGGCTACGACGGCCTGATCGTCACCGACGGCATCGAGATGCGCGCCATCGCCGACGCGTACGGCATCGAGCGCGGCACCGTGCTGGCGCTCGCCGCCGGCGCCGACGCCATCTGCGTGGGCGGCGGCCTCGCCGAGGAGGAGACGGTGGTCGCCCTGCGCGACGCCATCGTCGCCGCCGTGCGCGACGGCGACCTGTCCCGGGCGCGGCTCGCCGACGCCGCCGGACGGGTGCGGAGCCTGGCGGCCTGGGCCGCCGAGCACTCCGCGGCGCGGGCGACCGCGGCACCGGACCCCGGGATCGGCCTGGTCGCGGCCCGCCGCGCGCTGCGCGTCACCCGCACCGACGGCTACCTGCCGGTCGCCGAGGCGCCCTACGTCGCCGCCTTCACCCCGGTCGCCAACATCGCCGTCGGTGACGAGACCCCGTGGGGTGTCGCCGCCGAACTCGACCGGATCTTCCCGGGCACGGTGACCGGGAGCTTTCGCGAAGGCGACGCCTCGGCCGCACAAGTGCTGAGGTCGGCGGGGGCTCGTAGGATCGTCGCAGTGGTGCGTGACGTGCACCGTCACCCCTGGATGGCCGAGGCGCTGGGCTCGCTGCTCGCCGCCCGTCCGGACACGGTGGTGGTGGAGATGGGCGTTCCGCAGGCGGCACCGTCAGGGGCGCTGCACATCGCGACCCACGGCGCCGCCCGCGTGTGCGGGCGGGCGGCCGCGGAGGTCATCGCGGGCAAGGAGGCCGGCGACTGAGGTCCGTCGCGGCCCCACCCCTTCCGCACCACCTGGAGGCCCAGAGAATGTCCGCCCCGACGCCGACCGGACAGCAGCCGATGCCGGGCCGGATCATGTCCGGCGAGATGGCCGAACAGCCCGCCGTGCTGCGCCGCATCCTCGAGGAGGGCGCCCCGCGGATCCGGCGGATCGCCGAGGAGATCGCCGCGCGCGGACCGCGCTTCGTCCTGCTCACCGCGCGCGGCACCTCCGACAACGCGGCCCTGTACGCGAAGTACCTGGTGGAGGTGGTCCTGGGCAAGCCCGCCGGGCTGACCTCCATGTCCACCACCACCGCGTACGGCGCCCGCCCCGACCTGACGGACTGCCTGGTCGTCACGGTCAGCCAGTCCGGGGGCTCGCCGGACCTGGTGGCCTCCACCCGGGCCGCGCGCGAGGCCGGTGCGATCACCCTGGCGGTCACCAACAACGCCGACTCCCCGCTGGCCGAGGTCTCCGAGTTCCACATCGACGTCCTGGCCGGCCCCGAGAAGGCGCTGCCGGCGACCAAGACGTACACGGCCGAGCTGCTCGCGCTCTACCTGTTCGTGGAGGGGCTGCGGGGCGGCGACGGCAGCGCCGCCAAGGTCCTGCCGGAACTCGCGGAGCAGATCCTGGCCCGCCAGGACGAGGTCAGGGCGCTCGCCGCGCGCTACCGCTTCGCCGAGCGCCTGGTGCTCACCTCGCGCGGCTACGGCTACCCGACCGCGAAGGAGGCGGCGCTGAAGCTGATGGAGACCAGCTACATCCCGGCGCTGTCCTTCTCCGGCGCCGACCTGCTGCACGGGCCGCTGGCCATGGTCGACAACGTCTCCCCGGTCATCGCGATCGTCACGGAGGGCAAGGGCGGCGAGGCGCTCCGGCCGGTCCTGGACCGGCTCCGCGGCCGCGGGGCCGACCTGGTGGTGATCGGCGACCAGGCGTCGGTCGACGCGGCCTCGGCAGGCTTCGTCCTGCCGACCGGGGGCGTCGCCGAGGAGGTACAGCCGATCCTGGAGATCCTCCCGCTGCAGATGCTCGCCTACGAGGTCACCATGGCCCGCGGCCAGGACCCGGACGCGCCGCGCGCCCTGGCGAAGGTGACGGAGACCCGCTGAGACGCGCCGAGAGCCGCCGGGACCCGCCCACCGGGCGGGCGGCGAGCCGGGAAGTGCCCTGACGTCACTTCGGGCCGCGGCGCCGGGACGGGACCCTCAGCCCGCCCAGCACCGCAGCCCGGAGCTGCCGTCGGTCCGTGGCGCGCGGGATGTGCGGTACCCGCGGCCCGTGAGGACCGACCGTGAGGCCTGGCGCAGTCAGGGCAGAGAGCGCCCCGGCCTCGCTCCACCCTTCTGTGCGGGAAGGGTGGAAGTCGCGTTGTGCGTCAATTCTGGACTAGACCACTAATGCCTGTCCATAAGCCGGCGCAGTCAGATCATAGGTCGTCGAGGGCCTTTGTGAAGACCGGATGGCGGCCCCCGCCATGAGCGCGGGTACGCTCATTTGCGTGCCCTCCATGAACGATCTCGTACGCCAGCACACGGACCTCGACGATTCCGATCTCGAGTGGCTCCACCTGCTGGTGTCGGAGTGGCAACTGCTCTCCGACCTCTCCTTCGCGGACCTCGTGCTGTGGGTGCCGACCAGTGACGGGACCCGTTACGTGTCGGTCGCCCAAATGCGGCCGAACACCGGCCCGACGTCGTACCAGGACGACATGGTCGGCCACCTGGTGCCGCGCGGCCGCCGCCCGATGCTGGACGCCGCGCTCGACGAGGGCCGGATCGTCCGGGAGGGTGACCCGGAGTGGCGCGAGGAGGTCCCGGTCCGGGTCGAGTCCATCCCGGTGCGCCGGGCCGGCCGGGTCCTCGGGGTGATCGCCCGCAACACCAACCTGCTCACCGTACGGACCCCCAGCCGCCTGGAGCTCACCTACCTGCAGAGCGCCTCCGACCTGGCGCAGATGATCGCGGCGGGCAGCTTCCCGTTCCCCTCCGAGCAGGTCGACATGGACGCCTCGCCGCGCGTCGGCGACGGCCTGATCCGGCTCGACGCCGAGGGCGTGGTCCAGTACGCCAGCCCCAACGCGCTCTCCGCCTACCACCGGCTCGGCCTGGCCGCCGACCTCGTCGGCCACCACCTGGGCTCGGTCTCCGCCGAACTCGCGCCCTCCCGGAGCAAGAGCCACGAGGCCCTGGTGACCGTCGCCGGCGGCAAGGCACCGCGGGAGACCGAGATCGAGGGCAACGGCGGCGTCATCCAGCTGCGGGCGATCCCGCTGAGCCCCAAGGGCACGCACAACGGCTCCCTGGTGCTGCTGCGCGACGTGACCGAGCTGCGCCGGCGGGAGCGCGAGCTGATCACCAAGGACGCCACCATCCGGGAGATCCACCACCGGGTGAAGAACAACCTGCAGACGGTTGCTGCCCTGTTGCGGCTGCAGGCCCGCCGGATGGACTCCGACAAGGGCCGCGAGGCGCTGGAGGAGGCGGTCCGCCGGGTCGGCTCGATCGCGATCGTGCACGAGACGCTGTCCCAGAACCTCGACGAGTGCGTGGAGTTCGACGAGATCGCCGACCGCGTGCTCGCGATGGTCGCGGAGATCTCCCCGGGCCGGGTCACCGCGCGCCGCAGCGGACGGTTCGGGATCCTGACGGCCGAGGTGGCCACGCCGCTGTCGATGGTCCTCACCGAACTGCTGCAGAACGCCCTGGAGCACGGCTTCGGGCCGGGCGAGCAGGGCACCGTCGAGGTGGCCGCCGAGCGGCGTGGGCAGAAGCTGGGGATCGCGGTGCGGGACGACGGGCGGGGCCTGCCCGCCGAGTTCGACCCGCAGCGGGCCGGCAACCTGGGGCTGCAGATCGTACGGACCCTGGTGGTGGGGGAGTTGGGCGGCACCTTCGACATGGTCCCGGCCGAGGAGCGCGGCACGAAGGTCGTCCTGGAACTGCCGCTGGAGGGCTGACGCCGGCCCGCCGGCCGGGCCCCGGGAACGCCGAAGCCCCGGCCGCTCGGGGAGCGGCCGGGGCTCTTCGCGTCGCGATGCTGCGCGGTTCGGAGGTGCTGCGCGCTGCGGCTCGGGGGTAAGCGAGTGCGTCAGGCGCTGGCGTTGCGGGCGCGGTTGCGGGCGGCGCGGCGCTTCATTGCGCGACGCTCGTCCTCGCTGAGGCCACCCCACACGCCGGCGTCCTGGCCGGTCTCCAGCGCCCACTGCAGGCACTGCTCCATCACGGGGCAGCGGCGGCAGACGGCCTTGGCTTCCTCGATCTGCAGCAGCGCAGGACCGGTGTTGCCGATGGGGAAGAAGAGCTCGGGGTCTTCCTCGCGGCAAACGGCGTTGTGACGCCAGTCCATGGCTGCTCCATCTCCTTGTGTTGCATGCAAGTTGCTTGTGAATGTGAACGCTTTCACGAATCCGCCAACACGACACGGGACATCGCCCAGTCTCCTGGTGCGGTCCCGCTGGGAAGTGGTGAGGATTCGGCTACCGAGGACGCCCGATGAGCGGCTGTCCCGATCGCCAGGAAGAGCCTCGCAAACCTGGGCTGCGGATACAACCCCTTCCAGAAAGTTTTTTTTGATTCCTCGGTGTCGGCTCCGTCACAGCCGTACTTCCATGGGGTGCAGGGCAGCCTAAACGTTCGAGTGAAAGGACTTTATGTCCTTCTGCTTACACAATCACACGCAGTGCACGGCGTACGCCTGTGAAGGTTGCGCTCATTCGCAGTCCCAGGTGGTCTCCGTCCACCTGGAACGGCAGTGGCGCCTGCGAATGCAAGGTGAAGTCCGTCAGATCGTGCAGCGAGGTCGCGTGCTTGCCCTCGGGCCCGCGCTCGGGCGTCGAACGCAGCAGCTGGGTGGCGTAGCGGGCGACCGCCGCGGTGGACAGCCGGGACAGTCCGAGCACGTCGAGGGCGGTGTCGAAGGAGGCGCGCGGCGACGCGTAGATCGGCCGGTTGCCCAGGTAGGTCCACGGCGCGGTGTTGCAGACGAGGGTCAGCACCAGGTCGGTCACCGGGTCCTCGCCGGGCCGCTCCAGGGTGATCGCGCCGGCGCGCCGGTTGGGGTCGGCGAGGAACTGGCGCACGACTTGGCGTATGTAGAGCGCGTGCGTCGAGCGCTTGCCGTGCTCGCGCTGCTGTTCCACCCGTCCCACCACGCCCGCGTCGAAGCCCAGCCCGGCGCAGAAGGTGAACCAGCGCGCCGGCACGCCCTCGTCCTCCGTGCCCGGGGTGCCGCTCACCAGGCCCAGGCCGACCGTGCGGGAGCTGCGCTCACGCAGGGCGTCCAGCAGCGCACCGGTGGCCTCCACGGCGTCGTTGGGCAGCCCCAGGGCGCGCGCGAACACGTTCGTGGAGCCGCCGGGGACCACCGCGAGCTTCGGCAGCCCGTCCGGGTCGGGGCCGTTGTGGAGCAGGCCGTTGACCACCTCGTTGACCGTGCCGTCCCCGCCCAGGGCGACGACCAGCTCGATCTCGCCGCCTTCCGCGGCCTGGCGCGCGAGGTCCCGGGCGTGACCCCGGTACTCGGTCGCCGCGACCTCCAGCTTCAGGTCGCTGGCGAGCGCGTGCGCGAGGACGTCACGCGTCCGGGCGCTGGTGGTGGTGGCGGCTGGATTGACCACGAGAAGGGCGCGCATGCCCGCCAGGGTACCTACCGGGCGGTACCGGGCCGCACCCCTGGTGGTCCGGATACGGCGGCTACCCTGCTGGGGTGAGTGGCAACGAGAAGCCCGCGACGCAGCCGGGCCGCACCCCCCGCCTCGCGGCGGCGGCCGCGGTCGCGGCACTGGAAGGCGCCGCCCTGGCGGCCTGGGGGATCGCGATGCTGGTCGTGGGGATCCTCGGCGACCCCGACAGCCCGCGCCAGGCGGAGGCCGGGGGTGTGACCGTCCTCGCCCTGGCGGCGATGCCGCTCGCGGCCGCCTACGGCCTGTGGCGCGCGCGCCGCTGGAGCCGCGGCCCGGCGCTGATCATCCAGCTCGTCGCCCTCCCCGTCGCCTGGACGATGGTGCAGGCGGGCGGCACGATGATCGCGGCGGGCGCCGCACTGGGAGTGGCCGCCGTCGCCGAGCTGGTGCTCCTCGTCCACCCGGCGGCCACCGACGCCCTCGGGATCGGGCGCACGGCCGAGCAGTGAACCGCGGCGCCCTCGGGCGCCGCCGTCACCTCCGTCCGGCCGTCACTCCTCGACCAGGAGCTTGTCGCGCAGCTGGGCCAGCGTGCGGGCCAGCAGCCGGGAGACGTGCATCTGGGAGATGCCGACCTCCTGGGCGATCTGCGACTGGGTCATGTTCCCGAAGAAGCGCAGCAGCAGGATCTTCTTCTCGCGCGGCGGCAGCTGCTCCAGCAGCGGCTTGAGCGACTCCCGGTACTCCACGCCCTCCAGCGCGTCGTCCTCCGCGCCGAGGGTGTCGGCGACGGCCGGCGACTCGTCGTCGGTGTCGGGCACGTCCAGGGAGAGCGTGCTGTACGCGTTGGCGGATTCGAGGCCCTCCAGGACCTCCTCCTCCGTGATCTTCAGGTGCTCGGCCAGTTCGTGCACCGTCGGCGCCCGCCCGTGCTGCTGGGAGAGCTCGCCGGTCGCCGTCGTCAGGGCGAGCCGCAGCTCCTGCAGACGGCGCGGGACGCGCACCGCCCACCCCTTGTCGCGGAAGTGCCGCTTGATCTCGCCGACGACGGTCGGGGTGGCGTAGGTGGAGAACTCCACCCCGCGCTCCACGTCGAAGCGGTCCACGGACTTGATCAGCCCGATCGTGGCCACCTGCGTCAGGTCGTCGAGCGGCTCGCCCCGGTTGCGGAACCGCCGGGCGAGGTGCTCGACCAGCGGCAGGTGCATGCGGACCAGCCGGTTGCGCAGCTCGGCGCGCTCCGGGGAACCCGGCGGGAGCTTGCTGAGCTCCACGAAGAGCGCCCGGGCCCCGGCCCTGTCGTGGGACTCATGGCGCCCGTGCGGCTCCTGCTCCTGCTCGTGGTCCTGCTCCTGCTGCTCCTGCGCCATGCGATCCGCCCGATCCGCCTGATCCGTCTGCCCGGCCGCGTCACTGCTCCCGAGGCCGGCCACGGGCCCGGTGCCGGGATGCGGCCGCGCCTCGTGGGGCCGGGCCGCAGGGGCGGGTACGGGGCGGCCCCGCACCTCCGGGGTGCTGCCTTCCAGATCGTTCACGGCGATTCCCCCGTTACAGCTGTCCCGGTCCGGCACCGCGCTTCTTGTGCAGGGCGATGCTCACGGTCTTGTCGTCGGCCACGCTGGAGTCCACCTCGCCGGCCAGTGCGGACAGCACCGTCCAGGCGAAGGTGTCACGCTCCGGGGCGCGGCCGTCGGTCGTGGGCGCCGACACGGTCACCCACAGGGCGTCCCCGACCAGGCGGAAGACGCAGCTCAGCACGGACCCCGGGACGGCCTGCTGGAGCAGGATGGCGCACGCCTCGTCCACGGCGATGCGCAGGTCTTCGATCTCGTCGAGGGTGAAGTCCAAGCGGGCCGCGAGTCCTGCCGTCGCCGTACGCAGCACCGACAGGTAGGCCCCCGCCGCGGGCAGCCGGACCTCGACGAAGTCCTTCGACCCGGGCTCGCCTGCGATCTGGGACACCCTCACCTCCAAGGTGGCACACGCACTGCCCTCATCGGCATTGCACTGATCTGGTTCGGTTCGCCAGCGACGCTATCGCGATCCGTACCCCGGTGTCGCCCGGACGGAGCACGGCCGCCGCCGTGACGGGCCCTGACCCGGCACCCCACGGCTGTCACCCATAGTAGGCGCACGAGCACGCAACGTCGCTAGTGGTCTGCGGTCTCAATTCGAAAGAGATGTCGCTTTGTTGACACGTGCCTGCTCAGCGAGGTCGCGAAGGGGTTCGCCGGTCAGTCGTTGTACCGTCCATTCGTCCTGGGGACGGGCGCCCATCGCACGGTAGAAGGCGAGGGACGGCTCGTTCCAGTCCAGCACGGACCATTCGAAGCGCTCGTAGCCCCGCTCGACGCATATGGCGGCGAGACCGGCGAGCAGCGCCTTGCCGTGGCCGCCGCCGCGCGCATGGGGGCGCACGTACAGGTCCTCCAGGTAGACGCCGTGGGTCCCGGTCCAGGTGGAGAAGTTCCGGAACCACAGCGCGAAGCCCACGGGCGCGCCCAGGGTGTCGTCCTCCGCCATGAGCGCGAAGACGGCCGGATCCGGGCCGAAGAGCGCGTCGTGGAGTTGTTGCGTGGTGGCCCGCGCGCTGTCCGGCTCCCGCTCGTACTCCGCGAGTTCGCGGATCATCGCGTGGATCTCCGGGACGTCGCCAGGGGTCGCGGCTCGGATCATGCCAGCAAGGCTAACCGGTCGGCCGCCCTGTCACGACGGCCGCGACCGTCGTGCCCGGCGCGAAGGCACCCTCCTGCGCCAGCGAGTACAGGCCGTGGAGCATCTTCGCGACGTAGACGAGGTCCGGGACGAAGCCGTGCCGCGCGCCGAAGTCCTCCGCGAACGCCCGCAGCTCGGGCGAGACACGGGCGTAGCCGCCGTGGTGGAAGCGGTCGTCCAGCAGCCAGCTGCCGCGCGGGCCGCCGAAGGCCGCCTCCTGGAGCCGGCGTATCTCCCCGGCCAGGAATCCGCCGCCCTTGAGCACCGGGAACCCGATGGCCCGCTGCCCCGGGTCCAGACCGGCCGCCAGGCCCGCCAGGGTGCCGCCCGTCCCGCAGGCCACGCCCACGACGTCCGCCATGCCGCGCAGCTCCTCGCCGAGCGCGGCGCAGCCCCGTGCGGCCGGCGCGTTGCTGCCGCCCTCGGGGACGACGTAGGCGGGGCCCAGACGCTCCAGGAGGGCCGCCAGGACCTCCGGGTCGTCCTTGCGGCGGTAGGTGGCCCGGTCGACGAAGTGCAGCCGCATCCCGTCGGCGGCGGCCTGCGCCAGGGAGGGGTTCAGCGGGCGGCCGGCCAGTTCGTCGCCGCGGACGACACCCGTGGTCCCGATGCCCAGCAGCCGCCCCGCGGCCGCGGTGGCGCGCAGGTGGTTGGAGTAGGCGCCGCCGAAGGTGAGCAGCCGGCCGTGGCCGCCGTCGAGGGCGGCCCGCAGGTTCAGGTGGAGCTTGCGCCACTTGTTGCCGGGCAGGTCGGGGTGGATCAGGTCGTCCCGCTTGAGGAGGACGCGCACGCCACGCCCGGTCAGCCGCTCGTCGCCGTGCAGCTCGACCAGCGGGGAGGGCAGGCGGACGTCCGGGATCACCCGCCCATTGTGGCCGTCACCTGGGGGAGAGGTGCACGCGGTAGCCCGGGTGGTAGCTCAGGTTCGGCAGCGGCCGGGAGGGCCAGTCACGCGCGTACGCCGGCGGCTGCCCGCCCCGTGGGGTCAGGACGGCGACGGGCTGCGTGCGGGCCAGCCGCAGGATGCCGGCCGCGGTCATGTTCTCGTTGTTCCCCGCGGTCTGGCCGGAGGCGCAACGGGCCTGGTAGCCGACGGGCGTCGCCATCGGCCCGGTGACCAGGCACGGCGGGCGCACCCCGAGCCGGTTCAGTTCCGCGGCCATGCGCGCGTAGTCGCCGTTGCCGATGGTGGAGCTGCGCACCGCGCGGTGCAGCACGATCTGCTGGGTGACGAGCTGCGCGAGCACGACGGCGACCACGGTCCCGGTGACGGCCGGCCGCAGCGCCGGCCGTACCCGCGCGGGGAGCAGCAGGAGGCACTGGGCCGCGGGCAGGGCGAGCAGGGCGTACGCCGGGAGCAGGAAACGCGGTGCGGCGTAGTCGATGAGCACCAGGTAGGGCAGCGCCAGGGACAGGCCGCACACGGCCGGCAGGAACCGCGCACCGGGCGCCTGCCCCTCACGTCGTGCCGCGAGGGCGACGCCGGCCGCCACCAGGACGGGCAGGACGAACCACCACACGGCGTCCCCCTTGTGCTGCCAGACGGCGTCGCAGGGGCGGCACAGCGTGTGGGAGGCGTCCAGGGTGCTGAGCTGGTCGGCGAAGGCCAGGTGCCAGCCGAGACCGCCCTCGATCTCGTTCGCGCGGTCCATCCGGGCGAAGACGCCGCCGTAGGCGGTGAACGCCTCGACGACCCACTGGGCGCCGCCCAGCAGTCCGCCGGCGGCGATCACCGCGAGCAGCGTCAGGCGGCGCCGGCCGCGCAGGAAGAGCGCGGCGACGCACAACGGCAGGGCCAGCCAGACGGCGTCGTGCGGGCGCAGCAGGGTGAGGGCGGCGAACGCCGCGCCCAGCCCGGCGAGCGCACCCCGGCCGGTGCGGCCCGGCGCCGCCGCGCGCAGGTAGCAGCCCACCGCGATCAGGGCCACCAGCGCGACCCAGAGGTTGGGCATCGCCTGGGGGCCGTACAGCAGCGTCACCCACAGTCCGCTGAAGAGCAGCCCGGCCAGTGCCACCACCCGGGTGCCCAGCAGCGGCTTCCAGAGCCACAGGGCCAGGAAGAGTGCCGCGCCCGACAGGACCGCCAGGTAGACGCGGAGTGCGAGGGTCGAGGCCGTCAGCAGCGCCACCGGCGCCACGAGGGCCGGCACGCCCCGGGAGCGGGGTGCACTGAAGAACGCCGAGGGGATGTCCGCGGAGACCTGGCTGACGTAGACCGACTCGTCCCAGCCGAGGCCCATGCCGGGCGCGACGACCAGGAGGAGCTGGACCACGGTGAAGAGCGCCGCCAGACAGGCGAGCAGAAGGACCCCGGAGTGCGGGCGGCTGCGCGGCGGTGCGGCGTGGCGCGCGCGGTGCCGGGCATCCGGTGACGTCAGCTCATGCGTCGTCGCCATAGTGCGTCATGGCAACAGCCGTGACCCACGTGATCAAGGCGGCGCGCCGCTCCCCGGGGGCGGCTCGACCGGTGGGGTGACCGCCGATGGGCCCGTTCGCCCTCGGGAGGTCCCGGGCGGGTGACGTGGGCCGGTGGCGCCGCTTCCCGGGCGCGTTCGGGGTGGTCCCGGCGGGCGTGGGGCGGGTCGAGCCGCTGGCGGGGACGACGGCGCGGCCGGTTCGGGGGAGGCGTCACCCGAGGCCGTGTGCCGGACGTGGCAGGGCCTTGGGGCGCGCGGGGTATGTCGCCGGTCCGTGGCGCCGTTCCTCCGTCGCTGGTCTTCCCGGCGTCGGGACGGCGGCGCGGCCGGGAGGTGTGGGGTACCTGGACGGCGTCGTCCACCCCCTCGCCGAGACGACGTCTGCCGGGCGTGTGGGGGCGTGGTCCCGGGTCGCCGGGCCACCTGTGCCGCGCGGGGGCGGGGCGGGCGCGAGAGGGGCCGCCAGGGGTGTTCAGGCGGGTGCGGCGAGTCCGGCCAGCCGGGCGAGGGTCTGCTCGGCGTCGGCCATGACGCGTGCGACGAGCTCCGCGCAGGAAGGGAGGTCGTCGATCACGCCCGCGACCTGCCCGGCGGCCATCACCCCCAGGTCCGGGCGGCCGTCGACCATGGCGGACTTCAGCATCATCGGCGTGCTCGCGGCGAGCAGCGTCTGACTCCAGGTCAGCTTCCTGCCGTGCCGCATCGCCAGGCCGTCGCGCACCATGGCGCGCGGGCCCAGCCCCGAGAGGCGGCGGAAGGCCGCCGCGTGCCGCAGAGCGCGCAGCAGGGCGGACACCCTGCCCGAGCGCTCCAAGGCGGCCACCAGCTCGGTGCGGAGCATGCGGTGCGGCAGCCCGTCGACGCGGTCGGTGACGACGACGTCCCGCACCGAGGCGGCCAGGTAGCGGGCCTTGACCGCGTCGGGCACCGGGCTGTCGGAGGTGAGCAGGAAGCGGGTGCCCATGCCGACGCCGGCCGCGCCGTACGCCAGGGCGGCGGCCAGGCCGCGGCCGTCGAAGAAGCCGCCCGCCGCGATCACGGGAATGCCGACGGCGTCCACCACCTGGGGCAGCAGCACGGTGGTGGCGACGTCCCCCGTGTGGCCGCCGCCCTCGCCGCCCTGCACCATCACGGCGTCCGCGCCCCAGGCGGCGACCTTCTCGGCGTGCCGCCGTGCCCCGACCGAGGGGACGACCACGACTCCCGCGTCCTTGAGACGGCCGATGAGCTCGCGGGACGGGGCCAGCGCGAAGGAGGCGACACGGACGCCCTCCTCGACGATGACGCGCACCCGTTCCGCCGCGTCGCCCGCGTCCGCCCGAAGGTTGACCCCGAACGGCGCTCCCTGGGTGCGTTCGCGTACCTCACGTACGGCCTCGCGCAGCCGCTGCGGGCTCATGGTGGCCGAGGCGAGGATGCCGAGCGCTCCGGCGTTCGCCGTGGCCGACACCAGGCGGGGGCCGGCGACCCAGCCCATGCCGGTCTGCACCAGGGGGTGGCGGACCCCGGTGAGCCGGGTCAGCGCGGTGTCCATCAGGCCCGCACCTCCCGTTCCCGCAGCCCTCCGGGGTCGAGGACGCCACGGATCAGCCGCAGCTCCTCGGCCACGGGCTCTCGGGTGCGCGGCGGGTCCGCGGGGACCGGCAGCGGGAAGCCGGTGGCCTCCCGGAGGGCCGCCGGGCGGACCCCGGGGTGCAGGGAGCGGACGCGCATCGTGCGGTCGGCGGTCTCGAAGTCGAAGACGCCCAGGTCGCTGACGACCCGGCGGACGTCGTGGAACCGGGTGGCGGACGGGCCGGCGGCGGCCGCCCTGTCGTGGCCGACTCCGCACACCATGTCGACGCGTCCGACGAAGACCCGGGGCGAGTGCCGCGGCACCCAGTAGCTGGTGGGGTTGTTGAGCGTGTTCACGGGCGCGCCCCGCACCCCCAGCAGTTGCCGGGCGGGGCGCCGCCAGTCGCCGATGCACGAGATGTTCTGGTTGCCGTACCGGTCGAGCTGGCTCGCGCCCATCATGACGTGCCGCCGGCCGCCGGTGACCAGCGCCAGGTGCTGCCGGTAGGGCAGCCAGCCCTCCACCTCGCCCGCCGCGTCCAGGAGGAGGGCCTCACCGTCGGTGAGCAGCAGATCGGGTGCGAAGGTCAGCCGGGCCAGGCGCGCGCCCAGGGAGGGGATCAGGCCCATGGGGGCGGCCAGGATCTCGCCGTCGCCACGCCACGCCTCGGCGCAGGCGACGACGGCGTATTCGGCGCGGGTGGGGTTCACGGCCGCTCCTTCGCCGCGCCTCGCACCAAATGTTCGGCGAAGGCCGCCCAGGCGTCGGGATCGGCGGCGGCCCGGGCGTACTCCCGCTGGAAATCCTCGTCGCGGTCGTAGTCCGGGACGCAGGAGGTGAAGTGGGCGCCGTGCGGGGCCTCGACGACCCCGGTGACGAACTGCCGCTTGACCAGGAGCGACTGCGGACCGGCCACCTTGAGGAGGTCGGCGGTGTCGACGACGCGTTCGCACGACACATATGCGGCGTCCGCGGCCTCGCAGAACAGGTCGTCGAAGTACGGGTCCGGGCCCAGGTACTGGCCGTTGCCGCGGGCGTCGGCGCGGTTGAGGTGCACCAACGCGGCGTCCAGGTGCAGCGCGGGGACGGCCACCAGTTCCTCCCCGTCGTCGTACGGCGAGGTGACCGTCCGCAGCCAGGGGTTGACCCGCATCACGTCGGAGCCGAGCCCGGCGCGCACCGGCAGGAAGGGCAGCCGCTGCGCGGCCGCGGTCAGGCCCCACATCATCATGGCCTCGTCCAGCTCGGTGAGTTCGAGGGCGCCGCCTTCGCGGGCGGCGCGGAAGTGCGGTTCGAGGGGGATCGAGTCCAGCGTGACGAAGGCGGTGACCAGCCTGCGGATCCGCCCCGCCGCCGCCAGCAGTCCGACGTCCGGGCCCCCGAAGGACACGACGGTCAGGTCGGTGACGCCGGACCGCAGCACGGCCTTCACCAGGGCCATGGGCTTGCGGCGGGAGCCCCAGCCGCCGATGCCGACGGTCATCCCGGAGCGGAGCCCGGCGGCCGCCTCGTCCGCGGTCATGGTCTTGTCGCTCATGGCCGTCCCCCCGGTCCGGGAGCCGAGCCGGAACCCGGACCGGGACCGGTACGGGACACGAAGGCCTCGCGGTGCCGGTCCGCGACGCCGATGAGGTTGGCCTCGAAGGTGAAGCCCTGCTCGAAGCGGTAGCTGCGGCGGACGTCGACGGGGTCGATGCCGTTGATGGCGGCCTTGGCGAGGCGGAGCAACTCGCCGTCCTTGGCGGCGATCTCGCGGGCCAGGCCCAGGGCCGCGGCGTCGAGCTCCCCGCGGGGCACGACCCGCCAGACCGAGCCGTGGCGGTGGAGTTCGCCGGCGGTGACGGTGCGGGAGGTGAAGTAGAGCGTGCGCATGAGGTGCTGGGGGACCAGGCGCGCCAGGTGCGTGGCCGCGCCCAGGGCGCCGCGGTCGAGTTCGGGCAGCCCGAAGGTGGCGTCCTGCGCGGCGACGACGGCGTCCGCGTTGCCGACCAGGCCGATGCCGCCGCCCAGACAGTGGCCGTGGACGGCCGCGACGACGGGCACCTCGCACTCGTAGACGGCCGCGAATGCCTCGTGGCAGCCGCGGTTGGCGCCGACGAGGGCGGCGTGGCCCGCGGTGCGCTGCATCTCCTTGAGGTCGACGCCCGCGTTGAAGCCGCGTCCCTCGGCGCGCAGGACGACGCAGCGGACGTCCGGGTCGCGGCCGGCCGCGCGCAGGGCGGCGGCCAGTTCGTACCAGCCGCTCACGGGAAGGGCGTTGACCGGCGGGTGGTCGACGGTGACGGCGGCGACGCCGGGTTCGGGGTGCGAGGTGGAGACAGTCATCCGCGGATCAGCTACCTTTCCACCAAACGTTTGTTAGGGGAAAGGTACTCCGGCGTGAGCATGAGTGTCGATCTGTCGGACCGGGTCGCCGTCGTGACCGGCGGCACGCGGGGGGTCGGCGCCGGCATCGCCCGGGCGTTCGCGGAGGCCGGCGCCCGCGTCGTGGTCTGCGCCCGCCGTCCGCCGCCCCGCGAGTCCCCGCACGGGGCCGACTTCCACGCGGTGGACCTGCGCGACCCCGCCGCCGCGGCCGAGGTCCTCGGCGCCGTGGGGGAGGCGTACGGCCGCATCGACGTCCTCGTCAACAACGCGGGCGGGACGCCTTACCGGATGCTCGGCGAGGCGGCCGCCGAACGGCACGCGCGGGTCGTCGAGCTCAACCTGCTCGCGCCGCTCAACGCCTCCCTCGCCGTCCGCCCGGTGATGGCCGGTCAGCCCGGTGGCGGTGCGGTCGTGATGA
Organism: Streptomyces sp. NPDC005722; assembly: GCF_040630935.1. Classification (NCBI taxonomy): domain Bacteria; kingdom Bacillati; phylum Actinomycetota; class Actinomycetes; order Kitasatosporales; family Streptomycetaceae; genus Streptomyces; species Streptomyces sp. NPDC005722. Next base: position 378,400 of record NZ_JBEXYN010000001.1, read on the forward strand.
TCGGCAGCGTCAGCGGCGGGCGCCCCTCACCGGGCACGGCGGCCTACGGCGCCGCAAAGGCGGGGCTGGAGAGCCTGGCCCGCTCCATGGCCGTCGAATGGGCCCCGCTGATCCGCGTCAACACCCTGGTGCTCGGCATGGTCCGCACGGAGTCGGCGCACCTGCACTACGGCGACGAGGACGGCGTCGCCGCGGTCGGGCGCACGGTGCCGCTCGGCCGGCTCGCCGAGCCGGCGGAGGTGGGGGACGCGTGCGTCTTCCTCGCCTCCGACCGCGCCCGCTACATCAGCGGCGCCAGCCTGCACCTGCACGGCGGAGGGGAGGCCCCGGCGTTCCTCGCCGCGGCCCGGGACGGAGACGGAAGGGGAACGGGATGACGGCGGAGGACGGCTCCACGGGTGTCTGCGCCGGTCGCGTGGTCGCCGTCACCGGTGCGGGGCGCGGGCTGGGCCGGGCGCACGCGCTCGCGTTCGCCGCCGAGGGCGCCCGGGTCGTGGTCAACGACCTCGGCGCCGGGCCGGACGGCGCCGGGAGTTCGGCCGCGCCCGCCCAAGAGGTCGCCGCGCAGATCCGCGCCCGGGGCGGCGAGGCCGTCGTCCACGACGGCGACATCGCCACCGCGCCGGGTGCGGCGTCCCTCGTCGCCGCCGCCCTGGAGGCCTTCGGCAGGCTGGACACGCTCGTCAACAACGCGGGTTTCCTGCGCGACCGGATGCTCGTCAACCTGGACGCGGACGACTGGGACGCCGTCCTGCGGGTCCACCTCACCGGCCACTTCCTGCCGCTCAGGCACGCGGCGGCGCACTGGCGGGCCGAGGCCCGCGCGGGCCGCACCCCTGACGCGCGGATCGTCAACACCACCTCCGGCGCCGGGTTGCTGGGCAGCGTCGGGCAGGGCAACTACGCGGCGGCCAAGGCCGGCGTCGTCGGCCTGACCCTGGTGGCCGCCGCGGAACTGGCGCGGTACGGGGTGCGGGTCAACGCCGTCGCCCCGGCGGCCCGGACCCGGATGACCGAGGCGGTCTTCGCCGACACCATGGCGGCGCCCGGGGGCGGCGCCTTCGACGTCATGGCGCCGGACAACGTCTCACCGCTCGTCGTCTGGCTCGGCTCGGCCGCCTCCGCCGCGGTCACCGGACGGGTCTTCGAGGCCGCGGGCGGCCGCATCACGGTCATGGAGGGCTGGCGTCCGGGGCCCACCGCCGACCGGGGGGCCCGCTGGACGCCCGCGGAGGCGGGGGAGGCCGCCGTGAAACTGCTCGCTGCGGCGGAGCCCCCCGGGCGCGTGTACGGGGCGCGGGCGGACGGTCACTGACGGCCTGTCGGCGGCACGGGTGCCCGGGGCCGGGAGGCGGCCCCGGGCAGGTGCGCCACTGCGCCGGTGCGGCGGCCGTGGTGCACCGGGCCGTGCGCGCGGACTGCCGTACCGGGGCGGCCCGGGCGGCCTCGGGTACCCGTATCGCCAACAGTGGCGACGTCGGCCTGGCCGCCGGTGAGGCGTCGCCTGGCCCGCCCGGAGCGGCCGGCGCGATGGAACCGACGTGGTTGCCGGCCTCCCAGGGCCGGGCGGGCCCCCGGTGCCTTGGACGAGCGGGACCGTCGGGGCGCGCCCTCCGTTTCCCGGTCTCCGACCGCGGCTCCACGGCGGCACCCGCGGAAGGCGGGCGGGGCCCATCGCAGGAAGCGGGCCGGGTCGATGCGGGAGCGTCGACGCACACCGGGCCGAGGGCCGGGCGTACCCCGGCGCCGTACCGGCCGTACGCCGGCGAGGGCGCCGGCCCCGCTGACACGGAGGCGCCGGCGCGCCCTCAGAGGCGTTCGATGATGGTGACGTTGGCCTGGCCGCCGCCCTCGCACATCGTCTGGAGGCCGAAGCGCCCTCCGGTGCGTTCCAGTTCGTGCAGGAGGCTGGTCATGAGCTTCACACCGGTGGCGCCGAGCGGATGGCCCAGCGCGATGGCGCCGCCGTTGACGTTGACGCGGGCGGGGTCGGCGCCGGTCTCCTTGAGCCAGGCCAGGACGACGGGGGCGAAGGCCTCGTTGATCTCGACCAGGTCGATGTCGTCGATGGTCATCCCGGTCTTCTTCAGCGCGTGCGCGGTCGCCGGAATGGGCGCGGACAGCATGCGGATGGGGTCCTCGCCGCGCACCGACAGGTGGTGGACCCGGGCCCGCGGGGTGAGCCCGTGCTCGCGGACCGCGCGCCCGGAGGCGACGAGCATCGCGGCGGCCCCGTCGGAGACCTGGGAGGCGAGGGCCGCGGTCAGCCGGCCGCCCTCCACCAGGGGGGCGAGGCCGGCCATCTTCTCCAGGGTGGTGTCCCGGCGCGGCCCCTCGTCGGCCGTGACCCCGGCGTACGGGACGAGCTCGCGGTCGAAGCGGCCCCCGTCGGCGGCGGCGATCGCGCGCCGGTGGGAGCCCAGCGCGAACTCCTCCATGGCCTCACGGGTGATGCCCCACTTGGCGGCGATGAGCTCCGCGCCGTGGAACTGGCTCACCGGGGTGCTCCCGTAGCGGGCGCGCCAGCCCTCGGAGCCGGAGAACGGGCCCCCGGTCATGCCGAGCGGTTCGACGGCACGGTGGTTGGCGTAGCCGATGGGGATGGCCGACATGTTCTGGACGCCGCCCGCCACGACGAGGTCCTGGGTGCCGGACAGCACGCCCTGGGCGGCGAAGTGGACGGCCTGCTGGGAGGAACCGCACTGGCGGTCGACGGTGACCCCGGGGACCTCCTCGGGCAGTCCGGCCGCCAGCCAGCTGGTGCGGGCGATGTCGCCCGCCTGCGGGCCGACCTGGTCGAGGCAGCCGAAGACGACGTCCTCGACCGCGGCCGGGTCCACCCCGGAACGTTCCAGCAGCGCCTTCAGCACATGGGCGCCGAGGTCGGCGGGGTGGACCGCGGACAGCCCGCCGCCGCGCCGGCCGACCGGCGTGCGGACCGCTTCGACGATGTAGGCCTCGGCCATGACTGCTCCTTGATGGGGACCGGGTGCCGGACCGGTGGCGGCGGCGCCGTCACTCCCGGACGGCGACGCCGTCCAGCACCATGGACAGGTACTGCCGGGCGATCTCCTCGGGGCTGTGCTGCCCGCCCGGCCGGTACCAGGACGCCGCGACCCACACGGTGTCGCGGATGAAGCGGTACGCCAGCCTCAGGTCGAGGTCGGCGCGGAACACCCCGGCGGCGGCGCCGCGTTCCAGGGTCCCGAGCCAGAGCCGCTCGAACCGCCGCTGGGAATCGGCGAGGTAGCCGAAGCGCGGCTCCGACGACGCCAGGTGCCGGGCCTCCCGCTGGTAGATCGCGACCGCGTCCAGGTGCCGGTCGATCTCCCGGAAGGACTCGGTGACCAGGGCCTCGACGGTCTCCCGTGGACCGAGCCCGGCCGCGAGGACGCCCTCGTAACCGGCCCACAGCTCGTCCAGGAAGCCCGCGAGGATCTCGTCCAGCATCGACTCCTTGGAGTCGAAGTGGTAGTAGAGGCTGCCCGCGAGCATCCCCGCCTCGTCCGCGATGCGCCGGACGGTGGTGGCGTCGTAGCCCTGCGCGGCGAACACCCGGGCGGCGATGGCGAGGAGTTCCGCGCGGCGCCCGTCAGGGGCGGCAGCGCCGCTCGCGGGGCTCTTGGCGGTCCTGGGCGTGGTCTTCGGCGTCGTCTTCGGCACGGGGATCATTCTCGCTTCACGCGTGCTGGCTGCTCACCGGGACGACCTCTCCGGTCATGTACGAGGAGTAGCCGGAGGCGAGGAAGACGATCACGTTGGCGACCTCCCAGGGTTCCGCGGGGCGGCCGAAGGCCTCGCGAGCGGTCAGTTCCTCCAGCAGACCGGGGCCGGTCACCTTCACCAGGTGCGGGTGCATGGCGAGGCTGGGGGAGACGGCGTTGACCCGCACCCCGTACGCCGCCGCCTCCATCGCCGCGCAGCGGGTCAGCGCCATGACGCCCGCCTTGGCCGCGGCGTAGTGCGCCTGCCCGGCCTGGGCGCGCCAGCCGGCGACGGAGGCGTTGTTGACGATGACGCCACCGGCCCCGGAGGCCTTCATCCGGCGCAGGGCGGCGCGGGTGCAGCGGAAGGTGCCGTTCAAGGTGACGTCCAGGACCTTCCCCCACTGGGCGTCGGTCATCTCGGTCAGTTCGGCGGTGCCGCCGAGGCCGGCGTTGTTGACGACGACGTCCAGCCGGCCGTGCCGCCGTTCCGCGAGGTCGAGCAGGGCCGCGACCTGGGCCTCGTCCGTGACGTCGCAAGGGAGCCCGGCGACCCGGTCGGGCCCGAACTCGTCCGCCAGCGTGGCCGTGCACTCCGCCAGCCGCCGCGCGTGGGCGTCGCCCACCACCACCCGGGCGCCCTCCTCCAGGAGGCGCCGGACCGTCGCGCCGCCGATGCCGGCGCCCGCCGCGGCGGTGACGACCGCGGTGCGGTCCGCCAGCAGCGCGTGGCCCGGCAGGTACGGGGGTGGTGGAGTCACGCCACCGACGTTAATCTACCAAACACTTGTTAGGGAAGGGGGAGCGGGTGGACCTCGACGTCACCCCGGAGGAACGGTCCTTCCGGCGCCAGGCCCGGGACTGGCTCGCCGCGCACGTCCCCGCCGTCCCGCTGCCCTCCCTGGAGACGGCCGAGGGCTTCGCCGCCCACCGCGCCTGGGAGCGGCGGCTGGCCGCCGGCCGCTGGTCGGTCGTCTCCTGGCCCGCCGCCTACGGGGGGCGTGACGCGACGCTCGCGCAGTGGCTGCTCTTCGAGGAGGAGTACCACGCCGCCGGGGCGCCCGGCCGGGTCGGCCAGAACGGCGTCAGCCTGCTCGGGCCCACCCTCCTGGAACACGGCACCCAGGAGCAGCGCGACCGCGTCCTGCCGCCCATGGCGCGCGGCGAGGTGATCTGGGCGCAGGCCTGGTCCGAGCCGGAGGCGGGCTCCGACCTGGCGTCGCTGCGCTCCACCGCCACCCGCACCGACGGCGGCTGGCTGCTGCGCGGCCAGAAGACCTGGTCCTCCCGTGCCGCCTTCGCCGACCGCGCCTTCGGGCTGTTCCGCAGCCACCCCGAGGCGCCGCGGCCGCACCAGGGGCTGACCTACCTGATGTTCGGGCTCGACGCGCCCGGGGTGACCGTGCGGCCGATCGCCCGCCTCGACGGGAAGCCGGCGTTCGCCGAACTCTTCCTGGACGACGTCTTCGTGCCGGACGCCGATGTCATCGGCGCCCCCGGCGACGGCTGGCGGGTCGCCATGAACACGGCGGCCGACGAGCGCGGCCTCACCTTGCGCAGCCCCGGCCGCTTCACGGCGTCCGCACGCCGCCTCGCCGCCCTGTGGCACGCGCGCGGCGAGGACGCGGACCTGGCCGCCGCCGACCGCGTCGCGGACGCCCTGATCGGCGCCCGCGCGTACCAACTGGCCGCCTACGCGGGCGCCGCCCGCGCCGCCGAGGGCGCCGCCCCGGAGGCCGGGGCGGCCAGCCTCACCAAGGTGTTCTGGTCCGAACTGGACATCGCCCTCCACGAGACCGCCCTGGACCTGCTCGGCCCCCTCGGGGAGGCCGCCGGCGGCCCCTGGGCCGAGGGCTGGGTCTTCGCCCTGGCCGGGCCGGTGTACGCGGGTACGAACGAGATCCAGCGCGACATCATCGCCGAGCGGTTGCTCGGGTTGCCGAAGGGACGCCGCCGATGAGGGCCCTGCCGGGTGCGGGTGCGGGTGGCGGTTGTGGCGGGGCGGCCCGGGCGCCCCGGGCCGGGGCCGTGGGGGCGGTGTGTGCCGGTCGCGGTACGGGTGGGGCGTGGTCGGTGAGGGGAGGCCGTCCGTGAGGTTGCTGTTGATCGTGGGGCGGGCGGACTGCGTTCGCAGCGTGGACCGCGTGCCGGCGGCCCGTGGGGCGTGGTCGGCGGGGGGAGGGCGGCCGTGAGGTTCCTGCCGTCCGCCGAGCAGGCGGACTTCGTCCGCAGCCTGGACCGGATGCTTGCGGCCGCCGGGACGCCCGGTACGGCCCGGGCCTGGGCGGCGGGGGAGCACGGGCCGGGGCGGCGGCTGTGGGCGCGGCTGGCCGGTGCCGGGCTCTTCGCGCTGGCCGTGCCGGAGGCGTACGAGGGCTACGGGGCGCGTCCCGTCGAGCTCGCCCTCGCCTTCGTGGAGCTGGGGCGGCACGCCGTGCCCGGGCCGCTCGCCGAGACGGTGGCCGCGGCCGCGCTCCTGGAGGCGCTGCCCGACCCGGGGCCGGCCGAGGAGTGGCTGCCCCGCGTCGCCGAGGGGCGGGCCCTGCTCGGTCTCGCCGATCCGGAGGGCGGCCACGCCCTCGACGCCGACGCCGCCGACGGCGTCCTGCTCGTGAGCGGGGACCGGCTGCTCCTGGCCCGCGAGCACGGTCCGCCGCTGGCCTCCCTCGACCCCGTACGGCGCCTGGCCCGGCCGCGGCAGGACACCGCGGCCGTGCTGGCCACCGGGCCCGCCGTCGTGGCCGCGGCCGCCCGCGCCGCCGACCGGGCCACCCTCGTCACCGCGGCCCAGGCACTCGGCGTCGGGCTCGCGCTGCTGGCCCGCACGGTCGAGCACGTACGGCGGCGCCACCAGTTCGGCGTCCCGGTCGGCTCCTTCCAGGCCGTCAAGCACCGGCTGGCCGACACCCTGATCGCCCTGGAGTTCGCCCGGCCGCTGCTGCACGGCGCCGCCGTGACCGGCACCGGAGCCGACGTCGCCGCCGCGAAGGTGGCGTGCGGCGAGGCCGCGTACCGGGCGGCACGCACCGCGCTGCAACTGCACGGTGCCCTCGGCTACACCGCCGAGTACGACCTGTCCCTGTGGCTGACCAAGGCCCGCGCGCTGCGCTCCGCCTGGGGCACGCCCGCCCGCTGCCGGGCGCGGGTGCTGGCGGAGACGCCCCGGTGAACCCCCGGTGCCTTCACCGCGTCGTGGCGTCGACCGCGCCCGTCAGCCGCATGCCCGCGGCAAGGGCGCGGTCCGCCCAGGCGGGCAGCGGCTGCTCGGCCCAGATCACCTTGCCCCAGGGCGTGTAACGGGTGCCCCAGCGCTCGGCGACCTGGGCGACGAGGAACAGCCCGCGGCCGCCCTCGTCGGTGGTGGCGGCGTAGCGCAGGTGCGGCGAGGTGCTGCTGCCGTCGGACACCTCGCAGGTCAGGGTGCGGTCCAGCAGCAGCCGCACCCTGATGGGCGCGGAACCGTAGCGGATCGCGTTGGTGATGAGTTCGCTGAGCACCAGCTCCATGCCGAACGCCAGTTCCGACAGGCCCCACTCGTCCAGCTTCTCCGCGACGGCGGCCCGCATCCCCGACACGGCCGCGGGATCGACCGGCACCTCCCATTCGGCGACGTGGTCGGCGGGCGTGGCGCGGGTGCGGGCGATGAGGAGGGCCACGTCGTCCTTGGGGCGGCCCGGCAGCAGCGCCTCCAGCACGGCCTGGCAGCTCTCCTCGGGCGGCCGGTCCGGGTGGGCGGCCAGGGCCCGCCCCAGCATCGCCATGCCGACGTCGAGGTCCCGGGTGCGGTCCTCGATCAGCCCGTCGGTGTACAGGACGAGCTGCGTGCCCTCCGCCAGCTCCAGTTCCGCGGTCTGGAACGGCATGCCGCCCAGGCCCAGCGGCGGCCCGGCCGGCAGGTCGGGGAACTCCACGCCGCCGTCGGGGCGTACCAGCGCGGGCGGGTGGTGTCCGGCCCTGGCCATCGCGCAGCGCCGCGAGACGGGGTCGTAGATGGCGTACAGGCAGGTGGCGCCCATGACGCCGGCGCCGACACCGGTGCCGGACTCGTCCTGGTCGATGCGCCCGACCAGGTCGTCGAGGTGGCCGAGGAGCTCGTCGGGCGGCAGGTCGAGGGTGGAGAAGTTGTGCACGGCGGTGCGCAGCCGTCCCATGGTGGCGGCGGCGTGCAGCCCGTGCCCCACGACGTCGCCGACGACCAGCGCCACCCGGTTGCCCGGGAGCGGGATGACGTCGAACCAGTCGCCGCTGACGCCGGACTGCGCGGGCAGGTAGCGGTGCGCCACGTCCAGCGCGCTCTGCTCGGGCAGCGCGCGCGGCAGGAGGCTGCGCTGCAGGGTGACGGCCAGGGCGTGCTCGCGGGTGTAGCGGCGCGCGTTGTCGATGTTGATCGCGGCCCGGGCCACCAGCTCCTCGGCGAGCGAGAGGTCGTCCTCGTCGAAGGGCTCCGGCTTCTCGGACCGCCAGAAGTTGGCGATGCCCAGCACCACGCCGCGGGCCTTGAGCGGGGCCGCGATCAGCGAGTGGATGCCGTAGCCGACGACCCGGTCGGTGCGCTCGGGGTCCTGGGCGAGCCAGCCCGGGTCCGAGGACAGGTCGGGGACGATCTCCGAGCGGCCGCTGCCGAAGCCCCGCGCCTGCGGGGTGGAGGGCAGGAAGTCGATCAGCTTGCCGAGCGGGTAGAGCGGGGCGTCGGAGCGGATGCCGTTGACGGCCGTACGGCGCATGTCGGAGCCGGCGGCGCCGCTCGGCTCCTCGCCGCGCAGCACCGGGTCGGCCAGGTCGACGGTGACGAAGTCGGCGAAGCGCGGCACGGCGACCTGGGCCAGCTCCTCGGCGGTGCGCACCACGTCGAGGGTCGTGCCGATGCCCAGGCCCGCGTCGTAGAGCAGCTTGAGGCGTCCCCTGGCGGCCTCCGCGCGGCCGGACAGGGCCCGCAGCTCGGTGGAGTCGCGCAGGGTCGCGATGGAGCACTTGGGGCCGCCGTGGCGGCCGTTGGTGGGACGCTGGTTCACCGCCAGCAGGCGGTCGCCGGCCGGGAGCACCTCGTCGGTGGCCACGCGTCCTGAGGTCAGCAGCTCGACCGTGCCGGGGTCGAGCCCCGCGAGGTCCGGGATCCGCCGGCCCTCGGCGTCCGGGGCGAGGTCCAGCAGGCGCTTGGCCTCGTCGTTGGCGAGGAGCAGCCGCCCGTCGGCGTCGACGATGAGCACGCCCTCCCTTACGGAGTGCAGCACCGTGTCGTGGTGCTCGTACATGCGGGACATCTCGGCCGGGTCCAGGCGGTGGGTCTGCCGGCGCAGCCGTCTGGCGACCAGGGCCGTGCCGCCCATGGCCAGGGCGAGCGCGGCCGCGCCGGCGCCGAGGATGATCGGCAGCTGCCTGGCGACCACACCGGTCACGCTCTTCACCTTCATGCCGGCCGACACCAGCGCCACGACCTCGCCGTGCGGGTCGTCGACGGGGTCGAAGACGGGCACCACGGCCTGGACCTCGTGGCCGAGCGGACCGTGCACGCTCTCGGTGTGGACCCTGCCCTGCAGGGACGGCTCGATGGTGCCGACGAACCGCCGGCCGATCCGGTCGGGGATCGGGTGCGTGTAGCGGATGCCGGAGGTGTCCATCACCACGATGAAGTCGACCCCGGCCTCCTTGCGGGCCAGTTCGGTGATCGGCTGGAGGGTCTTGGAGGGGTCCGGCTCCTTCAGCACCTCGTCCAGGCCGGGGGAGCGCGCGAAGGTGCCGGCCGCCGCGATGGAGCGGTTGACGGCCTCCCGCTCGCCGTCGTGCCGGGACTGCAGGACGAGGGCGAACACCCCGCACGCGACGAGCAGCACGACGATCGCCACCTGCAGGATGAACACCTGTCCGGCGACGCTCCGCGGGCTCTTCTCGGTCAGTGACCGCATGGACACGCCCCGAATCGGTCGAAAACGTCGACCATGTCGACATTTCTAACACTGCCCGGGATCGCGTTGCCATAGGCCACAAGGTCCCCCGACCGGCGCCCGCCGCGGCGTCGGGTCCGGACACCGGCCGTGGGAACGGGGCGACCGCCCTCAGAAGTGCAGCTCGGCCGGGAAACCGGTCCAGCGCAGCTCCTCCGGGAGGTGCCGCATGTCGTTGAAGAGCAGCACCGAGTTCGGGCGGCCGGGGGTGTAGCGGATCACCGTCAGGGCGGCGTTGGCGTGGTTGAGGCTGAGCCAGCGCCAGCGGGGCGCGTCCAGCGCCGCCGAGACCAGCCAGCCGATCAGGAAGTTGTGCGTCACGACCAGCTCATGGTGCGCCTTGCCCGCCGCCATGGGCCCGGCGAACCGGGTCAGCGCCTCGGCGGCCAGCTGCGGCCCCCAGGCGCGCTCCTCGGGGGAGAAGTGGTCGAGGAAGCGGGAGAGGTAGTACGCGCTGTCCGGCGGCAGCTCGGACTCCGCGGGGAAGTACGGCGGGTAGTCCCCGGCGAGCTCGTGGGGCGCCACGGGCACCCCGCTCCCCAGTTGTTCGCCGATCATCGCGGCGGACTGCGCGGCCCTGGGCAGCGGACTGTGGTGGACGGCGGAGATCGGGGAGCCCTTCAGGCGCTCGCCGAGGAGCCCGGCCTGCCGGAAGCCGTTCTCCGTGAGTCCGCTCTCGTCCGGCAGCGCCTCGGCGTGCCGGGTGAGGTAGAGGTAGCGGCTCGCCGTTGCGGTCATGCCCTGCCCCTCTCGGGTGTCGATGACGATGGTTGTCCTGCGCGCGGTCGTCGCGTGGGGCGGGGGCCGTGCGGAGGGACGCTCCGGACCCCGGTGACGCGGCGGTCGCATGTGGCGACGCCCGGCGCACGGGCCGCGGTTCCCGCCGCGCCGTGGGCGGCACACCGCAGGATGATCCCATGAGCGGGAAGTATGTCCACCCGCTCGGCGGCCCCCGGTGAGGGCGCACGGTGGTCCGCACCACACCGAGGGGGGCGCGCGCCGCCCCGGGGGCCCGGCCGTCACCCGGGCCGCGGGCAACGGCCGTTGACGCGCGGATGCGGCGCGCGCCCGCCGCCGTACGATGAGGAAACGGGCCGTCGCCGAGACCGCGGGAGGCCGCCATGGGCAGGACGAGGGCGACCGCACGTCACTACGGGCTGTACGGGCTCGCCGCGGCGGTCGCGGTGGTGGTCGCGGTCGGGCTGGGCGTGCCGATCGGCGCGATCTTCATCCTCGCCGTGGCGCTGATGTGCCCGCTGATGATGTTCGTGATGCTGCACGCCCTGCGCGGGCCCGGGGCCCACCGGCACCCCGTCGTCGAGGCCATCGGCAGCGTCGCCGGCCGCCGCCGCGGCCGGTCGTCCGACACGCGTACGCCGGCCCTCGAGTCACGTGACGACACGCGCTAGCCGTCCCCGGCCGCCAGGCTCGCCCTCGCGGCGCGTTCCACCAGCAGGGCGCGTTCGCGCTCGTTGCGGGTCAGGGTGGCGGCGCGCAGGAACTCCGCACGCGCCTCGGCGTGCCGGCCGAGCCGTTCCAGCAGGTCTCCGCGGACGCTCGGCAGCAGGTGGTAGCCACGCAGCGACGGCTCGCCGGTGAGCCGGTCCACGAGCGCGAGCCCCTCCTCCGGCCCGTACGCCATGGTGACGGCGACCGCCCGGTTGAGCTCCACCACCGGGGTGGGCGTGCGCCGGGCCAGGGCGGCGTAGAGCTCCGCGATCCGCGGCCAGTCCGTGTCCCGCGCGTGCGGCGCGCGGGCGTGGCAGGCGGCGATGGCGGCCTGCAGTGTGTACGGACCCGGCGGGCCGCCCGCCGCCTCGGCGCGGGCCAGGGCCGCGAAGCCGCGCCGGATCAGCAACTGGTCCCAGCGCCGCCGGTCCTGGTCGGCGAGCAGCACCGGCTGCCCGTCCGGGCCGGTGCGGGCCGCCGCGCGCGACGCCTGGATCTCCAGCAGCGCGGCCAGTCCGTGCGCCTCCGGCTCCTTGGGCATCAGCCCCGCCAGCACCCTGGCCAGGCGCAGGGCGTCCTCGCACAGCGCGGGGCGCATCCAGTCGTCGCCCGCGGTCGCCGAGTAGCCCTCGTTGAAGACCAGGTAGATGACCTCCAGGACGGAGGAGAGCCGCTCGACCCGCTCGGGCCCGTGCGGCTGCTCGAAGGGCACGTCCGCCTTCGCCAGCGTCCGCTTCGCCCGGACGACGCGCTGGGCGACGGTCGCCTCCGGCACCAGGTAGGCGCGGGCGATCTCCGCGGTCGTCAGACCGCCGAGCAGCCGCAGCGTGAGCGCCACGCGGGCCTCGGTGGACAGCACCGGGTGGCAGGCGGTGAAGACCAGCCGCAGCAGGTCGTCCTCGATGTCGCCGTCGGCGGACGCCTCCGCCGCCGCGAAGTCCGGCTCGTACGCGAGGCCGCCCTCCAGGGAGTGGCCCAGTTCCTGGAGCTTGCGGGCGAAGACCTCCCGGCGGCGGACGAGGTCGATCGCGCGGTGCTTCGCCGTGGCCGTCAGCCAGGCGCCGGGGTTGGCCGGGACACCGTCCCCCGGCCACTGCTCCAGGGCCGCGACCAGGGCGTCCTGGGCGAGTTCCTCGGCGACGCCGATGTCGCGCACGATCCGCGCGACACCGGCGATCACCCGGGCCGACTCGATCCGCCACACCGCCTCGATCGCGCGGCGGGCGTCATCGGTACCTGGAGCCGGGGCCGTCACAGCCACCCATCACAGCAGCACCTCCCGGGGAGGGCAACCGGCGGCCGGCCGCGGCGCTCAGGAGAGCTCCGGGGCCTCCTCGACCTGCCGCAGCTCGCAGGTGATCTCCCAGGCGTCGCCGTGGATCTGCAGGAAGCGCTTGGTCCACTCCACGGCCTCCTCCTTCGACTTCGCCTGGACGATCGCGTAGCCGCCGATGAACTCCTTGGACTCGGTGAAGGGCCCGTCGATCACCGACAGCTTCCCGTGGTCCCAGTGCAGCCGCGTCCCCTCGGAGGTGGGCCGCAGACCCGCCGTGTCCAGCAGCACACCGGCCTTGGACATCTCCTCGATGAGCCGGCCCATCTCCTCCATCAGCCGCTCGTCGGGGCCGCCCTCGGGGACGTTGTCCTCGTTGATCCGGATCAGGGACATGAAACGCATGGCGTTCTCCTTCTTCGTGCGACGGCGGGATCCTTCCCCGCTCCTGCCTACGCGTCGAACGGGCGGCGCGCGGATCGACACGTCGGCGGACGTTTCTTTCCGCGGACCCGTCCGGGCCGGATCCGGGCCGCCGCTCACTCGGACCGGTGATATCCGGCGTCCTGTCCTGGACCGGGAGGAACCGGTCCGTGATGCTGATGCACGAGCGGCAGCGCCGCGCCCCGGACCGGAAGCCGCGCCGGGCCCGCGGTGACACGAAGGACGAGTGGATGACCCAGATCTTCTTCGCCGCCACCCCTTACGCGGCGGCGACCGTCACGGCGGCCATCCGGGCGGGGTTGTTCGGACCCCGTGGGGGGCGCCGCCGCCTCCTCGTGGTGAGCGACGGCTGCCCGGGGGCAGCCCGGTCCGTGCCGAGGCCCTGCGCCGTCATCCCGCCGTGCGCCGGATGGTGCGCGGCGCACGTGCGGTACGCGCCGTGAGCGTCGTGCGTGCCGTACGCGCCGGGCGGGCGCTGCGGGCGTGAACGGGACGCGGGCGGCTCACAGGGGCGCGGCGACGCGCGGCAGGAAGCGGGCGCCGGCGGTCAGCGCCTCCAGGCAGGCGATGTAGAGATATGCCGGCTGGGTGAGCCGGACGCCGCCCCTGGAGCAGATCCACAGGGCCGGGTGCCGGGCCGGCCGCCGCGGGTCGGCCGCGGCGAGCCACGCTCCCCGGGTGAGCAGGCGCAGCCCGAGCGGGGACCAGACGTCCCCGGCGAGCGGCGGCACGAGGAAGTACAGGTGGCCGCAGCGCCGGTCCCACATGACCGGCCCGACGGGCGCGGTGCCGTCCTGGAGCCGGGCGAGGACGTCGTGGCCCGGCCGTTCGGGAATCCTGACGGCGTCCCAGCGGTGGCCGGCCGGAAGCAGCGTCACCCTGTTCCTGGCGCGCGCCCACTCCTCGAGGTGGCGCCGCGGCCCGTCGGCCCCTCGGGCGAGCCATGCCGCGAGGGCGGGCCCGCAGAATTCGTCGCACATACCACTCCCGGGTTCTGCGGCAAGTGATCAGCGTGCGGACGGCGTCCGGCCGGGGAGAGCCGACGGAGGATGCATATATCTGCTGTCGGCATGTGCGGAGAGCAAAGCCCATGACGTTGAATCACTTGATCGGATGGGGCAAAAGCGGCCAGTTTTGGGCAACTGCGTTTCGGGGGCGTTGATCACCTCTAGATTCCGTCCGACGTGACCGCCGCCGGGCGTGACGCACCGCGTCCCGGAGCGTTGAAGGTACGGGTTTCGGAGGAGGGAGGGCAGTTTTGGCGACGCCGGAGAAAGCCGCCCGGGGAAGCGTGGAATCGCCGTCGGGATTCCGGGTGGCGGACCGTCTTCGCGGGCGAGCCCGGTGGGGCGGGTGGGCGGAGGCGGGTCCGCGCCGCGTCGTCCATAGTCATTGGACGAGGTGTCTGATGACATTGGACGCTAGCCCCTGGCCCGCCCCGCGGCAAGCACTTCGCGGCAGTCCGGTCCGGCCGGCCTGGCAGGCCCGGGCGAAGGTGCAGGTGAGGGGATGCGGGTCCGGGTCGGGCGGGTGGCACCGCTGTAGACTCGATCTCACTCGGACGGGTCAACCGACGTGCTAGCAGGAAGAATCCATCCCGTGGTGAACGCACTGCAGGAACTGATCAAGCGCCGGCTGGAGCAGCGGGGCTGGTCGTACGGTGAGGTGGCGCGGCGTGGTGGTGTCCCGCGGTCGACGGTGCATCACCTGGCGACGACCGCGCGGGTGACCCGGATGCCGCAGCAGTCCACGCTGGAGGGCCTCTCCCGCGGCCTGGAACTGCCGTTGGACGCGGTGCGCCGGGCCGCGGCCGAGGCCTGCGGCATCCACCTGTACGTCGAGGACGGTACCGGCGCGACGGCCGACCCCGAGGTCGCCACCCTCATCGCCAGCGTCCAGCAGCTCTCCGAAGCCGACCGCCGGCACGTCGCCGCCCTCGTCGAATCCCTCCTCCGCAGCTCCGCGGAGTCCCGTTCGCAGGCCGGTCCGGAGTCCGGCTGACCCTTCGGGGTGCACGCCGGCGCAGGGAACATCGCAACGCCAATCGCCGCCCGCCGTCTACTGCGGATGGCCCGGTCCGTCTCGTGCAGCAGGGTGCTGATTTGGCCGTTGCCGCCGTCCGCTGACCGGGACCCGGCGTTCGATTGACCATGCCCATGCCGTGCCTGACGGGGCGTGTGGTGGTGAAGCAACCCAGAACGGACAAAGAGCGGCGAGCGCGGGGATATTCTCTCCAGTCTCGGGACGAGTTCGCGGACCCGAGGCCTCCGGTGAGAGGGGTGCACGTGCTTGTCGTTCAAGGGGCGACCGCCACCGCCGTGGTCCGCCACCGGACCGGAGAGCCGGTGGTCCTGCTTTCCGGCGAACTCCCCGCGGTCCTCACTCCGGCCGCCCTGAACGAACTGCTGAATCTGGCGGCCGCCGTCCTCACGGCCGAGGAGACCGCCCTCTTCCGCAGTTGCCTGACCGCACTGCGTTGCGGGGAGAAACTCCAGGAACGCCGTATCGAGGTCAGCGGCGCCGTCCTCACCGTCTACAGCAGTTGAGCGGCCGGCCGGGCGGGCGGAACGGAATGCGCACAGGGGTGGGCCCCCGGGAAAGTCCCCTTCCCGGGGGCCCACGTCACGGGTGGCCGGTTCAGTAGCGGTAGCGGCAGTCGCAGTCCCGGTCCAGCCCGTAGCGGTCGAACCCGAAGCGCTCGTACCGCTGGTGGGTGAAGCCGCGCCCGTGGCCGTGGCCCCGGCCGCGGTCCCAGCGGTCGTCCCACCTGCCGTACCCCCACAGGCGTGGCCCGCAGCGACCGCGGTCGCCGCCCCAACGGCCGTGGTCCCCGCCCCAGCGGCCGTGGTCGCCGCCCCATTGGCCGTGCCCGGCGCTCCGGTAGGCGCCGGACGCGGAATGGGACGGGGTGGCCGACGCCGCCGTCGTCATGGGGACCGCCAGGGCCACCGTGGCCAGTGCTGCCGTTGCGGCAGCGCGAACGAATTTTCTCACCGCATTTCTCCTCAAACTCGGTGAATTGCCGGATGGCCCGCCAGACGTTACTCGGGACTCGTGCCGCATTCATTCCGCCGAACGGGGTCGGGCGTCCGAACGGGCGACGGCCCGTCCTGTCCGCGGATTCCGGCCAAAACCGCTCCTGAGCTTTGCCGGTCGCTATTCGTCGAGCCTCCGTGATGGGTCCCGGAAACACTCTCCAGGGTGATCCGCATCCGGCATGTCGCCCTCGGGGACGGGCTTTTGGAAATGCCCCGGAGAATGCAATCCAAAATAGCCGGAATTCGGTTCGGATCAGCTGCTGTAGACGGTGAGGACGGCGCCGCTGACCTCGATACGGCGTTCCTGGAGTTTCTCCCCGCAACGCAGTGCGGTCAGGCAACTGCGGAAGAGGGCGGTCTCCTCGGCCGTGAGGACGGCGGCCGCCAGATTCAGCAGTTCGTTCAGGGCGGCCGGAGTGAGGACCGCGGGGAGTTCGCCGGAAAGCAGGACCACCGGCTCTCCGGTCCGGTGGCGGACGACGGCGGTGGCGGTCGCCCCTTGAACGACAAGCACGTGCACCCCTCTCACCGGAGGCCTGGTGGGCCCAAGCGCCTCGGGGATCGAGAGGATAGCCACCGGTTCGTCGTGCTTCGCCCCCTCTGCCGGGACTTCCCCACATCGGGCAGGGGGCGGATTGACCCGTTCGAGTGACATCCGGTGGTCGGGCCCGATCGTCCGGAACGCCCCCGCCGGCGCTCCCACCTGCCTGTTCCCTTGCCCTGACGCGGTGTTGACGGACGGTCATGGCTCCGAGTCGCTTGCCGGGGCCGTGGTGCCCGGCTACTGTCCAACGCCGTCAGACAGATCGTCCGGTGTGGATGGACGGGCCCTGTGGCCCGGTCCGCGTCCGCACCCCTCGTCCGAAGGATCCCCCATGCTCGACATGCGTGAGCTGGACACCGAGTCCGCGGAGCTGCTGCCCGGCCGCGAGGCCCTGGGCAAGCTCAAGTTCAGCTTCGTCAAGACCACGCACGTGACCAAGCACGTGGCCCACGTCGACGCCCACAACGAGTCGCTCGCGGCCAACGAGTGGTCGCCGTACGCGGTCGCCCAGTCGCAGGCCACCCAGGCCATCAACATCCGCCAGTAGTCCGCGGCCCACCTCCTTCCGCATACCGAGAAAGGTATCCCCCCATGAACATGGACCAGCTCGACGCCGAGTCCGCGGAGCTGCTGCCCGGCCGCGAGGCCCTGGGCAAGCTGAAGTTCAGCTTCGTCAAGACCACGCACGTGACCAAGAACATCGCGCACGTCGACGCCCACAACGAGTCGCTCGCGGCGAACCAGTTCTCCCCGTTCGCGGTCGCCCAGTCCGAGGCCGTCCAGGCCATCAACATCCGCCAGTAACAACACCCGTACGTGTGCGGACCGCGCCCGTCGTGGCGCGGTCCGTCTCGGGAGGAAGAGCAGGACGGTGACGGAAAGTCACATTGCTCACGGCCCCGGCCCCACGGGGACGGCGGTGTACGGCGCGGACGTGACGGCACCCCCCTGCGACACGGGTTTCCCCGTCCCGCGGCTGGGCGCGGGCCTGCAACTCCTCGGCGAGTACAAGGGATCGGGGACCACCGAGCCCCGGTACATCGTCCGCCGGGGGGACGGGCAGGTCGTCCAGCTGAGCCGGCTGCTGTACCTGGTCGCCCGCGCCATCGACGGGCGGCGCGACACCGAGGCCATCTCGCACCGGGTGAGCGGGCGCTTCGGCCGCGAGGTCAGCGCCGAGAACGTGCGCTACCTGATCGAGAACAAGCTCCAGCCGCTGGGCGTCACCGTCCCCTTCGGACAGGAGGACGACGAGGTCACCGGGCCCACCGCGGACCTCCTGCTCGTCCTCAAGGGCCACCGGGTCATCTTCCGCGAACGGCAGGTCGCCCGGATCGCCCGCTCCCTGGCCTGGCTGCACCGCCCGCTGGTGGTGGCCCTGGTGCTCGCGACCGCGGTCGCCATGGAGATCTGGCTGTTCGCGCTGCACGGGGCGATGACACCGGTGCTCCAGGTGCTGGAACAGCCCGTGCTGATGCTGGTGGTGTTCGCGCTCACCGTGGCCTCGCTCGTCTTCCACGAGTTCGGGCACGCCTCCGCCTGCCGCTACGGCGGGGCCCGCCCCGGCGCCATCGGCTGCGGCATCTTCCTGATCTGGCCGTCGATGTACACCGACGTCACCGACGTCTACCGGATCGGCCGGGGCGGGCGCATGCGCACCGACCTCGGCGGCGTCTACTTCAACGTGGTCTTCATACTGGCCCTGGCCGGCGGCTACTTCGCCACCGGGCAGTCCTTCTTCCTCGCCGCCGTCTACCTGGCCCACTTCGAGATCATCGAGCAGCTCATGCCGGCCGTCCGGCTGGACGGCTACTACATCCTCGGTGACCTCGCGGGTGTCCCCGACCTCTTCGGCAAGATCAAGCCGATCCTGCGCAGCATGCTGCCGGGCCGCCCGGTGCCCCCCGAGGTCTCCGACCTCAAGCGCTCCGCCCGGATCATCGTCACCACCTGGGTGCTGACCATGGTGCCGCTGCTGCTGGCCGAACTCGGCTACGTGCTGTGGAACCTGCCGCGCCTGCTCGAGACGAGCCTGCGGTCGCTGGTCGAGCAGCTCACCGGGACCGGCTCCGCCTTCGCCGAGGGCCAGTTCGCCGCCGGGACGGTCGGCGTCATCGGCAGTCTCATGCTGGTCTTCCCCCTGGCCGGCGCCGCGTACCTGTCGGTGCGGCTGGGGGGCCGGCTCGTCCGCCACGTCGTCCGCGCCACGGAGGGGAACCTCCGGCTGAGGCTCCTCATCGGCGGGGTCACGCTGGCCGGAGCTGCGGCGCTGTGCGCCGCGTGGGTGGGCGGGGTGACCCCCAAGCCACTGCCTCCGCAGCCGCCGATCGCCCCCATCCTGCAGCCCGGGGTGCCCGAGATCCGGCCCCTGCGCCCCGTCGCCCCCGCACCGCTGCCGAGCGTCACCACACCCCCGGTGACCGTGGCGGTGGGCGAGCCGTCGGCGACCGCGCCCTCGCCGTCGCCCTCGGAGTCCGGATCGGCCGGCGCCTCCGCCTCGGCGAGCGGCAGCCCCTCGCCCGCCACGTCGCCGAGCCCGCGCGCCTCGCGCAGCGAACCGGAGCCGAGCAGCACCCGGACCACGGCCACGGCCGGGCCGAGCCCGTCCGCGAGCTCGCCCACCGCCTCGCCCTCGGACTCCGCGTCGCCTTCGGAACCCCCCATCCCGAGCTTCACCGTGTCCTTCCCCGCGCCTCTGCCGACCTGACACGGGTCCGCCCCACGCCCCCTTCCGCCCCCTTCCCCCGACATCCCTTCCATCCGTACAGGAGAAGTCCGTGACGCACCGAAAGCCCCGTACCAGCACGGTGGGCCGCAAGGCCGTCCGGCTGGGCATGCTGACCACCGCCGGCCTCGCCGCCCTCGCCACCGCGGCCCCGGCCGGCGCGGCACCGGGGTCGCACATCCCCCGCAGCGTAGGCGCCGCCGTGGACGAGGCGCACACCCTCGCCAACCGGGCCCACCCGGTCCAGTACGACGAGGAGTTCTCGATCCACCGGTTCGGACCGCTCGTCGCGGCAGCCGCGCACAACCGGGCGGTCGCCGCCTCCGTCGGCTGCTCGCCGTCCCGGCCGTGCCGGTCGATCGCCCTCTCCTTCCAGATCGTCACCACCTCCGGTGTCGACCTCCGGCGGATCAACGCCACGAACATCAGCCGGGCCGTCAACCAGCACTGCACGGGATGCCAGACCTTCGCGGGCGCCTACCAGTTCATCGTGGCGACCCCGCGGCCGCTCACCCTGACCGCCCGCGACCGCGACCGGCTCGCCGACATCCGGCGCCGGGTGGCCGAGCTGAGGCGGTGCGGCGACCCGCTCGCGGAGATCGAGCGCCGCGCGGACGCGCTGGCCGCCGAGGTCAGGGCCGTCCTGGACCGGGCCGCGGCAGCGGTGCCGGCCGGAGCCGGGGCCAGTCCGCTGCGGGAGTTCCGGCCCACGGTGACCATGCACCGCCACGTCAGCTGACGCCCCCACCGCTTCCGGGCCGGGGGCACGTCCCTCACCTCCCCAAACCCCCGACGGGTCCCCGGCCCGGGACCACGACCGGCCTTTCCGGAGGCATGAAGTGCCCAGACGATATCCGCCCGAGCTGCGCCGCAAGGCCCTCGACCTGCTGGTCGCCGGCGAGCCCGTGAAGAAGGTCGCCCTGGACCTCGGCCTCGGTGACCAGACGATCTACCAGTGGCGTCGTACGCACCTGCCGCACCTCGGCAGGCCGCGGCGCCCACAGCTGGGCACCGCCGAGCTGACCGCGGCCCGCAAACGCATCACCGAACTGGAGACCGAACTCGCCGTCCACCGGCGGGTGACCGAACTGCTGCGCGATGTGGTGTCCCCAAAAGGCGATTCGAGGCCGTGCAGGTGATGGCCGGTGAGGGTCTCCCGATCCGGACCGCCACGCGCGTCCTCGGCATCTCCGAATCGGGGTACTTCACCTGGCGCGGCCGGCCCCCCTCGGCCCGTGCCGCCCGGCACCTGTGGCTGACGGACCTCATCGCCTCCATCCACGCCGCCTCGCGCGGCACCTTCGGGTACCGGCGCGTCCACGAGGAGCTCACCTTGCGGCACGGCCTGTCCCTCAGCCACGGCACCGTGGAACTGCTCATGCGGCGCGCCGGGCTCCAGGGCCGCCCCGGGGTGCCCGACCGGCTCTGGGTGACCGACGCCGTCGAACTCGCCACCGGCCAGGGCGCACTGCTGTGCGTGATCGTCCTCGACGCCCACGCCCGGCGGCTGATGGGGTGGAGCACGGGTTCCGCGCCGGCGGCGGCCGTGGCGGCGGACGCCCTGAGCAGGGCCGTACTGCAGCACTCCCTGCACCCCGGCCCCCGGCCCGAGGGGCGCTTCACCACGCTGGTCTTCACCGAACGCGCCCACGCCCGGGGACTGGCGCCCCCCACCGGTCTGGTCGCCGACCGCAACGACCACGCCGTGATCGGGGCCTTCTGGGCCCGGGCCCGGACCGAACTCCTGGACCACCGCGCATGGCACAGCCGGCTCGACCTCACCACAGCCCTGTCCGACTACTTCGAGGGAATCCGCGCATGACCGTGGACCGACCGACGCCCCCGCTGCCCATCTCCTACCTGCTGCGCGCCCAGATCCGTCCCGACCAGACCCTGCCGCCCACCCAGGCGCACCAGGTCATGCTGCACTGCGCCCTCGACGCCGCCGGTGTCCCGGTCCGCCGCGACGACGCGGACGCCGTCGCCAGGATCGCCGAACTCGACTACGCCACCGTCAACGCGGTCATCGGCTGGCTGCGCGTCGTCAGACCGGCGGCGTGCTGAATGCCCGGGCCCACCTCGGCGGGGCGCCTGCTGCCGCGCCTGGCGTACGGCCGCGCGCTGCTCGGTGCGCTGACGGCGCGCCGCCCCGACCGGCCGCCCGTCGAACCGATGGCGGCGCTGTGCGAGGTCGACCAGGACGGATTCCTGCACCGCTGCCGCTCCGTGTGCGGTGCCGGCCCGCCGGGCGGCACGGTGTCCGACGGTGCGGCAGCGGAGCGGCTATGACGGGGTGGAGCTGCGGAGGAGGGATTCGACGAGTGCGGTGACGTGCCGGCGGTCGGCTTCGGAGAGCTGCTGGACGCTGGCGATGAGGGTGGCGACCTCGGGGTCGGTGGTCGCGCCGGTACCGTCCTCGACGTACAGGTGGATGCCGCAGGCCTCGGCCGCGGCCCGGCGCACCGCGTCGGGCGGCAGTTCCAGGCCGCGGGAGAGGCCCTCCAGCGTGGACTGCTGCGGCATCCGGGTCACCCGCGCCGTCGTCGCCAGATGATGCACCGTCGACCGCGGGACACCACCACGCCGCGCCACCTCACCGTACGACCAGCCCCGCTGCTCCAGCCGGCGCTTGATCAGTTCCTGCAGTGCGTTCACCACGGGATGGATTCTTCCTGCTAGTACGTCGGTCGGCCCGTCCGAGGGGGACCGGTCCGCGGCGGCGTCACCCGCCCGACCCGGACCCACGCCCCCTCACCTGCACCTTCGCCCGGGGTCTGCCGCGAACGGTTCCGCCACGGGGGCGAGTCCATCAAAACGGGGGCGCCCACCACACGGACTTCCGCGGTTTTGCCCGCGGCCTTCGGGAGCGCGGACGTCCGCGCGCGCGGGAGCGCGGGTGACGGCTCGGGCGGCGCGCCGGTGCCCCGCGGAAGCGCCCCCCGGGCCGTCACCTTGCCTCCGGCCCGGGGGGTCCGCCCGCCGCAGGTCCGTACATACGACCGCGCCCGGTCCGCGCGGGCCCTCGTGGGGCCGTACGGACCGGGCGCGGATCGCCGACGGCAGGTCAGGCCTTCTTCGTCTCCTGGAAGATGGCGTCGATCTGGTCGATCAGGTCGAGCAGCTTCTGGCCGGTCGCCGGGTCGGTCGAGGCCTTGGCGGCGCTGCCCGCCTTCAGCGCGTCGTTGAAGAGCTGGTGCAGCTGCGGGTACTTCTCGAAGTGCGGGGCCTTGAAGTAGTCGCTCCACAGCACCGACAGGTGGTGCTTGACGAGCTCCGCGCGCTGTTCCTTGATGACGATGGCGCGGGCCCGGAAGTGCGGGTCCTCGTTGGCCTGGTACTTCTCCTGGACCGCCTTGACGGACTGCGCCTCGATGCGGGCCTGGGCCGGGTCGTAGACACCGCAGGGCAGGTCGCAGTGAGCGCTGACCTTGACCTTGGGCGCGAACAGGCGAGCGAGCATGACTGTCCTTCCTCGTGATCGTCTTTCCACCAGGGAGATTACTCCCCTGTCGAGTGGTTTTCTCGGGCGCCCCTTGGTGCTTACGACAAAAGTCTGGTGTCACCCTGGGGCTGGTGGAGCATGGAGGAGGAGGCTGAGCATGCGCGAGCCCGGGGCTGGGCAGAGGAGGAGCGTGCCGTACCAGCTGGTCGAGGTGACAGGTCCGTCGATGGTGCCGACGCTGCTGAGCGGCGACTGGCTGCTGGTGCAGCACGTCAGGAGCGCGGCGGAGGTCCGGGAGGGTGACGTGGTGGTGCTGCGGCATCCGCTCCAGCAGGACCTGCTGATCGTCAAGCGCGCCGTCGAGCGGCGCGAGGGCGGTTGGTGGGTGCTGGGCGACAACACCTTCGTGGAGAACGACAGCAGGGAGTTCGGCACCGTCCCGGACGAGCTGGTGCTCGCCCGGGGACGGGGGCGCTTCCGGCCGCCGCGCGAGGTTCAGCGCTCGGTGGCGGGCGTGGCGGGCTGGCTGGTGTCCTGCGTCAGGCCGCTCAGGGCGGACCGCTCGTTCTCCAGGCGCTTGCGGGCGCGGTAGGCGGCGACGTTGGCGCGGGTCGCGCAACGGTCCGAGCAGTAGCGGCGGGACCGGTTGGTCGAGGTGTCGATGTAGGCGTTGCGGCACGTGGTGGCCTGGCAGATGCCGAGCCGGTCCACGCCGAGGTCGGTCAGCTGGAAGGCCAGGCCCATGCACGCGGTCGCCGCGTACGAGGCCGTGGCCGTGGCCGCGTGCTCGGCGAGGTGCATGTGCCAGTCGGGCCGGCCGCTCTCGTCGAGGAACTCGTGGCCGGAGATCTGCGGGCTGACCGGGAACTCCAGCAGCAGGGCGTTGAGCAGGTCGACGGCGCGCACCTCGTCGCCCTCGGAGGCGGCCTCGAAGACGCCGCGCAGCCGGGTGCGGACGGTACGCAGCCGCTGCACGTCGGCGTCCCCCGCGCGGCCCGCGGCCAGGCTGGACGGGCCGAAGAGCTCGCGCACCGCGTCGACCGAGGTCAGGTTGTCGATGCCGCGCTCGGGCTCCTCGCTGTTCACCAGGCGCACGGCGTAGTCGGAGTAATAGGCGAGTTCCACTTGTAGTCCTTACGCGTGCGCTCTAAGGTCGGTAATGACTGCTCTAGCTCTAAGGGTATTACGACTGGAGGGGAACCGTATGTCCGACACCACCGCGGCGGCGACCGACTGGCAGGCCTGGCAGGACAGCTGGGACCGGCAGCAGGAGTGGTACCTGCCGGACCGCGAGGAACGGTTCCGGGTCATGCTCGACATGGTGGAGGCGCTGGTCGGCCCCGAGCCCCGCGTGCTCGACCTGGCCTGCGGCACCGGCAGCATCTCCGACCGGCTGCTGCGGCGCTTCCCGGGCGCCGGGTCGACCGGCGTGGACCTCGACCCGGCGTTGCTGGCCATCGCCCGCGGCCACTTCGAGGGCGAGCGCAGGGTCGAGTTCGTCACCGCCGACCTGCGCGACCCGCAGTGGCCGCTGGCCCTGCCGTACGACTCGTACGACGCCGTGCTCACCGCGACCGCCCTGCACTGGCTGAAGCCCGGGCCGCTGAAGGCGCTGTACGGGACGCTGGCGGGCCTGCTGCGCGACGGCGGGGTCTTCCTCAACGCCGACCACATGCCCGACACCTCGACGCCCCGGCTGAACGCGGCCGTGCGCGAGCTGGAGCGGTCCCGGCGCGAGCGGCGGCGCGCGGAGGGGGCGCTGGACTGGGAGCAGTGGTGGGACACCGCCAGGGCCGACCCGGTGCTGGCCGGTCCCACCGAGGAACGGTTCGTGATCTACGGCTCCCACGCCGACGGCGACGAACTGCCCCCGGCCTGGCACGCCGCGGCCCTGCGGGAGGCCGGCTTCGGTGAGGCGCGGGAGGTCTGGCGGTCGGTGTCGGATGCGATCGTCCTCGGGCTGAAGTGATCCGTGCCCCGTTGCGGGGTACGCGTGAGGGGCGGCGCCGTCCGGCGCCGCCCCTCACGCACGCGCGGTCAGAGGACCTTGGAGAGGAAGGCCTTGGTGCGGTCGTGCTGCGGGTCGGTGAGCACGTCGCGCGGGTGGCCGGACTCGACCACGACGCCGTCGTCCATGAAGACCAGGGCGTCGCCGACCTCGCGGGCGAAGCCCATCTCGTGGGTGACCACGATCATCGTCATGCCGTCCTCGGCCAGGCCCCGCATGACGTCCAGGACGTCGCCGACCAGCTCCGGGTCGAGCGCGGAGGTGGGCTCGTCGAAGAGCATCAGCTTCGGCTCCATCGCCAGCGCGCGGGCGATGGCCACCCGCTGCTGCTGACCGCCGGAGAGCTGGGCGGGGTAGTGCCCGGCCTTGTCGCGCAGGCCGACCCGGTCCAGCAGGGCCAGCGCCCGCTCCCGGGCGACGGCCTTGGCCTCCCTCTTCACCCGCACCGGGGCCTCGATCACGTTCTCGATCGCGGTCATGTGGGGGAAGAGGTTGAAGCGCTGGAAGACCATGCCGATGTCGCGGCGCTTGGCGGCGACCTCGCGGTCCTTCAGCTCGTAGAGCCTGTCGCCCTTCTGCCGGTAGCCGACCAGCTCGCCGTCGACCGAGAGCCGGCCGCCGCTGATCTTCTCCAGGTGGTTGATGCACCGCAGG
Organism: Streptomyces sp. NPDC005722; assembly: GCF_040630935.1. Taxonomy (NCBI): domain Bacteria; kingdom Bacillati; phylum Actinomycetota; class Actinomycetes; order Kitasatosporales; family Streptomycetaceae; genus Streptomyces; species Streptomyces sp. NPDC005722. Next base: position 403,623 of record NZ_JBEXYN010000001.1, read on the forward strand.
AAGGTCGACTTGCCCGAGCCCGACGGGCCGATCAGGCAGAACACCTCACGCGGGGCGACCTCCAGGTCGATGCCCTTGAGGATGTGGGCCGGGCCGAAGTGCTTGTGCACGGCCTCGGCCTTGACCATCGGGTGGGCGCCGGTGACGCCCTTGCTGAAGTCGGTCATCGTGCCACCTCCGGGCGGCGGAAGGTGCCCAGGTTGGCCTTGATCCGCTGCCACGGGGTGGGCGGCAGGTTGCGGGTCGTGCCGCGGGCGTAACGGCGCTCCAGGTAGTACTGGCCGACCGAGAACACCGAGGTGAGGACCAGGTACCAGACCGCGGCGAGGAAGAGCATCTCCACGGTGGCGCCGGTGGTGTTGCCGATGTCGGTGGTGGAGCGCAGCAGTTCGGCGTACTGGGCGGCCTGCGCGGCCAGCGACGAGGTCTTCAGCATGTTGATGAACTCGTTGCCGGTCGGCGGGACGATCACCCGCATCGCCTGCGGCAGCACCACGCGGCGCAGGTTCTGGCCCTGGGTCATGCCCAGGGCGTGCGACGCCTCGGTCTGGCCCTCGTCGACGGACTGGATGCCGGCCCGCACGATCTCCGACATGTAGGCGGCCTCGTTCAGACCCAGGCCGAGCAGCGCGGCCATGAAGGGGGTCATGAACTGGTTCATCTCGTCCTTGTAGAAGCCGAGATTGATGACCGGGAAGATCAGCGCCAGGTTGAACCAGATCAGCAGCTGGACGTAGACCGGGGTGCCGCGGAAGAACCAGATGTAGCCCCAGGCCACCGAGGAGGTCACGGGGTTCTTGGACAGCCGCATCACCGCGAGGACGATGCCCAGGACCAGGCCCAGGACCATCGAGACCACGGTGATGACGATCGTGTTCCGCAGGCCCTTGAGGACCGTGGAGTCGAACAGGAAGTCCGGGATCGCCCCGTAGTTCACGTTCGCGTTGGCGAACGCGTTGACCAGCAGCCCGAGCACGGCGAGCACCAGGACCGCCGAGATCCAGCGGCCGTAGTGCCGTACGGGGATCGCCTTGATGGCCTCCGGGCGGGAGGCGGCGGCGGGCGGGGTCCCGGCCGGGGTGCCGGCCGGGACCTTGTCATTCGCTTCGGACATGGAGGAAGTCCTCTTGCTGTCGTGACTCAGGAGCCGCCGTTGATCTTGGCCTCGGTGACGGCGCCGTCGGTGACGCCCCACTTCTCCATGACCTTGGTGTAGGAGCCGTCCTTGATGACGGCGGTCAGCGCGGCCTGCAGCGCGTCGCGCAGCTCGGTGTTGCTCTTGGAGACCGCGATGCCGTACGGGCCGGCCTCGACCTGCTCGCCGGCGAGCTCGAAGTCGTTGCCGCCGCCGGAGGTCTTCACGGCGTACGCGGCGACCGGGAAGTCGGAGACGTCGGCGACGACGCCGCCGGCCTTCAGGCGGGTCTGCGCCTCGGTGTCGGTGTCGAAGGGCTCGATCGACATCGGCTTGTCGCACTTCTGCGCCTTGAGCAGGTCCTGCGAGGTGGTGCCGCGCTGCACGGCGACCTTCTTGCCGCACAGGTCCGCGAGGGACGTGACGCCCTCCGGGTTGCCCTTCTTCACGATGATCGAGGAGCCCGCGGTGAAGTAGTCCACGAAGTCGACGCCCTCGCCGACCTTCTTGCCGGTGGAGGAGTCCACACCCTCCTGGCGGTCCTTGGTGTCGCTCATCGCCGACATGACCATGTCGTAGCGCTTGGCGCGCAGACCGGTCAGCAGGGTGTCGAAGGTGCCGTTGTTGAACTCGACCTTCACGCCGAGCTGCTTGGCCATGGCGTCGGCGAGGTCGGGGTCGATGCCGACGTTCTTGCCGTCCTTGACGAACTCCACCGGCGGGTACGCGATGTCGGAGCCGACCTTGAGCACGCCCGCCGACTGCACCGACTTCGGCAGCTTGTCGAACAGGGGCGCCTTGGAGGCGTCGCTCGACGCGGACGAGGAGCCGCCCTTGTCCGTCTGGTCGCCGCAGCCGGTGAGGACGAGGGCGCCGGCGACCGCGATCGCGCCGACCGCGGCGAAGCGGCTCGTCACGGTCGAGCGACGGGTGGTACGTGCGGTCATTGCTGGTTCCTCCTGCGGGGAATCCTGGGAGCAGCCGATCTTCCGGGTACACGCGTTCGGGTGTCGCGAACGCGTGTGATCTCCGCATCTTGCCATCCGGACACGTCCTCTTGGGTGTCCGGATGTGTCAAAATCGCATAACGGGCGATCCCCTGACCCCCACCAGGCCGGTACACCAGGGCCGGACCGCGGTGGGGCCGTGCCGCGAAGTTGCGTGCATCACTTTCCTTGTCCCGCTATTCGGACGACTTGTTGCGTCGTGCGCAAAAGTTCCCGATGTGCGAGGCCCTGCGGCGGCGAACAGACTCGTCAGCGGAAACCGTCTTCCGGTACAACGGACCCTCACCCCTCACCGGGGGCCCCTCGGCGTGCGTGCGGCGCGCCCGGCCTCCGTCGCGCCCGGGACCACTCGAGTCCGGGTGTACGGATGCCGAGCCCACCTATCCCCTGTTGTAGGGGGTAGTACCCTCATAGACAATTCGGACAAAGGGGTCAGAAGTGGCAGCGGAGATTGTCAATCCTCGCACCGACAGCAGTGACGACGCCGGTGGCGCCGGCAGCACCGAACGCACGGAAGGCACCGACGCCGACGGCCCGGAAAGCCCCGTGGACCCGGTGTTCGCCCTCCACCGCGGCGGCAAGATGGAGGTGACCGCGACCGTCCCGGTGCGCAACGCCGACGACCTGTCGCTCGCCTACACGCCGGGTGTCGCCCGTGTGTGCACCGCCATCGCGGAGCAGCCCGAGCTGGTCCACGACTACACCTGGAAGTCCCAGGTCGTGGCCGTGGTCACGGACGGCACGGCGGTGCTGGGCCTCGGTGACATCGGGCCCGAGGCGTCCCTGCCGGTGATGGAGGGCAAGGCGATCCTCTTCAAGCAGTTCGGTGGCGTGGACGCGGTCCCCATCGCGCTGGCCACCACCGACGTGGACGAGATCGTCGACACCGTCGTGCGCCTCGCCCCCTCCTTCGGCGGGGTGAACCTCGAGGACATCTCCGCCCCCCGCTGCTTCGAGATCGAGCGCCGGCTGCAGGAGCGCCTGGACATCCCGGTCTTCCACGACGACCAGCACGGCACGGCCGTCGTCACGCTCGCCGCGCTGCGCAACGCCACCCGGCTGACCGGCCGCGCGCTGGGCGAACTGCGCGCGGTGATCTCCGGGGCGGGCGCCGCCGGCGTCGCCATCGCCAAGATCCTCGTCGAGGCGGGCATCGGGGACGTCTCCGTCACCGATCGCAAGGGCGTGGTGCACGCCGGCCGCGAGGACCTGAACGGCGCCAAGCGCGAACTCGCCGGCTTCACCAACAAGGCCGGGCTCACCGGGACGCTGGAGGAAGCGCTCGCGGGCGCCGACGTCTTCATCGGCGTCTCCGGCGGCACGGTGCCGGAGGAGGCCGTCGCCACCATGGCGAAGGGCTGCTTCATCTTCGCCATGGCCAACCCCACGCCGGAGATCCACCCCGACGTGGCCCACCGGTACGCGGCCGTCGTCGCCACCGGGCGCAGCGACTTCCCGAACCAGATCAACAACGTGCTCGCCTTCCCCGGGATCTTCTCGGGCGCGCTGCAGGTGCGGGCCTCCCGCATCACCGAGGGCATGAAGATCGCCGCGGCCGAGGCGCTGGCCGCGGTCGTGGACGGCGAGCTGTCCGCCGACTGCGTGATCCCCTCGCCGTTCGACGAGCGCGTGGCCCCCGCGGTCTCCGCCGCCGTCGCCGCGGCCGCCCGCGCCGAGGGCGTCGCCCGGCGCTGAGCGCCGCCGTACGCCCGCAGACCGCGCCGCCGCGCGGTGCGGTGCCCGCCGGTCGGGGGCACCGCGCCGCGCGGCGCGTGTCACATCCCCGCGCGGTTACGCGGGGGCACCGCGCGGCGCTAGCGTCAAGGTCATGTTCGCTGCCTACGCCGCCCGAATCGACCGCGACCAGCCGCTGAACGGCCTCGAACTCGGGGAGCGCCCCGAGCCGGAGGAACGGCCCGGCTGGAGCACCGTCACCGTCAAGGCCGCCTCCCTGAACCACCACGACCTCTGGTCGCTGCGCGGGGTGGGGCTCGGCGAGGAGAGCCTGCCGATGATCCTCGGCTGCGACGCCGCCGGGATCGACGAGCACGGCAACGAGGTCGTCGTCTACCCCGTCGTCGGCCTGAGCGGGCACGGGGTCGGCCCCGACGAGTCCCGCAGCATCCTCACCGAGAAGTACCAGGGCACCTTCGCGGAGAAGGTCTCCGTGCCCACCTGGAACCTGCTGCCCAAGCCGAAGGAACTCTCCTTCGAGGAGGCCGCGTGCCTGCCCACGGCCTGGCTGACGGCCTACCGGATGCTCTTCACCAACGCGGGCGTGCGGCCGGGCGACTCCGTCCTGGTCCAGGGCGCCGGCGGCGGTGTCGCCACGGCCGCCATCGTGCTGGCCAAGGCCGCGGGCCTGCGGGTCTTCGCCACCAGCCGCGACGCGGCCAAGCGCAAGCGCGCCGAGGAACTGGGCGCCGACGCGGCCTTCGAGCCGGGAGCCCGGCTGCCGCAGCGGGTGGACGCGGTCATCGAGACCGTCGGCGCCGCGACCTGGTCCCACTCGGTCAAGTCGCTGCGCCCCGGCGGCACGCTGGTGATCTCCGGCGCCACCTCGGGCCCCGACCCGAGGTCCGCCGAGCTGAACCGGATCTTCTTCCTGGAGCTCAAGGTCGTCGGCTCGACCATGGGCACCAAGGACGAACTGGCGGACCTGCTGAGCTTCTGCGCGCTCACCGGGGTGCGCCCGGTCGTCGACACCGTGCTGCCGCTGGACCGGGCCCGCGAGGGCTTCGCGAGGATGGCGGGCGGCGAGCTGTTCGGGAAGGTCGTCCTGACCGTCTGAGGCCCCGGGCCCGGGGGCGTTCCGCCGGCCGGCGGAACGGACCCGGCAGCGCCGGCCCCACGTGCGGGTCGTGCGCCGGCGTGCGCCCCGCCGTCGAGGGGGGGCGCCGCCGGGCCCTGGTGGCTGCGGCATCACGGGGTCCGCGGCACCCTGGTCCAGCGACGTGGTGGCCTGGGACTTCGGGGTGGGGCGATGGGCACGCAGGGGACGGCGGGGACGGGAAGCGGCAGGGCGGCCGGCGCGGACGACGCGTCCGGCGGGGCCCGGTTGTTCGGCCGCGAGCGGGAGTGCGCGGGCCTCGTCGTCCTCGAACCGGGAACCGGGTACCGCCTGCGGCATCCGGTGCTGCGGGCACTGGTGTTGCACGGCTGCCCGCCCGCACGACGGCTGCGGGTGAACAGGGGCCTGGCCGACTGCTCGCTCCCGGAACTGCGTGCCCGGTACCTGGCGGCCGCGGCCACCGGGCGGCCGAGCTGTCCCCGGCGCCGTACGACCGGCCGGGACGCCGACGGCGCCCGGCCGGAGCCGGTGCCGTCGCATCGGAGAGCCTGGCAGCGCACGGGGACGGCGGCATCGGGGAACTCCCCACGTCCTCCCCACCGGACCGGGGCGTCCGGGCTGCCGCCCGCGGGCGGGGCCCGGACGGCGGCGGCCAGGCTCCTGTGTAGCCCCTGTCTAGCCGCGGTCCTTGCGGCCGCCGCGCAGCACGACGCCGATGTGGGCCGCCGCGGTGGAGAGGTGGCGGCGCACCTCGCGCAACTGCTCGGCGTCCACGCCGTTGTCGCGGGCGGCGTCGCGGACGTCGTCGCGGAAGCGGTCCAGCAGGCGTTCCAGGTCGCGGGCCGGGTCCTCGGTCACGGCGGCGTCCTCCGCGCCCCACTCGGGCGCCTCGGCGGCGGGCTCGGGCTTCACGTACGGCGGCCAGGTGGACGTACGGCCGAACTGGCCCAGTTCCCGCGTGAGTTCCGCCAGCCCCTCACGGACTCCGGTCTGCCAGTCGCCGCGCCGGACATGGTCCTGGACCTCCTCCTGGACGCGGCGCGCGATGCGCTGCACTTCGTCCCGTGCGGCGTCCTGGGCCTCCCTGGCGGCGCGCTTGGCGGTGCGGGCCTCCTCGCGGGCCTGCCGGATCTCCTCCTTCGAGCGGCGCATCTGCTCCTTCCAGTCCGCCGGGGAGGACTTGGGCGGGGTGCGCGACGCCTGCTGGGCGGCCGCCCGGATCTCGCGCCGCAGGTCGCCGGCGGCGCCGCGGACGTCCTCGCGGATCTCGGCGGCGAGCGTGGAGACGGAGTCGCGGATCTCGTTCTCCAGGTCGGCGATCTCGTCGCTGCGGGAGACGAGTTCGGCGCGGCCCGCGTCGGTGATCGAGTACACCTTCCGGCCGCCCTCGGTGGAGTGGGTGACCAGGCCCTCCTTCTCCAGCTTGGCCAGCCGCGGGTAGACGGTGCCGGCGGAGGGGGCGTACAGGCCGTGGAAGCGCTCCTCCAGCAGCCGGATCACCTCGTAGCCGTGGCGGGGGGCCTCGTCGAGCAGCTTGAGCAGGTAGAGGCGGAGCCGGCCGTGGGCGAAGACGGGGGCCATCTCAGACGTCCTTCCGGAACGGATCGGTGTCCGCGGGCCCGTGCTCCTCCTGAGGCGGGCGGCGCAGCAGCGCGATCGCGCCCGACACCGTGGTGGCCTTCAGCCGCGAGCCGCCGGAACCCATCCGGCCGGAGATCCGCTTGGCCCCCCACTGCCCGCTGACCCGCAGCTCGTCGAAGGCGCAGGAGACGTCGCCGCTGGTGGTGTTGGCGTCCACCTCGGCGTCACCGGGGTCGGGGATGCGGATCGCGATCTCCCCGGAGACGGAGGTCAGCCGGACGTCGGCGCCGCTGCGCGGATCCAGGTCGAGCACCATGTTGCCGCTGACCGAGTCGGCCTTGACGTGGGCGCCGCTGCCCTCGACCACCGTCAGGTCGCCCGAGACGGTGTTGACGCGCAGGTCGCCGGAGACAGCCTGGGCCTCCACGTTCCCCGCGACGGTCTCGGCGGTCACCGGGCCGGCCTGGCCGACCAGCGTGATGTCGCCGTTGACGCCCCGTACGGCGGTGCGGTCGGAGATCCCGGAGACCACGGCGCTCGCCCCGACCACCCCGACCGACACGTTGGTGCGCTGCGGGACCGCGAGCGAGACGACGGCGTGCCGCCGCCAGCCCTTGCGGTCGAGCCACTTGAGCAGGCCCTTCCAGGGCAGGTCCTCGTAGGTGACGGTGAGCGTGCCGCCCTCGTGGGACACGATCAGCGGCGGGCCGTCGAGCTCGCTCACCTCGAGCCGGGCCGGGCCCTCGTCGACGCCGACCACGTTGACGGCGCCGTTGACGACCCGGACGTGCAGGGTGTCGACGCTGCCGTCGAAGACCATCTTGTGCGGCTCGGTGACCGTCCACTCCCGTGAGCCGGGTGTTCCGCTCATTTCGCCCCTCCTTGGGGTCACCCGGGCACGCCGGGGCAACGCCGACAACGCAACATATCGCGTCTCTCCGATAGACACGATATATCGCGTGGAGGGGAAGTCAAGGGAGCGCCGTGCGCGCCCTGGTGGCGTTTCCCGGCGGAACGGCCGACGTCCGCGCGGGGCCGGTTGTGCGGCGTACGGGTGAGGTCCCGCAGGCGGGGGACGACCTCGCGCGCGCCGTGACGGGCCGTACGGGGCGCCGGGTGATGTGCTCGTCCGTCATGCGCCCCTCATGCCCCCGCGCTGCCGTCGCCGCCGCCGTCCTGCTCCTCACCGGCCCCGCCCTCGCCGGCTGCGGCACCCGGACCGGGACCCGCGCGCCCGCCGTCGCGGTGAGCCCCGCGCACGCCCGGGCGAGCGCCTGCACGGCCGGCACGACCACCGTGCGCTTCGTGGCGGCCGGAGTGCACGCGACCGTGTGGCAGCCCGCGGTCGGCAGGGTCGAGGTCACCAACACCTCCGGCGCCACCTGCACCCTGGCCGGGGCCACGACGCTCACCGCGAGGGACGACCAGGGCAAGGCCGCCCCCGTGCGGACCGACAACTCCGCCGCCGGCACCGACGCCGTGGACCTGCGCCCCCACGCGACGGCAGTCGCCGACGTCCGCTACACCGACGTCAACTTCGAGGGCACCCCCTCGGCGCGCGAGGTCTGCGCCGTCCAGGCCTCCCGGGTGGAGATCGCCCTCCCCGACGACGTGGCCCGCACGGTCGGGGTCACCGGGGCCGACGGCGCCCCGGCCGTCCTCAGCGTCTGCGGGGAGCAGGTGGGTTTCGGCGCCTTCCGCGTCTGAGCTGCGCGGCCCGGCGGTGCGCCGTCACTCGTCCTCGTCGTCGTCCAGCCGGGCCAGCCAGGTCGCCAGCCGTTCCACCGGGATCTCGAACTCCGGGTTGAGGTCGACGAACTCCCGCAGCCGCTCGGCCAGCCACTCGAAGGTGACCTCCTCCTGGCCGCGCCGGTTCTCCAGCTCCTCGATGCCGCGGTCGGTGAAGTACAAGGGGTGCTCCGGATCAGGGTCGAAGGATGACGTACCAGGCCAGGATAGGTACTCCCGCCGCCCGGGCCCCGGCCTGCCCCTCCCGCGGGCCGGCGCACGCGGGAGGGGCCCCGCACTCGGCGAGTGCGGGGCCCCTGCGCTGCGTACGGGACTGCGAGCCTCAGAGCTCGAAGACCTCCTGCACCAGCTGCTCCTGCTCCTGCTGGTGCCGCTTGGCGGAACCGACCGCGGGCGACGAGGAGGACGGACGCGACACACGACGCAGCCGGTCGGCGTTGTCGGGCGCGGCGCCCAGCACCAGGTCGAGGTGGTCGATCAGGTTGAGGGCGATGAACGGCCAGGCACCCTGGTTGGCCGGCTCGTCCTGGGCCCAGACGAACTTCTGGGCCTTGGTGAACGGGGCCAGGGCGGCCTGGATCTCCAGGCCCGGCAGCGGGTAGAGGCGCTCGATGCGGATCAAGGCGGTGTCGAAGGCACCGCGCTTCTCGCGCTCGGCGACGAGGTCGTAGTAGACCTTGCCGGAGCAGAAGACGACCTTGCGGACGTCCTCGGGCCGGCCCCCGCCGGAGGTGAAGTGCGGGTCGCCGATGACCGGCTGGAACTCGCCGGAGGTGAACTCGTCCGTCCTCGACGTCGCCGCCTTCAGACGCAGCATCGACTTCGGGGTGAAGACGATGAGCGGCTTGTGGTGCGGGTTGTGGACCTGCCACCGCAGGAGGTGGAAGTAGTTCGCCGGCGTCGTCGGGACGGCCACCGTCATGTTGTTCTGCGCGCACAGCTGCAGGAAGCGCTCGATGCGGGCCGAGGAGTGGTCCGGGCCCTGGCCCTCGTAGCCGTGCGGCAGCAGCAGGGTGACGCCGGAGGTCTGGCCCCACTTCTGCTCGGCGGAGCTGATGAACTCGTCGACGACGGTCTGGGCGCCGTTGACGAAGTCGCCGAACTGGGCCTCCCAGGCGACCAGCGCGTCCGGGCGGGCCAGCGAGTAGCCGTACTCGAAGCCCATCGCCGCGTACTCGCTGAGCAGCGAGTCGTAGATGTTGTAGCGCGCCTGGTCCTCGGAGAGGTAGAGCAGCGGGGTGTAGTCCTCGCCGGTCTCCCGGTCGACCAGGACGGCGTGCCGCTGGCCGAAGGTGCCGCGGCGGGAGTCCTGGCCGGCGAGCCGGACCGGGGTGCCCTCCATCAGCAGGGAGCCGATGGCGAGCGTCTCGCCCATGGCCCAGTCGATGCTGTCGTCCTCGACCATGGCCGCGCGGCGCTGCAGCTGCGGCATCAGGCGCGGGTGGACGGTGATCCGCTCGGGGATGTTGACCTGCGAGGCCGCGATCCGCTTGACGGCCTCCTCGCTGATCGCGGTGCCCACCGGGACGGGGAACTCCGGACCGGTGGCCTGGCTCTCCTCCTGCTGCGCGGCGGCCGGCGCGGTCGCCTCGCGGACCTCGGTGAAGACCTTCTCCAGCTGGCCCTGGTAGTCCTGCAGGACCTGCTCGGCCTCCTCCAGGGTGATGTCGCCGCGACCGATGAGGGACTCGGTGTAGAGCTTGCGCACCGAGCGCTTCTTGTCGATCAGGTCGTACATCAGCGGCTGCGTGAAGGACGGGTTGTCGGCCTCGTTGTGACCGCGGCGGCGGTAGCAGATGAGGTCGATGACGACGTCCTTGTTGAACGCCTGGCGGAACTCGAAGGCGAGCCGCGCGACGCGGACGACGGCCTCCGGGTCGTCGCCGTTCACGTGGAAGATCGGCGCCTCGATCATGCGCGCGACGTCGGTGCTGTACATCGACGAGCGGGAGGACTCCGGGGCGGCGGTGAAGCCGACCTGGTTGTTGATCACCACGTGCACGGTGCCGCCGGTGCGGTAGCCGCGCAGCTGCGACATGTTCAGGGTCTCCGCCACGACGCCCTGGCCGGCGAAGGCCGCGTCGCCGTGGAGCACGACCGGCATGACGGTGAAGTCCGTGCCGCCCTTGCCGATGACGTCCTGCTTGGCGCGGGCGATGCCCTCGACGATCGGGTCGACCGCCTCCAGGTGCGAGGGGTTCGCGGCCAGGGAGACGGTGATCTGCTCGCCGTCCAGGCCGGTGAAGGTGCCCTGGGCGCCCAGGTGGTACTTCACGTCGCCGGAGCCGTGCATCGACTTCGGGTCGAGGTTGCCCTCGAACTCGCGGAAGATCTGCGCGTACGACTTGCCGACGATGTTGGCGAGCACGTTGAGGCGGCCGCGGTGGGCCATGCCGATGACGACCTCGTCCAGACGCGACTCGGCGGCCGCGTCGATGACGGCGTCCAGCAGCGGGATGACGGACTCGCCGCCCTCCAGGGAGAAGCGCTTCTGGCCGACGTACTTGGTCTGCAGGAAGGTCTCGAAGGCCTCGGCGGCGTTGAGCCGGCGCAGGATGCGCAGCTGCTCGTCGCGCTCGGGCTTGGTGTGCGAGCGCTCGACGCGGTCCTGGATCCACTTGCGCTGCAGCGGGTCCTGGATGTGCATGAACTCGATGCCGACGGTGCGGCAGTAGGAGTCGCGCAGCACGCCGAGGATGTCGCGGAGCTTCATCAGGGACTTGCCGGCGAAGCCGCCGACGGCGAAGTCGCGCTCCAGGTCCCACAGGGTGAGCCCGTGCTCGGTGATGTCCAGGTCGGGGTGCTTGCGCTGCTTGTACTCCAGCGGGTCGGTGTCGGCCATGACGTGGCCGCGGACCCGGTAGGAGTGGATCAGCTCGAAGACGCGGGCGGCCTTGGTGACGTCGTCGTCGTGGCTGGCGTCGATGTCCTTGAGCCAGCGGACCGGCTCGTAGGGGATGCGCAGCGCCTTGAAGATGTCGTCGAAGAAGTTGTTCTCGCCCAGCAGGAGCTGGTTCATGATGCGCAGGAACTCGCCGGACGCGGCACCCTGGATGACCCGGTGGTCGTAGGTGCTGGTCAGCGTCATGACCTTGGAGATGCCCAGCTTGTTCAGGGTGTCCTGGGAGGTGCCCTGGAACTCGGCGGGGTAGTCCATGGAGCCGACGCCGAGGATCACCGACTGGCCGGGCATCAGGCGCGGCACGGAGTGGACGGTGCCGATGCCGCCGGGGTTGGTGAGCGAGACGGTGACGCCGGAGAAGTCGTCCATCGTCAGCTTGCCCACGCGGGCGCGCCGGACGATGTCCTCGTAGGCCTGCCAGAACTCGAAGAAGTTGAGGGTCTCGGCCTTCTTGATGGCCGCGACGACCAGCTGGCGGTCGCCGTTGGGCTTGACCAGGTCGATGGCGAGGCCGAGGTTGATGTGGTCGGGCTTGACCAGTGTCGGCTTGCCGTCCTTCTCCGCGAACGACCAGTTCATCGCCGGCATGATCTTCAGCGCCTGCACCATGGCGTAGCCGATGACGTGGGTGAAGGAGACCTTGCCGCCGCGGGCGCGCTTGAGGTGGTTGTTGATGACGATGCGGTTGTCGAACAGCAGCTTCACCGGGATCGCGCGCACGGACGTGGCCGTGGGCAGCTCCAGCGAGGCGTGCATGTTCTTCGCCACGGCCGCGGACGGGCCGCGCAGCGTCACGTACTCCGGGCCCTGGGGCGCTTCGGTGGCCGGGGCGGCCTTGGGGGCCGGCTGCGGCTGTGCCGGGGTGGGCTTCTCGGCGACGGGCTTCGCGGGGGCCGGGGCCGGTGCCGCGGGCGCGACCGGCGCGGGGGCCGGGGCCTGGGCGGCCGGGGCCGGCGCGGCGGCGGGCGTCACGGCCGGCTGGACCGGTGCGGCCGGTGCCGCGGCAGCGGGTGCGGCAGCAGGAGCGGCCGGAGCGGCCGGCGGCGCTGCGGGGGCCGCCTGAGGCTGGCCCGAGGCGACTGCGGAACCCGTATCCGCTCCCGGCTTGTAATCGGCGAAGAAGTCCCACCAGGCTCGGTCCACCGAGTTCGGGTCCTGGAGGTACTGCTGGTAGATCTCATCGACAAGCCACTCGTTAGGCCCGAAGCCCGCGGCAGGGCCCTGGCCCTGCCCATCGGTTTCGGTCGGGACGCTCGAGCTACTGGGGTGTGGCGACACGGCGGCAACCGCCCTCTTCCGCTTCACAAGGTGATGGACAGCGGAAATAAAGGCTACGCCTACCGGAGCGTTTCCTGCAGGCGGGGAGGCCAGTCGTCGCCTAAGTCACATCGGAAAGGCGGTTTCGGGGCGGAGTTTGGCGGGAATGGGGTGCTGAATCGACTGGTCCGGTTGCCTCTGGCAACGTCCGCCCCGGTGGGAGCCGTCAAGCCGGCGCCGCGTGCGACCCCGGGAGGGTGACGCGGATCCGGCAGCCGCGGGGGGATTCGGCCACCGCGATGCGGCCGCCGTGGAGGTCCACCGCCCAGCGCGCGATCGCCAGTCCCAGCCCCGTCCCGCCGTCGCCCGGTCCAGCGGTGCCGCGGTTGAAGCGCTCGAAGACGCGGTTGCGCTCGGCCTCCGGTATGCCCGGGCCCTCGTCCAGGACCTCCAGGTGCAGGCTGCCCGGGCCGGGGCCCCGGCGGGCGCTGACGGTGACCCGGCCGCTGGGCGGGCTGTGCTTGACGGCGTTGTCGATCAGGTTGGCGACCACCTGGTGCAGCCGCTCGGCGTCCGCGTACGCCGTCAGCTCCGGGGGCGAGACGTCCAGGTGGAGGTGGACGTCCTTCCGTGCCCGGCGGCCCGGCGCCTGGCCGTCCTGGAGGCCCAGCCCGGCGGTCTTGATCACGGCCGACAGGTAGGGCCAGACCTCGAAGCGCTTGGCGTCCAGCGGCACGATGCCGTTGTCCAGGCGGGAGAGGTCCAGTAGGTGGGTGACGAGCAGGCTCAGCCGCTCCGCCTGCTGCAGCGCGGTGCGCATGGTCTCCGGGTCGGCCTCGGAGACCCCGTCGACGACGTTCTCCAGCACCGCGCGCAGCGCCGCGATCGGGGTGCGCAGCTCGTGTGAGACATTCGCCACCAGCTCCTTGCGGTGCTGGTCGACGGCCTCCAGGTCGGCGGCCATCCGGTTGAAGGTCTCGGCCAGCTCGCCGACCTCGTCGCGGCGCACGGCGGTGACCCGCCGGCTGTAGTCGCCGCGCGCCATGGCGCTGGCGACCGAGGTCATCTCGCGCAGCGGCGCGGTCAGGCCGTGCGCCACCAGCTGCGAGATCAGCAGCGAGGCGATGATCGAGAAGATCGTGATGATCCGGATCTCGGTCGCGGAGTGCATCGCCACGAAGACCAGGCCCGTGGTGATCAGCACGGAGGCCAGCACCAGGTACTGCAGCGCCGCCTTGATCGACCGGAAGGGGTCGTACGGCCTCAGCGCGGCCCAGACACGTTCCCGCAGCTTCGGCGGGCGCGGCGCGCTGTAGGGGCTCACGGCGTGGGCGTCTCGAGCGCGTAGCCGACGCCGTGGACCGTACGGATGCGCTCCGCGCCGATCTTCCGCCGCAGTGCCTTGACGTGGCTGTCGACGGTGCGGGTGCCGGAGGCGTCCGCCCAGTCCCAGACCTCGGCGAGCAGCTGTTCCCGGGAGAGCACCGCCCGCGGCTGCTGGGCCAGGCAGACCAGCAGGTCGAACTCGGTCGGGGTGAGGTGCACGTCGGCGCCCCGGACCCGGACCCGGCGCTGGGCGTTGTCGATCTCCAGGTCGCCGAGCTGCATGTTGGCGCCCCGCGGGTCGCGGGCGGCGATCGTGGCGCGCTCCACGCGGCGCAGCAGCACGTGCACCCGGGCCACCAGTTCGCGCAGCGAGAAGGGCTTGGTCATGTAGTCGTCGGCGCCCACGCCGAGCCCGACCAGCATGTCGGTCTCGTCGTCGCGGGCGGTCAGCATCAGGACCGGGACCGGGCGCGAGGCCTGCACGCGGCGGCAGACCTCCAGTCCGTCGTAGCCGGGGAGCATGACGTCGAGGACGAGGAGGTCGGGCTGCCAGGAGGCGGCGGTCTCCACGGCGGCGGGGCCGTCGCCCGCGGTGCGGACCTGGAAGCCCTCCGCCCGCAGGCGCGCCGCGATGGCGTCGGCGATCGTGGCTTCGTCCTCCACCACCAGCACGCGGCGCTGCGCCCCGGGGGTGGCCGCCACCGCTGCGGCGTCGGCGGTCGTCGGCTGTGTGCTGTCCATGTGGGGTCCCCCATGGTCGTTTACGTTGCGCAGCAGCGTACGGGGCGGGACGACGACGCGGCTATGCGGGATTGGTTGCCAGGTGCACGACATCCGGAACGCCCCGATTCACCGGGATCTCGATGGTCCGGACCTGCGTGAACTGCGCCGACCTCAGTGCGTCGTCGAACGCGGCGGACGGCTGCGCCGACCATACCGCCAGTACGCCGCCCGGTTCGAGCCGCTCCTTGCAGGCCGCGAGGCCCACCGGACCGTACAGCCCTTGGTTGCCCTCGGTGACCGTCCAGTCGGGGCCGTTGTCGATGTCCAGGCAGAGTGCGTCGTACGTCACGTCCGCATCCCGGACGTACTCCACCAGATCGCCCTCGACCACGGTGACCCGCGGGTCCTCCAGCGCGTGCTCGGAGAAGGCGCCGAGCGGGCCCGTGCGGTGCCAGTCGACCACCGCCCGCTCCCGCTCGGCCACCGCGATCCGCGCCCAGCGCGGCTCGCCCGCCGCCCGTGCGAGGGAGAAGCCCACCCCGAGCCCGCCGATCAGCACCGACAGGCCGGACCGGTCCGCGGGCAGCGCGTCCAGGGCGGCGTCGACCAGCAGCCGCTCGGAGCGGCCGTCGGAGGTGTCCATGAGGAAGGTGCCGTTGGCGATGATCTCGTAGCGCCCGCCGCCGCGCCGCAGCGCGACCTCGCCGTAGGGCCCCTCGCGGCGGTCGATCGTCACGGGTCGTGTGTCGTCCTCGTCGTACATGCCCGCACAGCGTAATGACGCGGTCGCCCGGGCTGTACCGGTTATCGGACCCCGTCCGCCGCCGGGCCCCGGACCGCCACCAGGGCCGCGCCGGCGGCGAACAGCACGACGGCCGTCGCCCAGGCGGCGGGCTGGGCGCCCGGCTGCATCGACCAGGCCCACACCGCGGCCGCCCCGCCCGGGGTGCGGGGCGCCGCCAGGAAGGCGGCGCCGCCGAGGACCACGGGCGGCAGCCAGCTCAGCCGGGCGCCGAACAGCGCGGCGCCGGCCGCGGCGAGCCCGGTGAAGCCGAGCACGCCGCGGACCATCGCCGGGGCGCCGAAGTGCGCCGGGTCGCCGGGCACCGCGGTGCCCAGCCAGAGCGCGGCGAGCCCGGTGAGGCCGAGCAGGTGCGCCGCGCGCCACCGCCACCACGGCAGCGGGGCGGAGCGGTCCAGTTCGCCGGAGCGGCTGTGCAGCGAGAGCCCGGTGACCGCGGCGGCGAGCACCGGGGCCAGGACGACCAGCGGCACCCGGGCAGCCGGGTCGAAGAGGGCCCGGTCGACCAGCCGGTCCGCGCTCCAGCGCGAGACGGCGAAGAGGACGGCCAGGGCGGCGACAGCGCCGGGCAGACGGCGCGAGCGCAGGTAGAGGGGGACGAGCGAGGGCGTCATGGCACTGCCTCCTCGGCGGGTGGGGTTGACGATCACGGCGCCGGGACACCACTGGTGTCGCACACCCGCGCCGCGGCCAGGTAGCGGCCCAGCCAGGCCCGGCGGTCGGCGGTTGCCAGCGTGCGCAGGCGACGTGCCGCCGCCTCCGCCTGCCGCTCCTCGGCCGCAGTGTCCGCGAACAGTGGTTTGCCGAGGTCCAGCCACTCCTGGGCGGCGTACTCGGCGGGGTAGCCCGCCGCGTGGGACTGGCCCTGACAGCCGGGCGGCGTGGTGACCGCGTACACGAAGTCCCGGTACAGCATCTCCGGATCGCCCAGGTGACCGCGGAAGACCCCGCCGTACAGCTCGAACCGGACCTCCCCGGGCGGTGTGGCGTCGCCGGTGCCGCCCTCGCGGTAGCGGACGGGAGCCCCCGGCGTACCCGCGAGCCGGGCGTCGATCCGCGCCACCACCGCCCGCACGGCGGGCAGCGCGCCGGCGTGGGTCGCGCGGACGCACACAGCGGGCGTGGCCCGGTCGCAGACCAGCGCGGTGGCGGAGGAATCGGAGCGCAGCAGGCCGTCGCCGGTGCCGTACAGCACGGACCCGGCGGCGACCGCGGCCGCGAGCGGCAGGACGGCGAGGGCCCTGCGCCGCGCATGGCCCGCCAGCAGGGCGGCGACGGCGAGTCCGGCCGTCCAGACCGCGCAGAGGGCCCCGGCCCACCACACGGGGACGTCGCCGCCGAACCTCCCCCAGTCGCCGTTCGCGGGGCTCAGCCACGCCGTTCCCGCTCCGGTGTACCCCGAGACGCCGAAGCCGAGCAGGACGTACCCGGCGACGCCGGCCAGTGGGGGCGAGAAGCGCCAGGGCAACGCCCGCCCCGCCGCGAAGCCGAGCGCCCCCAGGGAGCCGAGCGCCACCGCGTCCACCGCCGCCAGGTGCCAGACGGGGTGCCCGTAGGACGCGTACGGCAGCAGCACCCCCAGGCAGACGGCGGTCGCCGCCAGGTGGCCCAGCACCGGCCAGGCCACCGACGGCAGGGCCGCCACGAGTGCCCTGCGCAGCGGCGACCGCGCGGCGGAGGCGAGCAGGTCGCCGGTGTATCGCCGGTGCTCGCGGCCGCCCTGCCGGCAACCCGCGGCGAGCGCGAGCGGACCGCCGAGCAGCAGGCCCGCCTCACGGAGCGCCGCCTGGGTCGTCGCCCAGGTGTCGAACAGGAGGTACCGCCTGGCCAGTACGGCGACGATCACGCTCACGGCCAGGACGGCGCCCACCCACACCCCGCCCCCGCGCAGCAGTTCGGTGCGGTGCGCACGGGGAGCGGCGGGAGGGGCCTGCGGCGTGGTGGTCAGGGTGCCCGCGGCGCTCATACGGCGGCCTCCAGGGAGGCGGCGCGCGCGGAGCGGTGGCGGCGCAGCGCCGCCGTGTAGCCGCGTTCGGTCGGGCTGTCCCCGGCCGCGTCGTCGTCGCCGGCGGCGGCCAGTTCCCCCGAGGTGCCCCGGAAGGCGACCCGCCCCTCGTCGAGGAGGGTCACCTCGGTGCAGGCGGTGGCGACGTCCTCGACGAGGTGGGTGGAGACCAGGACGGTCGCCGTGGCGCCCAGTTCCCTGAGCAGGGCGCGGAACTCCACCCGCTGCTCCGGGTCGAGACCGGCCGTCGGCTCGTCGAGCAGCAGCAGCTCCGGGTCGTTGACGATCGCCTGGGCGATGCCGACCCGGCGCACCATGCCGCCGGACAGCGTCCTGATCCGCGCGTCCGCGCGCCCGGCGAGACCGACCCGTTCCATCGCGCGCTCGACGGCCTCGGGCACCGCGTCCTTGGGCACCTCCTTCAGCCAGGCCATGTACGCCACGAACTCGCGCACCGTGAAACCGGGGTAGTGGCCGAACTCCTGCGGCAGGTAGCCCAGGCGGCGCCGCACCGAGGTGCGCCCCGCGGGGGCCGCAGGGTCGAGGCCCAGCAGCTCCAGCCGGCCGGAGCGGTACGGCGCCACGGTGGCCAGCACCCGGATCAGCGAGGTCTTCCCCGCGCCGTTGGGGCCGAGCAGCCCGTGGACGCCGCGCCCGATGCGCAGGTCGAGGGCGTCCAGGGCGGTGGTCCTCCGGTGCCGTACGGTCAGGCCGTCCACAAGGACGGTGGTCTCGGTGGTCACGTGCGCTCCAGGTGGTCGAAGGCGGTACGGCGCAGGATCAGCAGGCCGGCGCAGGCCGCGGCCGCCGCTGCCCAGCCGGGCTGCGCGGCGGGGGAGAGCAGCAGGGGCACGGCCGCGGCGGGGAGCCCGCACAGGGTGACGGCGCACAGCCAGGCGGCCGTGACGGCGCCGGCGGCCCGATGGCACCCCGTCCAGCTGCCGAGCGCCAGGGTGGCCCCGGTCAGCACGAGCCCCGGCAGCAGCCAGGCCACGGCCGCCCCGGCGCCCGCGAGCACGCCCCCGGCGGCGCTCAGCAGGGGCACGCACACCGCCAGCACCAGCCCGGTGCGCGTCAGCAGCAGCCGCAGCCCCCCGGAGGGTGTCGACGCGGTCAGTTCGTGGGCCGGGTCCCCGTGCCTGCCGTACGCGAGCGCCACGCCCAGGGGCGGCAGCACCGGCGCGAGCGCCAGCAGCCAGGGGCGTCCCTCCGGCGCCGCGCCCAGCCGGGACAGCGCCACGGCGACCGCGAGCGTGAGCAGTACGGACCCGACCCAGGCGGGCCGCAGGACGCGCGCGGACCGCAGCGCAGCCCGCCAGGGAAGGCTCCGCGCGGCCCGGGGCGCCGGCGCGGCCGCGGCGAGGACGGCCTCGCGGACGCCGGCGAGGAGCGGGCCCGCGTCGCCCGCCCTGACCAGCGCGGACAGCCGGGTGGCGCAGGCCGTGCAGGACTCCAGGTGCTTGTCCACCGACCACGCGGCGGAGTCGGCGAGGGTGCCGTCGGCGTAGGCGGCGGCCGCGGCGTCCGGCACGTGCCAGCCGGTCCGGTCCGCGGGCGGCGCGGCGGGGGTGCGGCGGGGGTTCAGCATGCGGCTCCTCCTGCGGGGCCGAAGGCGGCGAGGGCGGCGCGCAGTTCGCGGCGGGCCCGGGAGGCGCGGGTCTTGACGGTCCCCTCCGGTATGCCGAGCAGGCACGCGGTCTCCCGGGTGGTGAGGCCGTCGACCACGGTGGCCCGCAGCACGTCCCGCAACTCGGGGGAGATCCGGTCGAGCGCCGCGCCCACGTCGCCGTACTCCAGCCCGGCGAGGACGTCCTCCTCGGCCGACGGGGCGGTACCGGATTCGTGCGTCCGCGCGGCCAGCAGGTCGCGGGTGCCGGCCCGTACGGCGGCGCGACGGGCGTCCGCCAGCCGCCGGACGGCGATCACCCAGAGCCAGCCGCCCACGGCGCCGCCGCCGTGGCCGCCCGCCGAGCGCCAGGCCGTGACGAAGGTGTCCTGCAGTACCTCGCGGACGGTCTCGGGGTCGGAGCAGCGCCGGGTGAGCCGCGCGTGCAACCAGCCGGAATGTCGGTCGTACAGGTCCGCGAGGGCCTGGGCGTCACCCCGGGCGACCGCGCGCAGCAGCGCGTCGTCCCCGGGGGGCTCGTGGCTCATGGGCCGGAAGAGTCTCACACCCCTCTATCGCCCCCGCTCCCTCGCACGGTTCTCGTGCGGCCGCCCCCGTGTGTGCTTCGGCGTCTCCTTGGTGCCGGTCGGTCTCGTCGCGCGCCTATGGGGACGCCCGTCGGTCGGCCCGGGGCAGCGGTTCGGCGGTGGCGGATGAGGTTTGGGCGTCGCCCTGGTGCCGCCCTGACTCGTCGCGCGCCGAAAGGGCCCGGCTCCCGGGGGAGCGGAGGTCGGTGACGGTGCGTGGGTGCCGTGCGCGCACGGCGGGCGCCGGGGGCGGGACCGCTCCAGTGGGGCGTCCGTGCCTGGCGGGTGGCCGATCGCTCAGAGCGAACAGGGGCTGGGGAACACGAGGGGCATCAGATGCATTGAGTCTGCATAGCTCAACTTGATTGCTTAGGGAGAGATAATGGCTCAATCGTCTTCGTCGGCGTTCGCGCCGCTCACCCTCCCCGTGCTGCCCCTCGACGACGCGGTGGTCCTGCCCGGCATGGTCGTGCCGGTGGACCTGACCGACGCCGAGGCGCGTGCCGCGGTCGAGGCGGCCCAGGCCGCGCAGCGGTCCGGTCTGCCCGGTGTCGGCAACAAGCCGCGGGTGCTGCTCGTTCCCCGGGTGGACGGCGACTACGCGGGCGTGGGCACGCTGGGCACCGTCGAGCAGGTGGGACGGCTGTCGGACGGCGATCCCGGCGCGGTGATCCGCGGTGTCGGCCGCGTGCGCATCGGCGCCGGCACGACCGGACCGGGCGCCGCCCTGTGGGTGGAGGGGACCGAGCTCGCCGAGCCGGTGCCCGCCGAGGCTCCCGGCACCGTCGCGGAGCTCATGAAGGAGTACAAGGCCCTGGCCACCAGCTGGCTGCGCAAGCGCGGGGCCTGGCAGATCGTGGACCGCGTCCAGCAGATCGAGGACGTCTCGCAGTTGGCCGACAACGCCGGCTACTCGGGCTTCCTCACCACCAAGCAGCGCGTCGAGCTGCTGGAGACCGTGGACCCGGTCGCCCGGCTGAGGCTGGCCACGCAGTGGCTGCGCGACCACCTGGCCGAGCAGGACGTCGCGGAGACCATCCGCAAGGACGTCCAGGAGGGGATGGAGAAGCAGCAGCGCGAGTTCCTGCTGCGGCAGCAGCTGCAGGCCGTCCGCAAGGAGCTGGCCGAGCTGAACGGCGACCCGGAGGACGAGGCGGACGACTACCGTTCCCGCGTCGAGGCCGCCGACCTGCCCGAGAAGGTGCGCGAGGCCGCCTTGAAGGAGGTCGAGAAGCTGGAGCGGTCCAGCGACGCGTCCCCCGAGGGCAGCTGGATCCGCACCTGGCTGGACACCGTCCTGGAGCTGCCGTGGAACACCACGACGGAGGACGCCTACGACATCCCCGGTGCGCGGGCGGTGCTGGACGCCGACCACGCGGGCCTGGAGGACGTGAAGGAACGCATCACCGAGTACCTGGCCGTGCGCAAGCGCCGCCACGACCGCGGGCTCGGGGTCGTCGGCGGGCGCCGCGGGGGTGCGGTGCTGGCCCTGGTGGGCCCGCCCGGCGTCGGCAAGACCTCGCTCGGCGAGTCCGTGGCCCGCGCGATGGGGCGGAAGTTCGTGCGCGTGGCGCTCGGCGGCGTCCGGGACGAGGCCGAGATCCGCGGCCACCGTCGCACCTACGTCGGCGCGCTGCCCGGCCGGCTCGTGCGCGCCATCAAGGAGGCCGGGTCGATGAACCCGGTGGTCCTGCTGGACGAGATCGACAAGGTGGGCTCCGACTACCGCGGCGACCCGTCCGCGGCCCTGCTGGAGGTCCTGGACCCGGCGCAGAACCACACCTTCCGGGACCACTACCTGGAGGTCGAACTGGACCTGAGCGACGTGGTGTTCCTGGCCACCGCCAACGTCCTGGAGGCCATCCCGGAGCCGCTGCTGGACCGCATGGAGCTGGTGCGGCTGGACGGCTACACCGAGGACGAGAAGGTCGTCATCGCCCGCGACCACCTGCTGCCGCGCCAGCGCGAGCTGGCCGGGCTCGGCGAGGACGAGGTGACGGTCGACGACGCGGCCCTGCGCAAGCTGGCCGGGGAGTACACCCGCGAGGCGGGCGTGCGCACCCTGGAGCGGTCGCTCGCCCGCATCCTGCGGAAGGTCGCGGCCAAGCACGAACTCGGCGAGCGCGAGCTGCCGTTCACCGTCACCGCCGAGACCCTGCGGGACCTGATCGGCCGTCCGCACCACGTGCCGGAGTCCGCGCAGGACCCGCAGGAGCGGCGCACGGCGGTGCCGGGCGTGTCCACGGGTCTGGCGGTCACCGGCGCGGGCGGCGACGTCCTCTACATCGAGGCGTCGCTGGCGGACCCGGAGACCGGCGGCAGCGGACTGCAGCTCACCGGTCAGCTGGGCGACGTGATGAAGGAGTCCGCGCAGATCGCGCTCTCCTTCCTGCGCTCGCACGGCGCCGAACTGGAGCTGCCGGTCGGCGACCTGAAGGAGCGCGGGGTCCACATCCACGTCCCCGCGGGCGCGGTCCCCAAGGACGGCCCGAGCGCGGGTGTCACCATGACCACCGCGCTGGCCTCGCTCCTGTCGGGACGCCGGGTGCGCACCGACGTGGCGATGACCGGCGAGGTGTCGCTGACCGGGCGCGTGCTGCCGATCGGCGGCGTCAAGCAGAAGCTGCTGGCGGCGCACCGCGCCGGGATCACCACCGTGGTGATCCCCAAGCGGAACGAGGCGGACCTGGACGACGTCCCCGCCGAGGTGCTGGAGAAGCTGGAGGTCCACGCGGTCTCCGACGTCCGGCACGTGCTGAAGCTGGCCCTGGAGCCCGCCGGCACCGGCGCGGACTCCGGACTGGAGGCCGGCCCCCTGCCTTCGGCGGAGGAGCCCCCGGTCGCGGCCTGAACCAGGCCCTGACCGGGTGAACGAGAGCGGCCCCTCCCACGGCCTGAGGAGGGGCCGCTCCCGTGCGTCCGGCCTTCCCGGCGGGACACCGGCGCACGGAAGGGCCCCTGGTCACGCCGTTGGCGCCGGCCTGCGAAATACTGGGCACGCTGCGCACAGGGCGGCCGGAGACGAGAAGTTTTCACGACGGAAGGCGGGTGACCAGGTGGCCGGAACCGCCGGCTCCCCCAGGGAGGCGGACCCCGTGATGGAGGCGCTCGAACGCGAGCTCACCGTCCTGCTGCGGCGGGCCCGCGCCTCCTCCGGCGAGATGGCCCGGGAGGTCCATCCGGAACTGGAGCCCGCGGCGTACGGGATCCTCGCCCGGCTCGCCGAGACGGGCCCCGAGCGGGCCACCGTGCTCGCCGGCTACTTCGGGGTCGGCAAGGCCACGATGAGCCGTCAACTGCGCGCCCTGGAAGTGCTGGGGCTCCTCCGCCGCGAACCCGACCCGGCCGACGGGCGGGCCTTCCTGGTGCAGCTGACGGCCGAGGGCGCCGAGCGCTTCTCGCGCGTCCGGCAGGCGCGCCGGGCGCGCTACGTCAACCGGCTCCGCAACTGGGACCGGGACGAGCTGCGCGAACTGGCCCGGCTGCTGGGTCAGTTGAACGCCTCGCAGGAGTAGGAGGGCGCGCGACCCGCGCCTTTCCCCCGCCGGCGTGCGACCCGCGCCTGTCCCCGCCCGGCGCGCGGCCACGCCGCCGTCACCACCGCGCGAACACCGCGGTCGCGTCGTCGCGCACCTTGCCGCGCGGGAAGCGGGTGCCGTCCGGGTCCGCGGACTCCGCCGCGCGCACCCGGCGCAGGAGTTCCCCGGGCCCGGCCTTGCGCAGCAGGGTGAACGTGTCCTGCCAGGCGTGCTCGTGGAAGACCTCGACCAGGCGGGCGGCGCCGTCCGTGAGGGCCGCGACCGCGCGGACCCGTGAGCGCGGCCGGCTGCCCGTGACGGCGCGGGTGGCGACCGCGGGGTCCGCCGCCGCGGTGAAGAAGCCCCCCTCGGCGTTGCGCAGGGCCTCCACGGCCCGCCCGTACTCGGCGGCGGCCTCGGCGCGGGCGGCCGTGCCGCGCGGCAGGGCGCGCACCGCGGCGCGCAGCGCGGGCAGCGGAGGGGGCAGCCGGTCGAGCCGGTCGTCGCGTACGGCACCGACCTGACCTGCGGTGTCCTCGATGAGCAACACCGAGTCGGATAGCACCAGATGCTCCACGGTGTCCGCATTCCACCGGACCGCCACCACGGTCGCCTGGGGGGTGCGGCGGTGATAAAGGTCACAGGTTTCGCGGTGCGCGTCGGCGGTGCGCAGGACGGCATCCGCGAGACACTGCGCCAGGCTCGGGGCCGCGGGCGAAACGGACAGTTCGATCATGGATCCGCCCAGTTGGGAGACGTACCAGGGCACGTCGTGGCGGCACCCCGTGGGGCCGTCGGGAGGGGTGACGCCGTCCAGCAGGACCAGTGAACCGCCGCCGTCTGACGCGGGCATGGCCACTGCCACGAAGTCCTCGTTGGGGCGTCCCGGGTCGCCGGGCTCGGTGGCCGTCTCGATGCGCATGCGGCCAGTCTGCAGCAGCCGCCCGGGGGAGCTGTTCGAACCCCGGGGGCACCCGCCGGGGGTTACCGGTCGGTGAAGGTGCGCATCCTGCCAGGACGGCGGCTCCGATGCCAGTTCCGGGACCGCCCGGCGCGGAGGCGGGCGCGTAACGATCGTGCGGGGGAGTTGAACGTCAACTTGTCCGTGCGATTCACTCGTTCGAGTGTCGAGGCGGGGGACGCACATCTGCATTCCGGGTCGGCCTGAGAAGGTCGGGACGATGCCGGGATGAGGCCAGACGTTGCCGTGCTCGGCGCTCGGCCGATGTGTCGTCATCTCGGGACCAGTGGATCAGGCGAGACGGGATAGCGAGCACCGGTGCGAACACGACGTAACCCGCGGACCAAGCGCGTACGGCAGAGACTGCTGGTCGCCCTGCTGATCTGCGCCGTCACGGTCCTGGCCGCCTCCGCTCCTGGCGTTGCCACGGGCGTGCGCGACCTGGCCGAGTCACAGCGACTGGTCGGCATGGCCCGACTCGGGGCCCAGGCGGTCTCCTTGTCGCACGCCCTGGCCGACGAGCGCGACGACATGGCCGTCTTCGTGGCCGGCGGCCGCTCCACCGAGGGCGGCACCGGCGTCTCCGAGACCCAGCGCGAGCGGGTCGACCGCCAGGCCGAGGAGGTGCTGGCGGTGGCGGCCGGGACGGACACCGACGACGCCCCCGCCTTCGCCGCCGCGACCGCCGAGGTCGTCCGGCAGCTCGGGGAACTCCCCGACGTCCGGCAGAAGGTGCTCTCCGGTCCCGGCTCCGCCGAGGCCGCCGTCGCGGCCTACGACCCGGCGATCCGCGCGCTGAGCGGGGTCGGGTCCGCGGTCGCCCGCTCGCTGCCCGCCCGGGGCGCCTCCGCCGACACCACCGCGCTGCCGGAACTCGCCCGCGCCGTCGACCAGGCCTCCGTCCAGCGCGGCCTGCTGGTGGGCGCGCTCACCAAGGGCGGCGAGGCGTCCGGCCTGGTCGGCGCCGCGCAGACCGCCGCGGTCAGCGAACGGGCCGCGCTCGCCGACTTCCGGGGCGGGGCCTCGCAGGCCGCGGTCGAGCAGTACGACCAGACCGTCACCGGTTCCGACGTCAACGACGCCGACAAGCGGCTGAAGCAACTGCTGAACAGCTCCTCGCTCTCCGCGGCCGACCGCGCGCTCAAGCCGGGGTCGGTCCAGACGGCGCTCTCCGCGCGGATCGACATGATGCGCGGCGTCGAGTCCTCGCTCGCGGCGGCGGCGGCCGAACGGCTCGCCGCGCTGCGCGACGACGACGTGACGGCCCTCGAACTCCACGTCGCCCTCGCCTCGGTGTGCTTCCTGCTCGTCCTCGGCGTCGGCGTCTCCACGGCCCGGTCCATCACCCGCCCGGCCGCCGCACTGAACCGCTTCGCCCGCGGCGACGTCCCCACCGGCGAGCAGGTCAGGATCGTCGGCTCCGACGAGTTCGCGGCCACGGCCCGGGCGGTCAACGCGCTCCGCGCCGAGGTCACCGGGCTGCGCGGCCGCGTCGCCACGCAGGACGCGGAGCACACCAGGCTCCAGGGCGTACGCGACGCCCTCGCCGCGGAACGCGACCTGCTGCACGGACAGCAGGACGCCCTCAGCACGCGCCTGGGCACCCTGCAGGACAACGTCCACGGCACCTACGTCAACCTGACGCTGCGCACGCTCGGCCTGGTCGAGCGCCAGCTCACGCTGATCGAACGGCTGGAGGAGCTGGTCCACGACCCGGAGGAGCTCTCCCAGCTCTTCAAGCTGGACCACCTGGCCACCCGCATGCGCCGCAACAGCGAGAACCTGCTGCTGCTGGCCGGCGTCGAGCACGGCCACGCGCACCCCAAGCCCGTTCCGCTGGTTGACGTGGCGCGCGCCGCGGTCTCCGAGATCGACAAGTACGAGCGGGTGCGCATCCAGCAGCTGCCCGCGGGACGCGTCGCCGGCTTCGCCTCCGACGACCTCAGCCACCTGATCGCCGAACTCCTGGAGAACGCGGCCGCGTTCTCCCCGCCGGAGAACGAGGTGCAGCTGTCCGGCTGGATGCTGGAGAGCGGTGAGCTGATGCTGTCGGTCGAGGACCAGGGCATCGGCATCCCCACGGCCCGGCTGGACGAGCTCAACGCGCTGCTGACGCAGGCCGATCCCGCGGAGCACACCACCGTCGCCGAGGCCACCGGTATGGGCGTGTACGTCGTCGCCCGGCTCGCCGCCCGGCACGGCATCCGTGTGCAGCTCCGTGACGCCAAGCGCGGCGGCACCACCGCCGTGGTGGTGGTCCCCACGGCGCTCACCGCGCCCGCGGAGGACCCGGACGGCCCGCAGACCCCCGTGGAGGCGGCCGTCGCGGGCGAGCCGTGGCAGCCGCGCAAGGCACTGCGGCGGGCCCGCGGGGAGCAGACGGAGGAGCCGGAGCGTACGGCGCCGGCGACCGAGGAACTCGTGACGGAGACCGGCGCGGCGCCCGTCGAAGCGGCGGGAGCGTCCGGAACGGCCGAAGCAGCCGAGGCGCCCGAGCCCGGCGGCGAAGCGCCCGGTCCCGGCGAGGACGCCGTCGAGCACGCCCGCGCCGACGGGTCCGCCCCGGCCGTGGCGGCCGCCCCCGAAGCGGCCGCGGCCGTGGCCCCGGCCGCCGCCGTGGAGGTGCCGGACGGCATCGCCGTCACCGGCAAGGGACTTCCGCAGCGGGTGCCGCGGTCCACGGGGCTCTCGGGCGAACCGCAGGTCCACGGGCGGGCCCGGCAGGGGGGCGGGGTGGACCCGGAGGAGCTGCGGCGCAAGCTCGGCGGCTTCGCCCGGGGGCTGCGCGACGGCAGGGCGGACGCCCAGGCCGAGACGCAGGAGGTCCGGCGCGGTCTGCCCGCGCCGAGGAAGGCCGCGGACGAGACCGCGGACGCGGCCGCAGCAGAGGGCGGTTCGGGGGGACACCAACAAGTCGAAGCCGAAGGCGTCGAGGAGGCACGCGGTTGATGTCGGCCGGTACGGACACCCAGAGCGAACGGGGCCTGAGCCACGAGGCACGTAACCTCCAGTGGCTGCTGAGCAATTTCGTGGAGGACGTGCCCGGGGTCCGCTCCGTGGCCGTCGTGTCCTCGGACGGACTGCTGCTGCTGTCCTCGGAACCCGAGGACGAGGCCGGCCCGGCGGACGAGGGCGCGGCGGACGGAGCGGACGGAGCGGTCCGGCGGCCCAGGGGCCCGGCGGGCACCTCCGCCGACCTGGCCACGGTGGTCTCCGGCATCGCCTCGCTGACCGACGGCGCCGCGCGTCTGATGGACGGCGGCGGCGTGCGCCAGACGGGCGTGTCGATGGAGAACGGCAGCGTGTTCGTCATGACGATCGGGGACGGCTCGCTGCTCGGCGTCCACGCGGACGCCGAGTGCGACATGAGCGTGGTGGCCTACCACATGGCCCTGTTCGTGGGCCGGGCCGGACACGTGCTCACCCCCGCGCTCCGCACGGAGCTGCGCCAGGCGATCGAGGAGAGCCGCTGATGCGCCGTCCGCTGATTCCCGCCGCCCAGGCCGCCGCCGCCCTGCCGGTACGGGGCGCCGGGCGCAGGGCCGCCCGCGTGCGGCCGTACGCGCTGACCGGCGGCCGTACGTCCTTCGGCCACGTGCTGCTGGTGGAGACCTTCGTCGCGACGATCGACGGTTCCACCGAGCGCCGTGAGCTGACCTCGGGCAACTGGGCCGAGCGCGTCATGCCGGAGATGCGGGCCATCGTGGAACTGTGCCGCCGCATGCGCTCGGTGGCGGAGATCTCGGCGCTGCTGCGCATGCCGCTCGGTGTGGTCCGGGTGCTGCTCAGCGACCTGGCCGATCAGGGAAGGATCCGCGTGTACGGGACCGGGCACGGGCCCGGCGCCCCGGATCGCGCGCTGCTGGAGAGGGTGCTCGGTGGACTTCGCAGGCTCTGACATGTCGTCCCTCGCGGAAGAAGACGGCCTGCAGGAGTGGCAACTGGACGTGAGCCACGCCCCCACGTCGACCAAGATCGTCGTGGCGGGCGGCTTCGGGGTGGGCAAGACCACCTTCGTCGGCGCGGTCTCGGAGATCACCCCGCTCACCACCGAGGCGGTGATGACGCGGGCCAGTGAGGACATCGACGACCTCGGTTCGACCCCGGACAAGACCACCACCACGGTGGCGATGGACTTCGGCCGCATCACGCTCGACCGCGAACTGGTGCTGTACCTGTTCGGCACCCCCGGACAGCAGCGCTTCTGGTTCATGTGGGACGACCTGGTGCGCGGGGCGATCGGCGCGGTCGTCCTCGCCGACACCCGGCGGCTGGCCGACGCCTTCCCGGCGCTGGACTACTTCGAGAGCAGCGGCCTGCCCTACGCCGTGGCGGTCAACCGCTTCGAGGGCACCACCGCCTACGAGGAGATCGACGTCCGCGAGGCGCTCGCCGTGCCGGAGGAGATCCCGGTGGTCATATGCGACGCCCGTGACCGCCAGTCGGTGATCCAGGTGCTGCTGGCCCTGGTCAAGCAGGCACTCACGGCCTAGGACGACACGGCCGAGCAGTCTTCCGGGGGAGTCGTGGGGACGCCCGCCGGACGCATCCCAGCCGCACCCGTACGAGAGAGCGTGCCGCCTTGCGCAAGATACTGATCGTGGGAGCCGGCCAGTCCGGGCTCCAACTGGCCCTGGGCCTGCAGTCCCGGGGATACGAGGTCACCGTCATGTCCAACCGCACGGCGGACGAGATACGCCAGGGGCGTGTCATGTCCACCCAGTGCATGTTCGGCACGGCGCTGGCGCACGAGCGTGACCTCGGCGTCAACTTCTGGGAGGACCAGGCGCCCCGGATCGAGGGCCTGGGCGTCTCCGTCGCCGCCCCCGACGGGTCCCGGCCCGTCGACTGGGTCGGACGGCTCGACGCGTACGCGCAGTCCGTCGACCAGCGGGTGAAGATGGCCGGCTGGCTGGAGACCTTCGTCGAGCGCGGCGGCAAGCTGGTCGTCCACGGCGTGACCGTCGGGGACCTGGACTACTTCGCCCGCGCCTACGACCTGGTGATGGTCGCGGCGGGCAAGGGCGAACTGGTCTCCCTGTTCGGCCGGAACGCGGAGCGCTCCCCCTACGGCACCCCCCAGCGTTCGCTGGCCGTCGCCTATGTGCACGGCCTCGCCCCGCGCCCGGAGCACCCCGACCTCCACGCGGTGCGGCTCAACATGGTGCCCGGCGCCGGTGAGCTGATCGTGATCCCGGCGCTCACCACCTCGGGTCCCTGCGACATCCTCTTCTGGGAGGCGCTGCCCGGCGGTCCGCTCGACGTCTTCGCCGGGGTGAAGGACCCGCAGGAGCACCTGCGCATCACCCTGGAGCTGATGGAGCGTCACATCCCCTGGGAGTACGACCGCGCGCGCGAGGCCGAGCTGACCGACGCCGGCGGCACCCTGTCCGGGCGGTTCGCCCCGGTCGTGCGGCACCCCGTCGCGGAACTGCCCTCCGGCGGGCTGGTCCTGGGCGTCGCCGACGTCGTCGTCGCCAACGACCCGATCACCGGCCAGGGCTCCAACAGCGCCTCCAAGTGCGCGGCCGCCTACCTCGACGCCATCGTCGAGCAGGGCGACAAGCCCTTCGACCGGGACTGGATGGAGTCGGCCTTCGCCCGCTTCTGGACCACCGCCGAGCCGGTGACCAAGTGGACCAACGCCCTGCTCGGCCCGCCGCCGGAGCACGTCCTGGGCCTGATCGGCGCCGCCGGGCAGCTGCCGGCCGTGGCGAACCGCTTCGCCAACGGCTTCGACGACCCGTCGGACTACGAGTCGTACTTCTACGACCCGCAGGCGGCGAGCGCCTACCTGGCCTCGGTCACCGGAGCCTGACCGCTCCGCGGCGCCGGCGGTGACCGCCGCCGGTGCCGCGACGCCGGACGGCCTGCCGGTCCCAGCCCCGCAGCCGCGTCCGCTGCATCGAGGCGATCCTCAGCACCACACCGATGCACAGCGCCCCCGCCAGGACCCGGAGTGCGGCGCCTGCCGTCTCCGCCGCCGCCGGGTCCCCGGTGGCGATGGGGGAGGCCAGGAGCTGGGCCGCCACGAAGAGCAGCCACCACGAGGTCAGCAGCACACTGGTGCGCCGCGGACGCCCGGGCGGCAAGCCGGCCGCCCATATGTCGTTGATGATCCGCTTGGGCAGGACGAAGCCGGCCGGCGGGATCAGCCACGCGCCCGTGGTCCAGCCGCGCTGCATCCGGTGTCCACCGGGCGCCGGCGCCTCGGCGTTCACCGGCACGCGCACCCCGAGCGCGGCCACGACGACGACGGTCGTCGCCCTCGGGACGAGGTCCGGCTCGCCCCGGGGCGGACGTGCGGGCGGGGAGATGATGACGGCGCCGTCGTGGGTCACGGCGCCGCAACCTGCCGCCGTCCCCGCTCCCCGTTCTCCGGTCCACCGCCGCCCGCGTCCCGCCGTCCGCGCAGCGGCACCGGTACGCGCGCCCCGGGTGCTCGCGGTCCCGCCGTGGCGGGGTCCGCGGGGCTGTGAAACGCTCGTCGTACGGGACTTCTGTCCGGCGTCCGCACACAGATCCCGCACCGGTGGGCCGGGCCGTCCGCCGCGCAGCCCCGGGCCCCGCGCTCCCGTACGGGAGAGGGAACGGCGATGACGACGACCGAGCACGACCGCGACGGCCACCTCGACCCCACCCTGTACCGCACCCCGGCGGACGCGGTCGCCGCGCCGCCGGAACGGCTCGCCTACGTCGTCGGGTTCGACCCGGCCGGCGAGCGCCCGGACGCGCTGTTCACCGTCGTCACCGATCCGGCGTCCCCGGCGTACGGCCGGGTGGCCGCCCGGGTCGAGCTGCCGGGCCTCGGAAACGAACTGCACCACTTCGGCTGGAACGCCTGCTCCAGCGCGCTGGCGCACCCCGGCCACCACCACGCCGCGCGCCGCTTCCTCATCGTCCCGGGACTGCGTTCCTCCCGGCTGCACGTCCTCGACACCGTTCCCGACCCGGCCCGCCCGCGGCTGGTCAAGGTGGTCGACGCCGGGGAACTCGCCGCCAGGGCCGGGTACTCGCGGCCGCACACCCTCCACTGCGGCCCCGACGGGGTGTTCCTGTCCTGCCTGGGCGGCGCGGACGGCACGGACGGTCCCGGCGGTGTCGCGCTGCTGGACCACGAGACCTTCGACGTGCTGCGCGCTTGGGAGAGCGAGCGCGGACCGCAGCGGCTCGCCTACGACGTCTGGTGGCACCTGCGGCAGAACATCGCCGTCACCAGCGAGTGGGGCAGCCCCTCGATGATCGAGGACGGGCTCGTCCCCGAACTGCTGCTGGACCGCCGCTACGGGCACGCGGTGCACTTCTGGGACCTGGAGACGGGCCGGCACCTGCAGTGCGTCGACCTGGGCGACCGGAACCAGATGGTGCTGGAGCTGCGCCCCTCCCACGACCCCGAGGCGACCTGGGGGTTCGTGAACACGGTCGTCGACGTCGAGGACCTGTCGGCCTCGGTGTGGCTGTGGACCCGGGAGGGCGGGGAGTTCACGGTCCGCAAGGTGATCACCCTGCCCGCCGAGCCCGCCCGCGCGGAGGAGCTGCCCCCGGCGCTGCGGCCGTTCGGCGCGGTGCCCCCGCTGATCACCGACATCGACCTGTCGGTGGACGACCGGTGGCTGTACGTGTCCGCGTGGGGGACCGGCGACCTCCTCCAGTACGACGTGGGCGACCCGCTCCGGCCGCGGCTGACCGCGTCCGTGCGACTGGGCGGCATCGCCGGCCGGCAGGCGCACCCCGCGGCGCCGGACGTCCCGCTGAGCGGCGGCTCGCAGATGGTCGAGCTCAGCCGCGACGGGCGGCGCGTCTACGTGACGAACTCCCTGTACGCCGCCTGGGACGAGCAGTTCTACCCCGAGGGCATCGACCCGTGGATGGTCAAGCTCGACGCCGACACCGCCGGCGGCGGGCTGCGCGTCGACCCGGGCTTCTTCCCGCACGGCCCCGACTTCGGGGGCCTGCGGGTGCACCAGACGCGCCTGGAGGGCGGCGACGCCTCCTCGGACTCGTACTGCTACCGGCACTGACCGCCGGGCTCCCTCACCCGGCGACGTCGACGACGACCTTGCCCCGGCCCTCGCCCCGCTCCACCACGGCGTGCGCCTCGGCGGCCGTGGCCAGGGTGAAGCGGCGCGGGTCGAGCAGCGGCCGCAGGGCCCCGGCCTCGGCGAGGGTGGCGGCCTCGCGCAGGATCCCGCCGTGGTGTTCGCGCCCGCGGCCGGTGAGCATCGGCAGCAGCGTGAAGACCCCGGAGTAGGTGGCGCCGCGGAAGGACAGCGGCGCGAGGCTGTGGCTGCCCCAGCCGAGGGCGCTCACCACGTGCCCGGTGTAGGTGCGCACCGCGGTGAAGGAGGCGTCGAGCGTCTCCCCGCCGACGGTGTCGACGACGACGTCGAAGCCCTCGCCGCCGGTGTGCTCGGCGACGTAGGCGTCGACCGGGGTGGTGGTGCGGTCGATGGGGGTCGCCCCGAGGCCGGCGATGGTCTCCAGGCTCCGCGGCGAGCCGGTGGCGAAGACCTCCGCGCCCCGGGCCCGGGCGAGCTGGACCGCGACGTGGCCGATGCCGCCGGCGCCGCCGTGGACGAGCACCTTGTGCCCCTCGCGCACGCCCGCCCGGTCCACCAGGCCCTCCCAGGCGGTGATGAAGACCAGCGGGAGCGCCGCCGCCTGATGTGCCGTCAGGGAAGTGGGCCGGCGGGCCAGCAGCCGGACGTCCACAGCCGCGTACTCGGCCAGCGACCCCTGCAGGCCGCCGACCCCGCCGGTCATGCCGAAGACCTCGTCCCCGGGCGCGAAGCCGGTGACGTCCGCCCCGACCTCCTCGACCACGCCGGCGAGGTCCAGGCCGAGCACGGCGGGCGGCCGGGTCCTGGCGTGCGGAGCCTTCCCGGCGCTGATCTTGGTGTCCAGGGGGTTCACCCCCGAGGTCGCGATCCGGACCAGCACCTCGCCGGGGCCGGGCGCGGGGGTGCGGATCGTGCCGAGGACGAGGGGGCTGCCGAACTCTTCCAGCAGGACGGCGCGCATGGTGGCGCCCACCGGGGGGCGGGAGGTGGTCATCGGATGTCCTTTCGAACAGACAGGTCTGTTTGATTCGGGTCGGAGGAAAGCCCTCGTCCCGCGGCGGGGCGAGGGCGCGACGGGGTCAGACGGCGGGCGGGCAGGCCCGCTCGACCGCGGCGCGGGCGGCGGCCTTGGCGGCGGCCGGCATCGCCGGGTCCTGCTCCAGCTTGCCCGCGGCCAGGGTGCCGTCCACGAGCAGGGTCAGCTGCAGCGCGAGCTCGTCGGGGTCCGCGGCGCCGGCCGCCTCGGCCAGCCCCCGCACCCATGCCCGCACCGCCCGCTTGTGCGCCACGGTCACCTCGTGCGGGGGGCTGCCGGGCTCGCTCTCCGCGGCGGCGTTGATGAACGGGCAGCCGTGGAAGCCGTGGCGCTCGTACGAGGCCGAGACCGCGTCGAACAGGCCGACCAGTTGCTCGCGGGGATCGTCCCCGGCCGCCAGTGCGGCGGCGCGCAGCCTGCCCCGCCAGGAGTCGTCGACCCGGCGCAGGTACGCGGCGGCCAGCTCGTCCTTGGAGGGGAAGTGCACGTACAGCGTGGACTTGGCCACGCCCGATTCGGCGATGATCCGGTCGACGCCCACGCCGCGCAGGCCGTGGGCGGCGAACAGCGCCTCGGCCGTGGTCAGTATGCGCTCCCGCGCCGGGAGGCGCTTCGCCGTCGTGGGCATGGTGCTCACCGTGGTCCTCGCCGGGGCCCGGCGGGCCCCTCACGGCAAAACTAACAGACAGGTCTGTCCGATGCCGGTGAGACCCCGGTCACACCGGTGCCGGCGCCCGTGCGCACGAGCCGCCGGCGCGGCTTCAGGAGCGGGTGCCGAGCGGGGTCGGGGCGTGGGCCGACTTGGGGGCCGACGGGGAGACGTAGTGCTTCATCGGCGGGTTGCCGGAGTCCGGCCGGACCGCGCCGAGGACCGGGTTGGCCGCGATCGGGGAGATCTTGACGACGCCGCCCGGGCGCGGGGCCTGGATGACCATGCCGTTGCCGATGTACATCGCCACGTGGGTGGCGCCGGGGAAGTAGACCACCAGGTCGCCGGGGCGCAGCAGGTTCAGCGGGACGTGCGGCAGCTGCTTCCACTGCTCCTGGCTGGTGCGCGGGATGGTGGTGCCCGCGTGCTCCCAGGCCTGCGAGGTGAGGCCCGAGCAGTCGTACGCCTTCGGGCCCTCGGCGCCCCACACGTAGGGCTTGCCGAGCTGGGCGTAGGCGAAGCTCAGTGCCCTGTTGCCGGCCATCGACGGGGCGAGGGCCACGTTGCCGAGCTTGCCGGAGCGCAGGAAGGCGGCCTGCGCCTGGTCGATGCCCTGCTCCTCCAGCTTCTGCAGGTCCTCGATCTGGGTGCCGGTGAGACCGGCCAGGATCCGTTCGACGTCGGCGAGCTGCCGCTCGATCTCGTCCCTGGCCTCACGCTGCTTCTCCTCCAACTGCTCCGAGCCGTCCAGCGCGTGCTGCTGGGCCCGGTTGAGCGCGGCGATCCGCTTCTCGCCGTTCTCCAGCTGCGCGACGAGCTCGGCCTGGCTGCCCGCGGCGCGGTCGAGCATGTGCCCCTGGGTGAAGGCGTCCTGCGGGTCGTTGCTGAGCAGCAGGTTGAGGTACGGGGAGACGCCGCCCGACTTGTACTGCTCCCGCGCCAGCTGCCCGGCCAGCGCGCGGGCGTCGCTGAGCGCGGTGCGCTCCTCGGCGAGCTGCCGGTCGAGGCGGTCGGCCTTGCTCTGGTTCTCCTCGAGTTCGACCTTGGCCTGGTCGTAGGTCTCGGTGGCCTGCTCGGCCCTCTGGTAGAGGTCCTGGAGCTGTTCCAGCAGTACGACGAGCGTCCGGTCGCCCGGCGTGGGGTCGTCGGGTACGGCGTAGGCCTGGGCGGGGATGCCCAGGGCCGCGGCGGCCAGCAGCGCCCCGCAGACGAGTGCCCTGCGCACCCATTCCTTGGGCCGGTGTGCTGCTGACATTCCGTCACCTCCGCCTGTCCGCCGATGTCCGCGGGTAGATCCTTACATGATCGGGTCGGCTGCGACAGGGGGACGGGCCGGAACGGGCGGCTCCGGCGGTACCGGAGCCACCCGTTCGTCCGGCGTCAGCCGAAGTAGCCGTCGAAGTTCCGCTGGAATTCCCCATTGCCGAACCTGTCCCAGTTGATCGACCAGGTCATCAGGCCGCGGAGCCCGGGCCAGGTGCCGTGGGTGGCGTAGCCGCCGCAGTTGACCTTCCGGGTAAGGCAGTCCAGCGCCTTGTTCACCTCGGCCGGGGTCGTCCAGCCGTTGCCGGCGTTGCTGGTAGCGGGCAGGCCGATCGCGACCTGCGAGGGGGAGAGCGCCGGGAAGACCCGGGAGGTGTTGCCCGCGACCGGGAAGCCGGTGAGCAGCATGTCGGTCATGGCGATGTGGAAGTCCGCGCCGCCCATCTGGTGGTACTGGTTGTCCAGTCCCATGATCGGCCCGGAGTTGTAGTCCTGGACGTGGAGCAGGGTCAGGTCCGCGCGCATCGCGTGGATCACCGGGAGGTAGGCGCCGGCCCGCGGGTCCTGGGCGCCGTTCGGGCCCGGGCCGTAGAACTGGTAGCCGAGCTGGACGAAGAAGGTCTCGGGGGCCATGGTCAGCACGAAGGCGCTGCCGTACTTGGCCTTGAGGGTCTTCAGCGCGGAGATCAGGTTGACCACGACGGGGGTGGTCGGGTTACGGAAGTCGGTGTCACCGGCGTTGAGGGAGAGGGAGTGGCCCTCGAAGTCGATGTCGAGCCCGTCCAGTCCCCAGGTGTCGATGATCCTGCCGACGGAGGCGACGAAGGCGTCGCGGGCGGCGGTGGTGGTGAGCTGGACCTGGCCGTTCTGGCCGCCGATGGAGATCAGCACCTTCTTGCCCTGCGCCTGCTTGGCCTTGATCGCGGCCTTGAACTCCGCGTCGGACTCCACGTTCGGGCACTCGGCGACCGGGCAGCGGTTGAAGCGGATGTCGCCGGAGGTGGTGGAGGTGGGCTCGCCGAAGGCGAGGTCGATGTAGTCCCAGCTCGCGGGGACGTCGGCCATGCGGACGTAGCCCGAGCCGTTGGCGAAGCTGGAGTGCAGGTAGCCGACCAGGGCGTGGGAGGACGGCGCCGGGTCGGTCGGGGTCGGTGTCGGCGTCGGGTCGGTCGGAGTGGGCGTCGGCGTCGGGTCGGTGGGGGTCGGACTGGGCGTGGGCCCGCCGGGCCCGGTGAGCGACAGGTCGTCGGCGTAGTAGGTGGGCTGGGCGTACCAGCCGTGCACGTAGACCGTCGCGCTGGTCTGGTTCGGGCCGGTCGTGAACGCGACGTTCAGCTGCTGGTAGCCGCCGCCGGTGCCCGGGGTCCAGGTGCCGGCACCGCCGTCCACGCCGATGTAGACGTAACTCCCCTTGACCTGCGCCGAGAAGGTGTACGCGGTGTTGGGGGCGACGCCCACCGTCTGCTTGCACTGCGCGGTCCCGGTGCCGCTCGGGGTGCCGGCGAGGGCGCGACTGCCGCTCTTCGCCTGCCCGGTCACCACCTGCGTGGTGCCGGAGTCGCAGCTCCAGCCGGACAGGTTGCCCGACTCGAAGCCTCCGTTGGCCAGGAACTCACCGGCGTGCGCCGTGGGGGCGAGGGCGACCAGCCCGCCGAGCACGGCGGTGCAGGCGAGGGTCGCGGTCGCGGCGACGAGGTGTCTCATGGGGGCCGCTCCTTCGGGGGTGAGAAGAAGTGCGCATGACAACTCGCAGCAAACAGGTCTGGACCAATCCTGTCAATGGTCCGGACCATCCCGGCGGCCCGTCGCCCCCGTCACCCGGGTGGCGCCGCCCGTCGCCCGGGCGGCCGCCCCGCGGTCACCCCCGCGGCTTAGACCAGGGCCAGCGCGGCCCCTCCGGCCGGTTCCCCTCCGGGTCGTAGACGAAGACCCAGCGCGTACGGCGCTGCGCGCGCGGGCCGGGACTGGGCTCGCGATGATAGACGTGCACCACCGGGGCTGCGCCGTCCTCCTGCGGCACCGGCACCTCGTACACCTTCGGGGGCTGCCCGGTGATGCCGGTCAGCACCCCCAGCACGCGGCCGTCCAGCGGCCCTCCGACGAATTCCGTGTCCTCATGCCTCACGGGGTCAGGGTAGGCCCTGTGGAGGGGGTCGCGTTCAGGAAACGGCAGGTGGGAGCAGATGTGCGACTGCCTGGGCCAGCGGGGTCACCCGGCGGGCCAGGTCCCCGGCGGGGCTGCCGGCGCTCTCCCGCTCCAGCGCGGCCAGCGCGACCTCGGCGGTCTCCTGGTCGGTGGTGGAGCTGACCAGCAACAGGGCGATGAAGTGGTCCACCAGCCACTGCCGCAGCTCCTGGGCGGGGGGCCGCTTGCCCTCGTCCAGCCAGGTCAGAGAGACGGCCTCGACGCTGGCGATCCAGGAACGCACCATCATGGCCAGCCGCGGCCCCGGGTGCGGGGCGCCCAGGTGCATGAGGATCTGCTCGGCCGCGCCGCGCCGCACGCCGTCCACGATGGCGTCGGTCCGGCTGGTCTCGGCCACGCTGCCGCCGCGCAGCAGC
This sequence comes from Streptomyces sp. NPDC005722, assembly GCF_040630935.1. Lineage (NCBI taxonomy): Bacteria > Bacillati > Actinomycetota > Actinomycetes > Kitasatosporales > Streptomycetaceae > Streptomyces > Streptomyces sp. NPDC005722. The sequence goes on from NZ_JBEXYN010000001.1 coordinate 441,143, forward strand.
GCGGAGTACGCCGCGTCGTGCTCGTCCACGTAGGCGAGGTAGCGGTCCAGCGCGTTGGACAGGCGCTGGGTCATCTCGCCCTCGGCGGGCTCGACGAAGCAGGTCCTCAGCTCCTCGGCGGCGTTGCGCATGGCGGCCTCGTACAGTTGCTGCTTCCCGCCCGGGAAGTAGCGGTAGACCAGGGGGCGGGAGACCCCCGCGGCCGCGGCCACGTCGTCGACCGAGACGTCCTCGGGCCTGCGGTGCCCGAAGAGGTCCACCGCGGCGGCGAGCAGCTGGGTGCGGCGCTGCTCGACGCTCAGCCGGCGGTAGGCGGGAGCGGCGGGCGCCGGCGTCGAACGGCCGTTCATGGACGCCAGCGTATCCGCCCGGGCGGTGTCCTAGCCGAGAAGCCCCGAGGTGCGCCACATGCGCCGTACGCCCGGGCCCTCGAACATGCCGATCTCGTCCAGGAAGTCCATGAGCTTCCGCGCGGCCTGCCGCATCACGTCCCGGCGGTGCGGGCTGGTGCGGGCCAGCTCGGCGGCGTACCGGGGATCCAGTCCCACCGAGGCGTACACCCGCGGGCTGATCAGCGACCGGGCGATCACCCGGGCGGCCTCCGCGGAGGAGACCCGGGTGAAGGCGAGCTCCCAGCGCGGCGCCGAGGCCATCTGGCGGCGCAGCTCCTCACGGGCGTAGCGGATGTGCCGGGCCTCCTCCACCACGTGGATGCGGGTGACGCCGCGGGTCAGCGGCTGCACGCGCTCGTCCGGGAAGGTCAGCCGCTGCATCCAGTCGAGGATCTCCTCGGCGAGCAGGGTGCCGGTGAAGGAACCGGGCGTGGTGGAGACCGTCTTCAGCACCCGGCCGAGGTTGTGGTCCAGGCGGGAGGGCCGGTACACGGGCGTGCCGAGCCGGGTCACCAGCCGCGCGAACATCTTCGAGTGGCGGCACTCGTCGGCGATCTCGGTCAGCGCGTAGCGGACGTGCCCGCTGGTGGGGTCGAGGTCGTAGGAGTGCCGCAGCAGCAGCTGCATGAGGATGATCTCGAACCAGATGCCGATCGAGGCCAGCGACGCCGCCTCGTGCCGGCTCAGTTCGATCCGCTGCTCCTCGGACATGTGCTTCCACAGCGGGGTGTCGTACAGGGAGACCAGTTCGGGGGGCCAGAACCAGGCGCCGTCCTCGAACGGGGCCTCCCAGTCGAGCTCGGTGTCGGGGTCGAAGGAGTGCTTCGCGGAGGCGTCGAGCAGCCGCTCCGCCACTTTCTCACGCGTTGCAAGAGGGGTGCCAGCGGTCATGCTCTTATGAGACTGTGTGTCAGCAAGCCCGTCAAGAGTCGAGGAGACGCCAATGCCGTCGCAGGACAACCTGTGGGAGATCCCGGCTTCCGGAGCCGCCCGCTTCTCCTGGGAGTACGACGACGGGCGCGACCGGCTGCTGGCCCTCTACCAGAAGGGCAAGGACAAGCAGTGGGACGCGGTCACCCGCATCGACTGGGACATCGAGGTCGACCCGTACGACCCGCTCGGCGTGCCGGACCAGAACATGACCGTCTACGGGACGCCGTACTGGGACAAGATGTCCGAGCGGAACAAGCGCGACATGCGCCGTGCCTACGCCTCCTGGCAGTTCAGCCAGTTCCTCCACGGGGAGCAGGGCGCCATGGTCTGCGCCGCCCGCATCGTGGAGTCGGCGCCCGACCTCGACGCCAAGTTCTACTCCGCGACCCAGACGATGGACGAGGCCCGGCACGCCGAGATCTACTCCCGCTTCCTGCGCGACAAGGTCGGCATGACCTACCCGGTCAACGACTCGCTGCAGGCGCTGCTCGGCGACACCCTGCGCGACTCCCGCTGGGACATGCCGTACCTGGGCATGCAGGTGCTCATCGAGGGCCTGGCGCTGGCCGCCTTCGGCATGCTCCGCGACACCACCGACAAGCCGCTGCCGAAGCAGATCCTCACCTACGTCATGCAGGACGAGGCCCGGCACGTCGCCTTCGGGCGGATGGCGCTGCGCGACCACTACAAGCAGCTGTCCGACGCCGAACTGCGCGAGCGCGAGGAGTTCGTCATCGAGGGCTGCTACCTCATGCGCGACCGGCTGCGCGGCGCCGAGGTGCTGGAGGACTTCGGCATCCCGCGGCAGGAGGCCGAGGAGCTGAGCGAGCGCTCCGAGTACCTGCAGCTGTTCCGCAAGCTGCTGTTCAGCCGCATCGTGCCGTGCGTGAAGGACATCGGGCTGTGGGGTGAGCGACTGCAGCGCGCCTACGTCGACATGGGCGTGCTGGAGATGGGCGACTCCGACCTCGACCTGCTGATGGCCCAGGACGAGGAGATCGCCGAGAAGCTCGACGCCGAGCGCTTCGCGAAGGAGGAGGGCGAGCGGGCCGCCGAGGTCGAGGAGGCCATCGCGCTGGGCGCCGAGGACTGAGCGGGGCCGGGCGCGAGGGTCAGTCCCCCAGCACCGCGCGCATCACGGCGCGGGCGACCGGGGCCGCCTTGCCGCCGCCGCTGATGTCGGCGCGGTCCGCGGCGGCGTCCTCCACGACGACGGCCACGGCCACCTTCGCCGGGGCCCCGCGGCTCTCCTTCGCCCAGGAGATGAACCAGGCGAACGGGTTCCCGCGGTTGTCCTCGCCGTGCTGGGCCGTGCCCGTCTTGCCGCCCACCAGCACGCCCGGCAGGGCGGCGTTGCGGCCCGTGCCGTGCCGCACCACGGCGACCATCAGGTCCTGCATCGTGAAGGCCACGGCCACGTCCATCACCTGCCGGTAGGCCCGGTCCCCGGTGACCTCCAGGGGGAGGCCGTCGGCGTCGGTCGTCCGGTCCACCAGGTGCGGGTACATCAGCGTGCCGTCGTTGGCGACGGCCGCGGCGACCATCGCCATCTGCAGCGGGGTGGCCCGGGTGTCGTACTGCCCGATCGACGACATCGCCAGCTGCGCCCGGTCCATGCGGCGGTCGAAGACGCTCACCGCGGGGCGCGACGGGACCCCGATGGAGGGGTCGTTGAAGCCGAAGGCCTCGGCCGTCTCGCGCATCGCCCGCAGTCCCACGTCGTCACCGAGCTTGCCGAAGACGGTGTTGCAGGAGACGACGTACGCGTACCGCAGCGGCGCGTCCTCGCAGCGGGAGGACGCCGACTCGTTCGCCAGCGAGGTCGTGGAACCCGGCAGCGGGTAGGGGTCGGGGGAGTCGGTGGGCCGGTCGACGTCGGTGACCACCCCGGAGGCCAGCGCCGCCACCGCGGTCACCGTCTTGAAGGTCGAACCCGGCGGGTACGTCTGGCGCAGCGCCCGGTTGAGCATCGGCTGGTCCTCGGCGGCGACCAGCGCGCGCCAGGCGCCGAGCGCCTCCGGGCCGGTCCCGGCGATCGTCGCCGGGTCGTACGAGGGCGTGCTGACCAGTGCCAGGATCCGGCCGGTCGCCGGGTCGAGGGCGGCCACCGCGCCCTTCTTCCCGGCCAGCGCCTTGTACGCGGCCTTCTGCGCGGCGGGGTCGATGGTGGTGCGGACGTCGCCCGGGCGCTGCGGCTGCCTGCTGATCGCGTTCCACAGCGGGAGCGCGGACAGGCCGGGGGAGGAGCCGGACAGCACCTCGTCCTCGGCGGCCTCCAGCAGGGCGGTGCCGTACGTCTGGGAGGAGAAGCCGGTCACCGGGGCGTAGAGCGGGCCGTCGGCGTAGGTGCGGACCCAGTCCAGTTGCGCGCCGGTGGAGCGGGAGCCGGTCACCGGCCGGCTGTCGACGAGGATGTCGCCGCGCGGCTGCCCGTAACGGTCGATCGGCACCCGCCGGTTGGCGGGGTTGCCGTCGTACGCCGGGGCCCGCACCACCTGGATCCGGAGGGCGTTCACCAGCAGGGCCACCAGGAGCAGCAGGCACAGTGCCGCGGCCCGGCGGGCGTACGTGATCACGCGGCGTCCGCCCGGCCCGCGTCCGCCCGGCCCGCGGCGGTCGCGCCGGTGTCGGGGCCGGGCAGCGGGCGGCGCGCGGTGTCGCTGAGCAGGATCAGCAGCGCGACGATCACCCAGTTGGTGACGACCGAGGAACCCCCCTGCGCGAGGAAGGGCATCGCCATCCCCGTCAGCGGGATCAGGTCCGTCACCCCGCCGGCGATCACGAAGACCTGCAGCGCGACGATCGAGGCCAGCCCCACGGCCAGCAGCCGGCCGAAGGGCTCGCGGACCGCCAGCCCCGCCCGGTGGCCCCGGGCCACCAGCAGCCCGTACAGCAGGAACAGCGCGGTCAGCCCGGTCAGCCCCAGTTCCTCGCCGGCCGTCGCCAGGATGAAGTCGGACTTGGCCGCGAAGCCGATGAGGATCGAGTGCCCCTCGCCCAGGCCCGCGCCGAGCAGCCCCCCGGCGGAGAAGGCGAACAACGACTGCGCCAGCTGGCCGGGCCCCCGGCCCTCCTCGATGCCGGCGAAGGGGTGGAGCCAGTCCGCGACCCGGGAGTGGACGTGCGGTTCGAGGGAGCCGACGAGGAAGGCGCCGGCCGCCGACAGCAGCAGCCCGATCGCGATCCAGCCGGTGCGGCCGGAGGCGACGTAGAGCAGGATCACGAAGAGGCCGAAGAACAACAGCGAGGTGCCCAGGTCGCGTTCCACCACCAGCACGCCGAGGCTGATCGTCCAGACCGCCAGCACCGGGCCGAGCACCCGGCCGGGCGGCAGCTGCAGCCGGCGGAACCCCCGGACCCGCCGTCCGGCGTGGGCGAGCGCGGCGCGGTTGTCGGCCAGGTACGCCGCGAAGAACACCGCCAGCAGCACCTTCGCGAACTCGCCCGGCTGGAAGGAGAAGCCCGCGACCCGGATCCAGATCCGCGCGCCGTTCACGGCGGGGAAGAGGCTCGGCACGATCATCAGCACCAGGGCCGCCGCGACACCGAGGTAGGCGTACCGGGCCAGGGTGCGGTAGTCGCGCAGCAGCAGGACGACCGCGGTGAACAGTGCCACGCCCAGCCCCGACCAGATCAGCTGGGCCGGGGCGGCGTCGTCGGGGGTCTCCAGGTCGAGGCGGTAGATCAGGACCAGGCCGAGGCCGTTGAGCAGCACCCCGATCGGCAGCAGCAGCGGATCGGCGTACGGGGCGCGCAGGCGCACCGCCAGGTGGGCCACCAGCGCCAGGCCGCCGAGCGCCGCGCCGTAGCCGGCCGCGCCCTGCGGCACGGCGCCGTCGTGCGCCAGGCCCACGGCGCAGTAGCCGTACACCGGGATCAGCACCGCGCCGACCAGCAGGGCCAGCTCGACGCCCCGGCGCCGGGGCAGCCGGACGGCGGGCACGGCGACGGCCGGCGACGAGGTCCCGGGGGCGGGGGCGGTCATGGGACGCAACGTAGCAAGACATCACGGACAAATCGCTCATATTCATGAAGGGTGGCGTTGTCACAGGGGGCCACTAGCGTGGCCGCCATGACCTTCAAGGCACCGCAGTCCCTGTCCGAGCTGCCGTACGCGGAGGTGCTGGAGCCCTTCGGCGAGTCCGCGCTGGGCGTCGAGGAGCGCTACGACACCGTCCACTTCGACGGCCTCGTCCTCGGCGAACAGGAGGCCGGCGGTGCCGTCTTCCTGGAGTGCGCGGTCACCGACACCGTCCTGGAGGGCGGCAGCCTGCGGCGGGCGCGCTTCAACGAGGTCTGGCTCCAGGGCGCCCGGTTCGTCGGCACCTCGGCCGCCGAGACGAACTGGACGGACGCCACCGCCGACTCCTGCGTGCTCGCCGGGGTCGAGGCCTTCGGCGCGGTGCTGCGGCGGGTGGTCTTCCGGCGCTGCAAGTTCGACTCCGTCAACCTGCGTGCCGCCCGGCTGCACGAGGTCATCTTCGAGGACTGCGTGCTGCGCGACGTCGACCTCGGCGGAGCCCGCCTGAAGGACGTGTCCTTCCCCGGTACCGCCCTTGAGCGCCTGCGCATCGGCCGTGCCGAGCTCGACGCCGTCGACCTGCGCGGTGCCACCCGCCTCGACCTCGCCGACGGCCACGACTCGCTGCGCGGCGCCGTCATCGGCAGCGCCCAGCTGCTCGACCTCGCCCCGGCGCTCGCCGGCGCGCTGGGCATCGTCGTCCGCGACGGCGAGGACGACCGCCCGCGCCCTCCCCGGCGGCGCTGACCCGCCCGCGGCCGGAAAGGTGCGGCGCGCGCCGCACCCGCGACCGGAGAATCGCAGACATGGGAAAGACGTACGAACGCATCGACGGGCGCCTGCGCGCCTTCATCGAGGAGCAGAAGGTCTTCTTCACCGCCACCGCGCCCCTGTCCGGCGACGGGCACGTCAACGTGTCGCCCAAGGGCCTCGACGGTTCCTCCGCCCTCGTCGACGACCACACCTTCGCCTACGCCGACCTCGGCGGCAGCGGCGCCGAGACCATCGCCCACCTGCGGGAGAACGGCCGCATCACCCTGATGTGGTGCGCCTTCACCGGACCGCCCACCATCGTGCGGGTGCACGGGCGCGGCGAGCCCGTCTTCCGCGACGACCCACGCTGGGACGGCCTCCTGCCGTACTTCTCCGACGACATCCGCAAGCGGACCGACCTGCGCGCCGTGATCGTCGTCACCGCCGAACGCATCAGCGACAGCTGCGGGTTCGCCGTCCCCTACCTGGACTTCCGGGAGGAACGGCCGTTGCACACGCAGCGCTTCGCCCGTGAGACCGAGGAGTCCTTCGGCGACTACTGCGCGGCCAAGCCCTACGTCGAGGTCAGCCTCGACGGCCTGCCGGGGCTGCCGCTCCCGCTGCCGCCGCGCACCTCCTGAGGGGGCGCGCCCGCCCCAACCCGGTTCCGGGGCGCACGGTTTGGGACGACAGAGTCTCAAAAGCACCCTTGCGGCGACAAGATCCTTCTGTCGTACTTGTACGGCCGTGTGTCCGGAACCGAGAGGTGGTCCCCCATGCCCGTACGGTCAGTGCGCGGTCGCCACCGCAGACCCCAGCCGCCGAGCCGGCTGTCGCCGGTGTCGGTCGCCGTCACCGCCGCCTCCGGCGCGGGGCTCGCGCTGCCGTTCATCGCCGCCCAGGGGGCGGGCGCGGCCACGGCCGGGACGTGGGACAAGGTCGCCGCGTGCGAGAGCAGCGGCAAGTGGCACATCAACACGGGCAACGGCTACTACGGCGGGCTGCAGTTCGCGCAGTCGACGTGGAAGGCGTACGGCGGTGCGAAGTTCGCCGCGCGGGCCGACCTGGCGACGAGGTCCGAGCAGATAGCGGTGGCCGAACGCGTCCTGGACGGTCAGGGCCCCGGGGCGTGGCCGGTGTGCTCGCAGCGGGCCGGGCTCTCCCGGGACGAGCCCCGGCGTGAGGCGGCGGCCCCGGAGAAGCGGACCGAGGGGAAGCAGCCCGAGGGGAAGCACGGCAAGGGGGCCGCGAAGGCGGACGACGGGCGGGAGAAGCCGGGGACGGACCGTCGTCCCGCGGGCCGGGGCGGCTCCTACACCGTCGTCGGCGGGGACACGCTCTCCGGCATCGCGGACGAGCAGGACGTCAGCGGCGGCTGGCAGCGGCTGTACGACGTGAACCGCCGGGTCGTCGGCGCCGACCCCGACCTGATCCTTCCCGGGCAGCAACTCTCCGTGCCCCGCGGCCCGAAGGCAGCCAAGCCCGTCAAGCCCGCCAAACCGGCGAAGACCGGGAAGCCCGCGAAGAGCACGAAGCCCGCGGAGCGGCGCGCCGCGCCCGCCTCGGCCGCGCAGGCCTTCGTCGCGCCGGTCAGCGGTGGGCTCGGCACCCCGTACCACCGCAGCGGAGCCCACTGGGCCAGCGGTTACCACACCGGCCAGGACTTCACCGTGCCCACCGGCACCTCCGTCAAGGCGGTCGCCGCGGGGACCGTCGTCGAGGCCGGCTGGGGCGGGGCCTACGGCTACCAGGTGGTCATCCGGCACCACGACGGCATGTACACCCAGTACGGCCACCTGTCCTCGCTGACCGTGCGCGCCGGCCAGTCCGTGGCCGCCGGCCGTCAGGTCGGCCGCTCGGGCTCCACGGGCAACACCACCGGTCCGCACCTGCACTTCGAGGTCCGCAGCGGCGAGGGGTACGGCTCCGACGTCGATCCGGTCGCCTACCTGCGCCGGCACGGCGTGCGGCTCTGAGGGGGCCGGTCGTCGCGGTCCGCACGGCCCGGGTGGGGCCGCACGGACCGGGTGTGGTGCGCGGGCGCGCGGGGGTGCCGTCTAGTGCTCGCGCTCGACGAGGTCCTTGAAGCGTTCGAGGTCGTCACGGACCGTGCGCTCGATCGCGCTGACCTGGGCGAAGCCCTTCGGACCGCCGAAGGCGTCGTGGATCTCGGCGGGGTCGTACTCCATGCGTACCTGGACGCGGCTGTGCTGCTCGTCGATCGGGAGGACCGAGCACGTTCCGGTGATCTCGGCACCGCCGCTGGTGCGCCAGGTCATCTCACGGGTGTCGCTCCGGGCCTTGGTGCGGTCGGAGAACTCCGCGTCGAGCGAGTCGTGGGTCGTTCCCGACACGCCGAGCCGGGCCTTGCCGTCCCCGGCCGCGCTCGCCTCCCGGACACCCCCGACGAACTGCGGGTAGTCCTCCAGGCGGTGCAAGTGCCGCCACGCCACCTCGGTCGGAACGTCCAGGTCGATCTGCTCTTCGAGTCTGCTCATGAGCCGCCACCTCCTTCCTCCCTCCAGCCTGCCCCCTGCCCCCGGCTCACGCCACGCTGACCTCCGGGACCTCCGGGACCCCCGTGACCGCTTGCGTCACGGTCGGCACGGTGTCCGGGCGGCGAGCGCGGGCGCGCCGGGGACGGGAGCCGGGGCGGGCGCCACGCCCCCGATCACGCCACGCTGACCTCCGGGACGTCGGGGAACCCGGGGAGACCGGGGACGTCCGCGACGCCGGGGACCACCGGGACCTCGGTGACCGCCTCCGTCACGGCGACCCGGCCGCCGAGCCGGGGAGCCGTACGGAGGCCGGCGTCGCCCTGGGTGAGCAGGCGGACGGCCGCCCAGGGCAGGTTCACCCCGGTGAAGGCGGTCTGGAAGATCCCCGCGGAGGGCCGGGGGTTCGCCTCCAGGAGGACGGGCTCGCCGTGGCGGTGGCGCAGCTGCACATTGGAGAGGTAGGCGAGGCCGAAGTGACCGACGAGACGCCGCGCGATCTCCGTGATCCCGGGGTCGTCCAGCAGCAGCCGGTAGCGGCCCTCCTTGGCCCGGGGGATCGCGGCGAGCAGCTGCCCGCCCGGGGCGGACAGGCAGTCGACGCTGACCTCGGGGCCCTCCAGGTACGGCATGACGATCATGCGCGGGACGTGCTCGCCCTCGTCCGCGGCCCGTTTCATCGCCTGGGCGACCGCCTCGACCGAGGCCATGGGGCGGGCGGGGGCGAGCAGGTCGCGGATGCCCATCGGCCGGTCCTCCAGGATGCGGAAGCCGAAGGCCGAGTACTCGCCGGCGGGCTTGATGCAGAGGGTCTCGCCGGTGGCGGCCAGCTCGTCCACCGCGGCCCGCAGGCCGTCGGCGTCCCTCGCCACCCGCCACGGCGGCACCGGGATGCCGGCGGCGAGCGCCTCCTCGTACGTACGGCTCTTGCTGGTCAGCACCTTGACCGAGGCGGGCGGCGAGCACATCAGCCGGGTGCCCGCGGCGGCGAAGTCGTCGGCCCGCCCGGCGAGGGCGGCGAGCCGGCGCGGTGGCACGAGGACGTCGATCCCGTGCCGGCGGCAGAAGTCGAGGGCGAAGTCGGCGTAGGCGTCGTCGCCGACGTGACGGGGTTCCAGCTCGGCCACGTCGCACGCGGCCAGGGCGGGTGCCGAAGGGTCGACGTTGGTCCCGTAGACGCGGACGTCCACGGAGTCTGGGTTGCCGCGCAGCATCCGCATCACCTGGGTGGTGGCCACCCCCGCGCTGCTGAGCCATATTCGGAGGGCTATCGGACGTCTCCCCTCATGCATGGGAGGCGGCAGGAAGGCATGCGGAACGCACGTCTTCCGGCCGTCCGGGATCTTGTGTGAGGCGGATCATATCCGTGTTCGATGACGCCGGTGTTTCACGTCCGCGGAGCGCAGGGGAAGAGCGGACGACCCGCCGTCACCCGTCCGTCACTCGTCCGTCCCCCGGGAACGAGCGGGACGGGCGCGGCGGGCCAAGGCTGGGAGACGACAGCAGCCCCTCCGGCCGGAAGAGAGAACAGCATGGCTGGGCCGTCCTCCTCCCCCGCTCCGCTGAACCGACGTCACATAGCGCGCGCGGGCGCGCTCGTCGCGGCGCTCGCCTCGACGGCGTTCGCCGCCGGTCCCGCCCTCGCCTCGTCGGTCGCCGACGGCTCCGCCGGCGGGGCCCGGCCGACGGTGGTGCTGGTGCACGGCGCCTTCGCCGACGCGTCCAGCTGGAGCCCGGTCGTCGAGCGCCTGGAGAGCGCCGGTTACGAGGTCGTCGCCCCCGCGAACCCGCTGCGCGGGCTGACCGGCGACTCCACCTACACGGCCAGTGTGCTCAAGGACATCGACGGCCCCGTCGTGCTCGTCGGCCACTCCTACGGCGGCGCGGTGATCAGCGCCGCCGCGGCGGGCAACCGGAACGTCAGGGCACTGGTCTACGTCGCCGCCTTCATGCCGGACACGGGGGAGACGCTGGGCGGGCTGTCGGCCCGGTTCGCGCCGAGCGAGCTCGCCTCGGCACAGCGCTCCGTGCCGTACCGGGACGGTACGGGCAGCGGCACCGACATCTACATCCGCGACTCCGTCTTCCGGAAGGTCTTCGCCGCGGACCTGCCCGCGGCGCGGACCCGGCTGATGGCCGCCGAGCAACGGCCCGTCGCGCTTCGGGCGTTCACCGACAAGGCGCCGGGCGCGGCCTGGCGGACCGTCCCCTCCTGGGCGCTGGTCGCCACCGCTGACCACGCCATCAACCCGGCACTGGAACGCTTCGGGGCCAGGCGGGCGGGGTCGCACACCGTCGAGGTCGACTCCTCGCACGTCGCGATGCTCTCCCACCCCGACGCCGTCGTACGGATGATCCGCGAGGCCGCCGACAGCACCGCCGCCGCTTCCGCGGAGCGCCCCGCGCTCGCCGACACCGGCCCGCGGGACAGGGTCCTCACCGGCGTGGGCGGCGTGGCGAGCCTGGCCCTCGTGGCCGGCGCGGTCCTCGTCGCGGCGGTGCGGCGCTTCCGCCGCTGAACGGCGGCGCGGGGGGGGGGGGCGGCGCCGCCCCCCCCC